>NZ_CP069396.1:8275325-8583991 GCF_016887565.1 Archangium violaceum
GCCAACGGAGGTCATCGCCTATCCCAGCGTCCTGAGTCAGGACAATGTCGACAACGAGATTCGCAACCCGTTCACCCTGACCTATACCTACGTCCAGCCGGGTGAGGGGTTCGACAAGCGCTATCTGGTGTTCCGCGACGTCTGGATGTGGATGTCCCCCACTCCCGTCACCCCGCAGGTCGGCGTCGCACTGTCTCGTTGGTACAACGCCGCCGCCAGCGACCGCTGGAGCACGACGGCCCCCGTCCCCAACAACGATGGGGCGTATGTGTACGAGGGCTTCCTCGGCTACCTGATGACGAAGCCGCATCCCACGCTGGCGACGGTCAAGCTGGAGGACTGTGTCAGCGACTGGCCCGGCCACCCCGACCACCTCCTGGCCGACTGCGCGGCGGACGGGTATTCCAAGCTGAGGACGGCCGGGTGGATCTTCGAGGACCCTCAACCCAATACCCTGCCCCTCTACCGCTGCTACAACGCCGAGCAGCGGCAGCACTTCGTGTCGAACCAGTCCGACTGCGAGAACCAGGGCGGCCTGGAATGGTTGATGGGCCACGCGCTGGCCCGGTGAGGTAGCGGTCGACGCACCCGGGCGGGCGGAGCGCGAGCGGGTTACACATCTGCTCTCATGTCCGGCCGAACCCGACTCCGGGGTCGCTTCCAACTGTTCGCGACCCTCCTCGTCACCCTCGTCCAGTTGCCCACGGTGCTCTGGCTCTGCTGGCTCACGCGCACGCCCCTGCCCCTGGCCGTCGCGGTGCCGGTCTCGTTCCCCTACCTGCGTCAGTTGCAGAGCCCCTGGCACACCACGGCTCCCGCGCTGTCGACCTATCTGGCGCTGGGCTGGTGGGCCGCCTGCGCGGTGTTCGACGTGCTCATGCTCCCCGCCGCCCTGGCCGTCCAGGCGGGCCTGCCCCGGGGCGTGACCTGGGGCGTGGCCGGAGCCATCGCGCTCGTCCTGGGTACTGACTCGGTCCTCGGCCGGCCGAGGCTCCGCAAGCGGGTGGTCCACGTGGAAGGGCTCTCGCCCGAGCTGGACGGCTACCGCATCGGCCAGCTCTCCGACGTCCACTGTGGCCCGCATGCACCCGAGAGCCGCGTCTCCTCCTGGGTCGCGCGCCTCAACGCCCTCGACCTCGACCTGGTGACCGTCACCGGAGACCTCATCACCCACGGCTCATCGCACGTCGAGGCGGTGGCGCGGGCGCTCGGTGGCCTGCGCGCGAAGGATGGTGCGTTCGCCTGCATGGGCAATCACGACTACTTCACCGACGGAGAGCACCTCGTCCGGGAGCTGGAACGACAAGGCGTGACCGTCCTGCGCAACCGGGGGGTGGTTGTCCAGCGGGGAGGGGCTCGCTTGTACGTCGCGGGCGTGGACGACACCTGGACCTCGCGCCACGACGTGGCTCGGGCGCTCGCGAAGCGGCCCGAGGGCGTTCCCACCGTGCTGCTCGCCCACGACCCGGACCTGTTTCCCGAGGCCCAGGCGCGCTCCGTCGAGCTGACCCTCTCGGGCCACACGCACGGCGGACAGCTCGGAGTCCCGGGCGTCCGCCGCCTGTCTCTGGCCCGGTTCGTCTCCCGCTGGACCGCGGGGCTGTACCGGCAGGGCCGCTCGTGGCTCTACGTGAACCGCGGCGCCGGCACCACTGGACCGCCCGCCCGGCTGGGCGCTCCGGCGGAGCTCGCCGTCATCACTCTGCGGCGGGCGTAGACCCGCTCTGGGGGAAGGCGCGGCAGGCCGCGTCGTAATCCTTCCACCAGCCCTCCAGGGCCTTCATGTCGGTGGGCCGGGGCTCGTCTCCCGCGCCCGCCATGTCCAGGTAGGCGTGCAGCAGCGGGCGGAAGTGCGGGTGCGCGCACTTCTCGATGATGTCCACGGCGCGCCGCTTGGGCGAGCGGATGTCCATGTTGAGCGCGTAGCCGTGCTCGGTGACGACGCACTTGATGTCGTGCTCGGTGTGGTCGATGTGCCGCACGTACGGCATCACGCAGCTCACCGTGCGCCCGTCCTTCAGCCGCCGGGTGGACGGTGTGTGCACGATGCTGAGGTAGGCATTGCGGAAGAAGTCTCCCGAGCCACCCAGCCCGTTGACGATGCGCGAGCCGTCGATGTGCGTGGAGTTGACGTGGCCGTAGATGTCCACCTCGATGGGGGTGTTCATCGCGATGACGAACAGGCGCGAGATGATCTCCGGGCTGTTGGACAGCCACATGGGCCGCAGCACCAGCTTGTCCCGGCAGCGCTCGAACAGCTCCATGAAGCGCTTGCGCCCCTCGGCCGAGAAGGAGACCGCGGTGGCCGAGGCGTTCTCGAACTTCGCGTCGTCCTCCACGTAGCGCAGCATTCCGTCCTGGAAGACCTCGGTCCAGAAGCGGATCTTCTGGAACGGGGACGCGTAGAGTTCGCCGATGATGGCGTTGGCCACGTTGCCCACGCCGGACTGGATGGGGGGAAGGCGCTTGCCCCAGTCGAACTGCGCGCGGCACTGCATGAGGAAGTCGACGACGTTCTGCGCGATGCGGCGGTCCGTCTCGCTCGCGGCCTTGAAGGGCACCGGGTGGTCGGGCGTGCGGGACTCGACGACTGCGACGACCTTGCTGCGATCGAACTCGACGTAGGGCGTGCCGATGCGGTCGCGCACGTTCACCAGCGGCAGCGGCCAGCCCACCTTGGGGTGCACGGCGGGCAGGACGATGTCGTGAAAGCCCGTGTAGTCCGGCGTCGCGGTGTTCACCTCGAGGATGACCTTGCGCGCCCGGGCGAGCGCCTCGGCGGAGACGCCGACCGAGGAGGAGAGGACGACACTGCCGTCCTGGCGGATGCGGGACACCTCGACGACGGCGACGTCGATGTCCCCGTAGAACCCGTACATCAGGTTGCGCGCGAAGGCGGAGAGGTGGACGTCGGTGAAGTCCATCTCCCCCGAGTGGATGAGCTTGCGCGAGATGGCCGAGGACATGTACGGCCCGCGCTTGCGGATGAAGGGAGCCATGGGCCCCTCCACGTCATCCGAGAGCGAGGCGCCGCTCAGCAGGGTGATGCGGGACTGGGGCGCCGTCGCGGCGAAGTGCCGGGCGAGCGCCGGGAAGAAGGCCTTCGGCTCGCCCGACTTGGTGAAGCCGCTGATGGCGACGGTGCAGCCATCGGTGACGTGCTTCACCGCCTCCTCGACGGGGACCACTTTGGCCAACAGCTCGGAGTTCTCGATCCGCTCTTGCAGTGTGCTCATTGAAGTCCTGTGCTCGGTTACTCGCGGCCCACCGAAAGGACGGCGCCCTTCGAGTACGCCGTGAACTCGGGCGCGTACAGGGATTGAACAGTCGCTGGTCCCACCCGGAACGTGCCCGCCATGTTCGCCCTCAGCCGGTAACGGAACGTGTACTCACCCGCCGGCAGCCACTCAAAGAAGAAGTTCGTCCCCGAGTCCCTCGGCTCCTCGTACCAGACAATCCCCAGGTCGTACCGATGCCGCGACTCGGTGTTCGCCGGCTCGAAACCCGCCGCTCGCGGATCTCTCAGGTGCACGTACTCCGCCGCGTGCTTCGTCCGCAGCGACAGGTGCACCTCCACCTCGTCACCCGGCGCCACCCTCGTCCCCTCCTCCAGCGGGCGCAGCACCGCCTCCGTCCCCACCCGCTCGCGGAGGAAATAACGGCGTGACACCGCGAAGAAGTCCCCCCGCTCCTCCTCCGGCAGCCGCTCCGTCGAGAAGTGCCAGGTGGCCGAGGCGAACGCGAGCCCCTTCCCCGTCTTCTCCACCGCCACCACGCTGCTCGTCTCCGGCTTCACCTCCGGGCCCGGCACCACCACCCGGTTCCCCTTCCCGGTGTACTCGGACGGCGAGAAGGCGAAGGCCACCGTCCTGCCGCCCGCGGTCACCTTCACGTCCTCGCGCACGCCCAGGGCGCCCTCGCGCTCCAGGTACTTCACCAGCGCGTAGACCGCCTCCGCCGTGGCCCGTGTGGACTTCCAGTGCCCCAGCTTCCGGTCCAACATCAGCCACTGCGCCAGCCCGTGCCGCCGCGCGTCCTCCGGGCTCAGCTCCAGCAGCGTGCGCAGCGCGAAGGCATGCGTCTCCGTGGTGTCGTTGTACCAGAGCCAGCTGCGCTCCTCCGGCGCCCAGTACGTGCCCAGCTCCTCGCTCGTCTTCGCCGAGTCCATCACGCTCGCGAAGACGCGCCGCGCGTCCTCCACCCGCCCCGCCCGCTTCAGCGTCAGCGCCAGGTAGCCCTTGAGGTACGGCGAGTGCTCCTTCCAGTGCTCGAAGCCGAAGTCGAGGATCCTCGCGCGCTCCTCCGGGGTGAGCGCGTTGCCCGTGTAGCTGGCGTCCGGGAAGCTCGAGGCCACGTAGCCGAGCAGGGTGAGGAACTCCCAGCAGCAGCCCTCCTTGCGCATCTTCTCCGCGTACTCGGCGCGGAAGTGGTTGGCGAGGTACTCCCACGCCCGCGTCGTCATGTTCCGGTCCACGTCCACCCCGTGATCCGCCGCGCGCGCGAGCCCGTGGAGGATGTAGAGCGTCATGTACGGAGACGGCGGGCCTCCCGGCCACCAGGGGAAGCCTCCCCCCGACGTCTGCGCCTGGCGCAGCTTCACCAGCGCCGTCTCCCGCTCGGCCTTCGCCACCTCCGGATCCAGCACCTTCGCCAACCGGAGGCCCTCGTCCTTGCCGCCCCGCGACTGCTCCAGCCAGGGCGACTCCTCCAGCGCCATCTTCCGGTTGGGGTCCGCCGCATCCCACGTGTCGAGGCGCGTGGTGCGAGTGCTCAGCGACTTCCCCAGCTTCGCCACCTCCGGGTAGCGGCCATACAGGCTCGACACGATGCCCGTGGACACGAAGCGGTTGAGCGTCTGCTCCGTGCACTCGTACGGGTAGTCCATCAGGTACGGCATGGCCCCCAGCACCGCGTGGAAGAGCTGCGCATCCACCGTGACGACGAGCTGCTCGTGGCTCAGGCTCGGGTCGTCCCCCCGCCGCATGTCCGCGAACTCCATCCGCTTGCGCTCCCCGCCCCGCAGCGCCACGAAGCGCGACTGCGACAGGTGCATGCGTCCGGGCAGCACGGGCAGCGGGCGCAGCTCGCCGTCACTGAAGTCCCCGGCCCGCGCGGTGACGCGGAAGGCCACCGGGCCCAGCTCCGCCGGCACCGTCAGCGGGAAGCGCGCCGTCGTCCCCTTCCCCGCCTCCACCCGGAAGGGCTGGCGCGCCTTCTCCACGCCGAAGCGGGACAGCAGGCTCGCGTTCGTCTCCGGATCGAGGATGTCCAGCGTGAGCGTGCCCTCCAGCGCTCGCTCCCCCGCGTCGTTCACCACCACCTCCAGCACGGCCCGGTCCCCCTCGCGCAGGAAGCGCGGCACGTAGGGACGCACCATCAGCTCCTTCACGCTCCGGGTCTGACGTTGCAGCGAGCCGCCCTTCAGGTCCTTCGTCAGCGCGTGCACCCAGACGCTCCACGCCGTCACCGAGTCCGGCACGGTGAACTCCAGCACCGCCGAGCCGTCCGCCCCCGTGAGCAGCTGCGGCACCCAGAAGGCCGTCTCCGCGAAGTTGCCGCGCACCGCTTCCGGTGGAACGGCGGGCGTGGAGGCCGTCGCGGCCTGCTCGCGAGGGACTCCGCCTCCACTCACCGCGGCCTCCCGCAGGGCCACGTCACCGCTGGCATTCCGCCTGGACACCCTCCTCGGGGCGCTGGCCATGGGCTTCGACTCCTCCATCATGGCGACACGCCCCCTCAACAGGAGCCCGGAGCCCGTCGTCAGCGACAGCGGGATGTGGCGCCGCCCCGGTCCACCCACACCATATCCACTCTCTATGACGAGCCTGTCCCCCCTGGGCCCGGTCCATTCCGGCACGCTCCCGAAATCCTCGCCGTAGAGCCACTGCCTGGGGGCCTCGCCCGAGCTGGCGCTCAGGTCCACCCACTGCGCGCGTTGCGGGTAGTAATGGCTCACGCTCGGTGGCGAGTGCGGCGCGAAGAGATCCAACGACTGGTCATACATATACGCGAGCAGCTCGGCGGCCCCCGCCTCCACCTTCGCCCCCTGGGGACCCTTCACCGTCACCCGCCACGTCTCCTTCGCACCTGGGCGCAGGCGATCGCGGAAGGTGGCGAACTCCAGTTGCAGCTCCTTGTCGTCGAAGGGAACGAACACCGGCTGCACGAACCGCAGCACCTGGTAGTCCCGCACCGCCACCAGCGCGAGCGTGAAGCCACCTCGCAGGGACTCGGTGACGGGCAGCTCCTCCACCGCCGGGTCCTTCCCCGCGGTGAGCACGCGCCGCCGCACCAGCCGCTCTCCCTGGTAGAGGTCCAGGAACAGCGGCTGGCCCTCGAAGCCGGAGAGCGCCAGCACGCGCGCCGTCTCTCCCACCTTCACCGTGGTGCGCTCGACCCGGAGCATCGCTGGCAGCGCGATCGGGGCACGCTCGCCCACCACCAGCACCTCGCGCGAGGTGGTGAAGCGCTCGCCAAAGGCATCCTCCGTCTCGTAGTGCACGCGGTAGGCGCCAGCGGGCAGAGCGGGCAGCTTCACCCGGGCGAGCCCCTGTGCATCGTGCGCCACCGCGCCCCGCGCCATCTCCTCGCCCTCCGCCCAGCTCCGGAGGGCCTCCTCCACCGGAGCCTCTCCCGTCCCCCACCGGGGCCGCAGCGAGTCTCCCGGCGTGGTGCTCCGAGCGTCCGCGTCCACGAGCAACCCGGGCGGCGTCACGACGGGCTGCTCGACGGGCATCACGGGCCGCGAGGGCTGCTTCAGCGCCACCAGCCGCCACCGCCCCGCCCCAGGCAGCGGCACTCCGTCGAGGTTGGAGCGCGTCAGCCGCAACTCGGAAGCCACGCCCTCGCGGAAGAACTCCTCGTCCGCGTCCACGCGACCCTCCACCGCCACCAGGCCGAGCCGGAAGGCCCGGTCCGCCGAGCGTGTCTCCCCGCCCTCGTCCGTCACATCCGCCTCCACGCGGTAGCGCCAGGAGAAGTCGCGCGAGGCCGCCGTCCGCTCATCCGCTTCCGGGGTGAAGGTGAGCTGGAAGCCCCCATCCTCCCCCAGCGCCGAAGAGCCACTGGCCACGACACGCGAGTGCAGCGAGGGACCCCCCACCGTACGCCACCACACGGGGAGCAGGGGCTCGCGACGGACGCTCCAGCGCACCGTGCCCCGTGTCACCGGGAGCCCGAAGTAGTAGCGCGCCTCGCCCCGGAAGGTGGCCGGACGGTTGAG
Source organism: Archangium violaceum (assembly GCF_016887565.1). NCBI lineage: Bacteria > Pseudomonadati > Myxococcota > Myxococcia > Myxococcales > Archangiaceae > Archangium > Archangium violaceum. Next base: position 8,282,548 of record NZ_CP069396.1, read on the forward strand.
GCGCAGCGCCGCGTCCGAATCCTTCAGCGTCACCTCGAAGGTGGGCCGCTTGTACTCCTCCACGCGCACCGCCGCGTTGCCCAGGTTCTCCTGGCCCAGGCTGGCATCCACGCGCCACATGCCGAGCAGCCGCCCGGCGGGCACGGAGAACTCGCCCGCCGCCGAACCGAAGCCGTTGGTCTTCACCTCGCGCTTCTCGACGGGCTGGCCGTTCGCGTCCATCAGCGACACCGTCAGCCGCTGCCCCGGCAGCGTCCGGTAGCGCGCCTGCTCTCCACTCCCGCGGAAGGCCACCACCTTCCACGCCACCTTCTGCAGCGGCCGGTACACGGAGCGATCCGTGAAGACGAGCGCAGCCATCCGCTCCCGCTCCGGCGGGCGCCTGTACCCGTAGTACGACTGCGCATCGAGCAGCACCTGCCGGCCCCGCCCCACCACGACGAAGGAGCTCTTCTGCTCCGGCAGCCCGGTGAAGGCGGCCTCGCCCCGCGCGTCCGTCTTCAGCGTCCGCACCACCTGGTTCCCATCGCCCGCCTGCACGAGGCGCACCTCCACGCCCGGCGCGGGCTGGCCGGTCTCTCCCTCCATCACCCGCACCTCCACCCGGCCCTGGGGGTCCCTCTGGGTGATGAAGACCCAGGGAGTCACCGCCATCAGGGTGGCGACCACCTCGTTGCCCTTCTCCTGGAAGTCCTCGCGCGCCGAGGCGACGATGAGGTAGCTGCCCGGCTCCGTCAGCGGAGGCACCACGAAGGTCCGGTGCGACCGGTAGTCCGGCGTCGCCGGCAACGACTCGCTCCAGGTCGCCACGGGCCGCTCGCGCGCGATGAGGCGGCTCAAGGAGCCTTTCTTGCCCCCTTCACCCCCCAGGAAACCCTCGAACAGGTTGCCCCCGGCGAGCCGCGACTCCAGGTCATACACATAGGCCCGGAAGTGCAGCCGGGGCAGGTTGCGGTGTGTCACCTCGATGGAGCGTCTACGGGCACCGTCGGCGCGCATGCTGGCGACCGAGAACTCCGGCGCCTCGAGCTGCGCCACCAGCCGGGCGCACCGCTGGCCCCCGAGGCTCTCCGGATAGGCCGCCACGCACGCCTTCGCCATCGCGTGCGCGCGCGCCGGCCGCTCCCCGGACGCCTCGAGCTCCGCCAGCCACCCCTGCCCCATGGCCCACCACGGCACGTTCCGGTAGCCCTCCAGGAACTCGGCCGCGTGACGGCGGATGCGGGCCTTGTCCGCTTCCTCGTCGAAGGACTCGTGCAGCAACTGGCCGCGCGTCAGGTGCGCCTCCAGCGCCGCCTCGCGCCGGCCCGCGGCCAGGTGCCACGCCTCCAGGTCTCCCAGCACGGCCGCCAGCTTCCGCAGCGGGTGCTCCGCCGGCCCCACCAGGTCCACCCGCGGAGAGCCCCGCAGCAGCTCGTCCATGTCCAGGCGGTGCGCCTCATCGGACTGCCCTGGACGCCACTGGTTCTCGTCCGCCAGCATCTCCACCCAGAGGTACGTCACCGCGTCGCGCAGCGTGCCGCGAATCCCGGGGGGATAGGTGTTCGGCTCGAGGACGCCCGCGAGCGCCCCCACCTTCTGCGCGCCCAGCCGCTCCCGCTCCGCCCACACCTCCGCGAGCGCGCGCCGGGCCTCGGTGAAGATCTGCTCGGCCGTCCACCGCTTCAGGTCCACCGGCCCGCCGGAGACCACCTGCTCGCGCTGGCGCACCTCCCAGCCGTACTGCCCAACGTAGGTGATGAGCGCGCTCGCGTAATAGAGGTTGACCGTGGTGCGCGGCAGCAGGCCCTTTGGCCACGGCTGTTCCTGGAGGAAGCGCACCGCCGTCTCGTACCCGTGGAGCCCGGTGCGCAGTTGCACCACCCGCACGAGCGCCCGCGCCCACTCCTCCTCGTCACTCCGCGAGCGGGCCTGGGCCAGTCGGGCCTCGGCGCCCTGGACGGCGGCGTCGAGCTTCTGCTGCTCCACCAGCGCGTCGATGTCCTTCCACGTGGGCACGGCCCGCGACTGCGCCTGGGCGGTTGGAGCGGCAAGGACGAGGACGGCGACCGCCACGAGGGCGGCAAGCATCCGGGGGCTCGGAATAGGCGACATGTGGGCACTCTAGACACAGCCCGCCCGCCCGGGATCCGGGAAGTGACTCCCGGGCGCGCTCTTCACGAACTGGTCCGACAATCGGACCAGTTGCGCCAGACCGCGCCCGGAGGGCCGGCTTGTGGAGTGCCCCACCCGGGCGGGGCATACTGCGCACCATGTGTGGCCGCGTCACCATCCAGACCCCCGCCCTGGCGATCGCTCGTGAGTTCGCCCTCACCGGCATCCGCACCGCCCTCGAGCGCCCCCGCTACAACCTCGCCCCCACCCAGTTGATGCCCGTGGTCATCAACGACGGGGAGTGGATGCTGGACGCCTACCGCTGGGGCCTCATCCCCTCCTGGGCGAAGGAGGCCTCCATCGGCAACAAGCTCATCAACGCCCGCGGCGAGACGGTGGCGGAGAAGCCCAGCTTCCGCTCCGCGCTCAAGCGCCGCCGCTGTCTGGTGCTCGTGGATGGCTGGTTCGAGTGGAAGCAGAGCACGAAACCCAAGACGCCCTACCTCTTCCGCCGCAAGGATGGCCACCCCCTGGCCTTCGCCGGGCTGTGGGAGGAGTGGACCGCCCCGGACACCGGCGAGGTGCTGCGCACCTGCACCGTCATCACCACCGGCCCCAATGCGCTGATGGCCCCCATCCACGACCGGATGCCCGTCATCCTGTCGCCCGCGGCCCGGGACGTGTGGCTGCGTCCGGAGCCGCAGGAGGCGGCGGTGCTGCAACCCCTCCTGGTGCCCAACGAGGACGAGCCCCTGGAGGCCTGGGAGGTGGGACGCGTGGTGAACTCGCCGATGAACGACGTGGCGGCCTGCGTGGAGCGCGTGGCGAGCCAGTCCTCGCTCCTGACCTGACGCTCAGGCCGAGGCCCGCCCCTGCAGGACGCCGTTGGCCACCAGCAGGTCCACCACCTCGAGAGGCGCGAGCACCCAGTTGTCGCGCACCGGCACCCAGCGCACCTGGGCCCCGGTGCTCCCGAGCTCCCGGTTGATGTGCCCCACGAGCGGCTCGAAGAGCCGGGCCGGCTCGTCCCAGTCCGGCTCGCCGCCGACAATGACGAGCGACCCGGGCTCCACCCGGAACCGCGGCTGTCCGGGGATGGGCAGCACCGAGAAGCCGGGCATGTGCTCCTGCGTGGCCTGCTCCACACGGTCGAGCAGCCGCTCGTCCTCGAAGGGGTGCGCCGCTTCCCAGTCGAAGAAGAGCCGCAGCTTCGGCTTCAGCGCCTCCAGCAGCGGGCTGCCCGCGCCCTCGCGCCACTGATGATCCGCGAGCGACTCGGGCGCCAGCTCCACCGGCAGCCCCCTCGACGCGAGCAGCCGCAACACCTCCTCCATCCGCCGGACCAGCGCCTCGGGCGGCGCGGCCCGGGAGAGCCACTGGATGTGGGAGACCGTCTGACCGCGCCGGAAGCCGGACACACGATCTCCCACCTGGAGCCGCAGGGGGCTCAGCTCGCCCCCGGGCACCTCGGGAAAGAGCCCACAATGGAAGAGACCCGCGCCGCTCTCCGAGCGCAGGCGGGCGAAGCCATGGGCCTCGTTGAGTTCCTCGACGATGAAGGTATCCGTGGGCCGCATGAGACCGCTCAGTCTAGGAGGGGGTAGGTCCCGTCGCCACCGGGGGAGGGGCCCTGCGGCGCAGACCCACGATGTACACCTCCATGCTGGCGCCGCGGGTGGCCTCGGGGCGCACCAGCTTCACCTCCTCGAAGCTGGCACGCACCTCGTCGCGGAACTCCTCGAACTCGCCGCCCATGAAGAGCTTGGCGACGAAGGCCGAGCCCGGCCGGCCCCGGGTCACGGACACCTCGAGTGCCTTGCGGGCCAGCCGTAGGCTGCGCGCCTCGTCCGTGGTGCGGATGCCGCTCGTCTTGGGGGCCATGTCGGAGATGACGGCGTCGAAGGGCCCGTCGTACAGCTCGCGCAGCTTCGCGTCGAAGTCGTCGGCGAGCACGTCCAGCACCGCCGTCTTCACGTACGGCTGGGAGAAGGGCCGGATGGGGACGATGTCCACCCCGATGACCCGACCGTGGGGGCCCACCGCGTCGGCGAGGATCTGCAGGAAGCCTCCGGGCGCCGCGCCCAGGTCGAGCACCGAGGCGCCCTTCTTCAAGAAGGGGAAACGCTTGAGGATCTCATCCACCTTGAAGGCGGAGCGGGCCCTCAACCCTTCTTGCTTGGCTTTCTTGAAATAGTGGTCTTTCGGACGGTAGGGCTTGCCCATGGCGGAAGGGCTCCCTACCATCGGCTACTGTCTTCGGGAAGCCGGAGCAGTCCCGGGTGTCCGGCATCCGTGGAAATGGCGGTCCGGAGGGGTCATGCGACTGTTCAGCGTGACGACAGCGGTGTTCGTCTCCCTGTTGTCGGCGGCGTGCGCGGTGGGGTGCTGGTATCGGGCGGAGCTGCTGCGCTCGGAGGCGGACTGGCTGCTGGAGCGGAGCAAGGCCCAGGCGAGCGAATACGCGCGCAGCCTCAATGACACGCTGGCCACGCAGCAGCTGGAGACGTTCGCGAAGCGCCGGGCGGTGATGGAGCGGGCGCACGTGTGGCAGCGTGGGCAGGAGCTGGGCGTCATGGTGGCCGTGCTCGCGGCGGCGTGCGCCTGGGTGCTGCGGATGCTGCGCCGGCTCAACGGAGAGCTGGACGAGGCCGCGGGCGAGCTGGAGTCGGCTCCGGCGGTCGAGCCGGTGCCCGTGCGAGCGGCCATCCGTCCCTCGCGTTCGTAGGAGGCTCGCGGCGAGGCGGGCGCGCTGGCATAGACTGGGTCCACCCCTGAGCGGGAGGTGGAGCATGCCAGGCTGCGCGCACTGCGGACGCGAACTCGACATCGTGGGCAACCAGGTGGGGCGGCGCGACACGTGCCCCCACTGCGGCGAGGAGGTTCATTCCTGCCGCAACTGCCGCCACTTCGACGAGACGGTGGCCAAGCAGTGCAAGGAGCCCTTCGCCGAGGTCCCCTCGGACAAGGACGAAGCCAACTTCTGTGAGCTCTTCCAGGTTGGCGAGGGCGGCCTGCACGCGAAGCAGGGCAAGGACGCATTCCTGTCCGCCGCGGAGGCACTCTTCAAGAAGAAGTGAGGGAGGAGAACCGCCGGGAACACTTCCCCGGAGGGGAACCCCGGTCGAATGTTCAGACCCTGGGGGTCGAGATGGGGCTGTCGCAAGAGATCTACCGAGGACGCCGCTACAGCGTGTCCCGTCTCTGGAAGGGAGGCGATGACTCCCTGGTCCTCAAGCTGGCCCGCAAGGGCTCCCTCGCCCTCAGCAGCACGGAGATGCTCCGCCACGAATTCGAGCTGCTTCGCGAGCTCGCGGAATTGGGGGCTCCAGGCGTGGTGAGGGCCCTCGCCCTGGAGGACGTGGAGGGGATGCCCGCGCTCGTCCTCGAGGACGCGGGTCCGGGCGACCTCCGGGACTGGTTGAAGCACCATCCGCTCGAGCCCGACATCTTCCTGGAGATGGCCATCCAGCTGGCGGAGATCCTCGGGACCCTCCACCGGCACCACGTCATCCACCGGGACATCAACCCGACCAACATCATCGTCAAGGAAGGGCCCGGCCACCTGACGGTGATCGACTTCGATATCGCCACCAAGGTCGCCGGGCCCACCCTTCCCGCGAACATCCTCGGCGAGCTCGAACTGACGCTGCCCTATGTCGCCCCCGAGCAGACGGGGCGCATGGATCGGCTCGTCGATCACCGGGCCGACCTCTATTCGTTGGGCGCGACCTTCTACGAGATGCTCACGGGTCAGCCTCCGTTCCTGTCCTCCGACCCGATCGAGCTCGTCCACGCCCACCTGGCCCGGCCTCCCCTGCCGCCCGTCCACGCCAACCCCAAGGTCCCGGAGCTCCTCTCGGCGCTCGTGCTCAAGCTGCTCGCCAAGATGCCCGAGGAGCGCTACCAGAGCGCCGACTCGCTCCTGGCCGATCTCCAGGAGGCGCGCAAGCGCAAGCGGACCTCCGGCATGAGCGAACCGTTCGAGCTCGGCCGGCTCGACTCCGCCCGGCAACTTCCCATTCCGGAGCGGCTCTACGGACGCGAGCGCGAGCTGACCCAGCTCGAGGCCATCCTCGCACGGGTCCGGACGGGCACCAGTGAACGGGTAATGCTCACGGGCACGGCGGGCATCGGCAAGTCGGCCCTCATCCGGGAGTTGGGCCAACATCTCGGGCGCGGAGTCTGGTTCCTCACCGGCAAGTTCGACCAGCTCCAGGGCAACGTGCCCTACGCCCCTCTGGTGGCGGCCTTCCAGGGGCTGCTCGACGGGTTGGCGAAGGAACCGGCCGACGTCCAGGACACGTGGCGGCACCGGCTCCTGGAGGCCCTGGGCACCAACGGCCGCCTCATCCTCGGGCTCGTCCCGGAATTGGAGCAGTTCCTCGGTCCACAACCTGCCCTGGCCGACCTCATGCCCACGGAGGCCGAGCGCCTCCTCCACCTGACCGTCCAGGCATTCATCCAGGCATTCGCCACCCCGGAACGGCCCCTCGTGCTGTTCCTGGATGATCTCCAGTGGGCCGATCCCGCCTCGATCAAGCTCTTGCAGCACCTCGCCTCGGACCTGGACTCGCACCACGTGTTGTGGTCGAGCTCCTGCCGGATCGAGGAGGTCGGACCGGAGCATCCGATCACCCGGGCCCTCGAGGCCATCCAGCAGAGGAAGATCTTCATCCACGTCATCGCGGTGTCCCCGTTGGATCTCGAGGCGCTCACGGCACTCTGCGCCGACACCCTGCGCCGCGAGCCCTCCGACGTCCGGCCCCTGGCGGAGCTCGTGCTGCGCAAGACGGCGGGCAACCCGCTCTTCGTCACCCGTTTCCTGAAGTACCTCCACCACGCCGGCCTGTTGAGCTTCGACGTCAACCACGGCACCTGGGAATGGACGCTCTCGCGGATCGCCCAGGTGGACGTGACCGAGAACGTGGTCGAGCTGATGCTCGCGACCATCCGCCGGCTCCCCGAGCGGACCCAGGGACTGCTGAAGGTGGCGGCCTGTCTGGGGCACCAGGTGGACCTCTCACTGCTCGCCGCGCTGGTGGGGAGGCCCGTGGGTGATACGGCCGGAGCGCTCTTGAGCGCCATCCAGGAAGGGCTCCTCCTCCCCCAGGGCACCACCTACCGTTTCGCGCACGACCGCGTCCAGCAGGCCGCGTACTCGCTCCTGTCCGAGGACGAGAAGAAGCGGTTCCACCTCGAGGCGGGCCGCCAGATGCGGGCCGCCCTGGAACGTGAGCAGGACGAGCGGCTCTTCGACATGGTGGATCAGCTCGACCTGGGCGCGGACCTGGTGACGGGTGAGGCGGAGCGGCTGGAGCTGGCCCAGCTCAACTTCCGCGCGGGAGCCAAGGCCAAGGCCTCGGCGGCCTTCCGCTCCGCGCTCGGGTACCTCACCCGCGGCATCGGCTTCCTCCCCGCGGAGGCCTGGCGGACGAGCTACGAGCAGACCCTCCGGTTCCACAAGGAGGCGGCGGAGTGTGCGTACCTCGTGGGCGATCTGGCGTCCGCCGAGCGGTTCATCTCCTCCGCGCTGCTCCATTCCACGTCGCGCTTCGAGAAGGCGGATCTCTACATCCTCCGGATTCTCGCCAGCATGATCAGGCAGTCCTTCCCGGAGGCGCTCCAGTGGGGACGAGAGGGATTGCGGTTGTTCGGCATGGAGCTGCCGGAAAAGCAGGACACCCCCCAGGCCCTCGTGGCCGAGTTCGCCCGGGTGAAGGAGAACAGGCGGGGCCGCTCCATGGAGGAGATCCTCGAGGAACCCACTTCCGAGGATCCGGAGCACCTGGCCTGCATGCGGCTGCTGACGGAGACGGGCGTGGCGGTCCTGTACATGGATCCCGAGTTGTTCGCCTTCATCAACACCCGCGTCGTCAACCTGTCGTTGAAGCATGGCAACACGCGCTACGCGCCCACGTCGTATGCCGTGTATGGAGGGATTCTCTCGTCGGCACTGGGTGACTACGCCACCGGTCACGCCTTCGGACGCCTGGGTGTGGAGCTGTGCCGGCGCTACACGGATCTCCGGCAGACGAGCAGGACGCTGGTCACGTTCGCGTTGGGTGTGAACCATTGGAGGGCGCCCCTACGCACCAGCATTCCGTTCCTCCGTCAGGCTTTCACCTCCGCGCAGGCGAGCGGCGATCTCCACCTGGCCACCTATACGTTCCCCGCGTCGGTGAACACCTTGTTCGCGATGGGCACCGCGCTCCCTCAGGTGCTCTCGGAGATCGAGACCGACCTGGCCTATGTCCGGAAGGCCGGCCTGCTCTGGCGGATCCAATCCCTCATCAGCCTTCGTCAGGCCATCCGATCCCTGCAGGATCGCACTCACGAGCACGCCCGTTTCGGGGATGACACGTTCGACGAGGAGGCCTTCCTCGCCACGAACCGGCAGGTGCCCACGGTCCTGTGCATGTACTGGATTCAGCGCCACCAGGTGTCCTACTTCCTGGGAGACGTCGAGGACGCGTGGGAGATGTCGCGGCGGACCCGCGAGCTCCTCGCCTACCTGAGAGGGTGGCACCTCCTCACCGAGCACAACTTCTACACCTCGCTCACCCTGGCGGCCCGCTACGACAGGGCCCCGCCCGAGGAAAAGGCCCACCTGATGGAGGAGCTGGTGGCCAACCAGCGCCAGCTCGGCATCTGGGCGGAGAATTGCCCGGAGAATTACCGCCACAAGCACCAGCTCATCAGTGCCGAGCTCGCCCGCATCGAGGGACATCACCTGGAGGCCCTGAGGCTCTACGACCAGGCCATCGAGGCGGCCCATCGCGAGCAGTTCCTCCACGAGGAAGCACTCGCCAGCGAGCTGGCGGGCCGCTACTACCTCTCCGTCGGCGGCAAGCGCCTCGCCCACGGCTATCTGCGCTCCGCCCTCGAGGGCTATGCCCGTTGGGGCGCTCAGGCCAAGGTGTCGGATCTCGAGGAGGAGTTCCCCGAGCTGACGTTGGTCGAACCCACGCGCTGGGACACTCCGGCCCCCACCTCGGAGCGTCCCGGGCCAGCGGGCTCCACGCTCGATCTGCTCACCCTCCTCAAGTCCGCCGAGACGCTCGTCAGCGAGGTCGTCCTGGAGCGCCTCCTCGAGAAGCTCATGGGCGTGTGTCTCGAGGCGGCGGGAGCCCAGCGTGGCGCGCTCGTGCTCGAGGAGAAGGACTCGCTCCGGGTGCGCGCGGTGGGCACGGTCTCCGAGCCCGTCTCGCTGGTACACACTTCCCTGGAGGAATCGGACCAGGTTCCCAGCACCGTCATCGAACACGCCTACCGGTCGGGAGAGACCCTCGTCCTGGCGGATGCCGCCCATCAAGGACGGTTCTCCTCCGACCCCTACGTCGTCCGGCAGGCCGTGAAGTCGGCCCTGGCCATTCCCATCCAACGGCCCGGCAGGACGATGGGCGTTCTCTACCTCGAGAACAACCTCGCCACCCGCGCTTTCACCACCGAGCGCGTCCGCGTCCTGCGGCTGCTCTCCTCCCAGATCGCCATCTCCCTGGAGAACAGCCTCCTCTTCGAACAGCTGCGCATCGAGGTCGAGGAGCGCAGGCGCGCGGAGCAGGCCGTGCGCTTCCTGGCCGAGTGGAGCCTGACCCTGTCCGAGTCCCTGGACTTCGAGACGACGCTGGCCAAGGTGACCCGCTCGGTCGTCCCCTACCTGGCTGACTGGTGCGTGGTCGACGTGGTCGAGAAGGACGGGCGGATACGCCGGGTGGCCCTGGCCCATATGGAGCCGGCCAAGGAGCAACTGCTGCGCGAGATGTCGGAGAAGTACCCCCCCACGTGGAGCTCACCGGAGCCGATCGCCCGCACGCTGCGCACGGGCCAGCCCGTGCTCCTCGCCAATCTCGACGAGGCGGTCGTGCGCAAGGCCAACCTCGGCCGGGATGAACGGTATTTCGACATCCTTCGGACCATCTCGTTTCGCACGGGCATGGTCGTTCCTCTCGTCGCCCGCGGAAAGACGCTCGGAAGCATCCTCTTCGTGTCGTCCGGCGCCAGGCGCCGCTACACCGAGGCGGAGCTGAACATCGCACAGGAGATGGCACGCCGGGCCGCCGTCTGCATCGACAATGCCTGGCTGTACCGCGAGGCCCAGGAGGCCATCCACCTGCGCGACGACTTCCTGTCCGTCGCCTCCCACGAGCTCAACACCCCCATCACCTCCCTCCGTCTCTCCGTCCAGGGCCTCATGCGACGCGCCGCCTCCGAGCTGCCTCAGACCGCTCAGCGCGCCCTGCGCACCGCCGAGCAGCAGACGCGCAAGCTCGCCGGACTCATCAAGGAGCTGCTCGAGGTGTCGCGCATCCACGCCGGGCGCCTCCACCTCCAGCTCGAATGGGTGGATCTGTCCGCCGTGCTTCAGGAGGTGGTCGAGCGCCAGGGCGAGTCGCTGACCCGCGCGGAGTGTCCGCTCACTCTTCACGTCCAGGAGACGGTCGCGGGCCGCTGGGATCGCAGCCGCCTGGAGCAGGTGATCGGCAACCTGCTGTCCAACGCCATCAAGTTCGCTCCTGGCCGCCCCATCGAGCTCTCGCTCTCTCGAGACGGCGGCACCGCGTGCCTCGTGGTCAAGGACCAGGGCATTGGCATCGCTCCCGACCGCATGCCTCATATCTTCGGGCGGTTCGAACGGGCCGTCTCCTCGGAGAATTATGGGGGACTCGGGCTCGGGCTCTACATCGTGCACGAGATCGTCACCGCCCTGGGTGGCGCCGTCCGCGTGGAGAGCAAGCCCGGTGAGGGGGCTACTTTCACGGTGGAGCTGCCCTGCGCGGGGCCTCCCTCTTCCGAGTCTGAAAGCCAGGAGATCGAGGCCACGGCTTCCAGCTCCGTCTCGCGGGCTCCCCAGTGAGGAACCCTTTACCCTCACCCCAGCCCTCTCCCAGAGGGAGAGGGGGCATACACGGTTCTAGAAGCCTGACATCTTCGAGAGGATCTCTTTCATCACCTCCGAAGTGCCTCCTCCAATCGTGATGAGCCGGATGTCTCTCCATGCCCTCGCGATGTGCGTCTCCTCAATGTAACCCATCCCTCCGAAGAACTGCTGCACGTCGTAGGCCACCTTCTGCGCCAGATCTCCCGCGAACAGCTTCGCCATGGAGATCTCCCTCACCGCGTTCTCCTTCGCGTTGAAGACGTCCACCGCGTGGTACGTCAGCCGCTTCGCCGCCTCGATCGCCGCCATGTGCTCCACCAGCTTGTGGCGCCACACCTGGAACCCCAGCAGCGACTTGCCGAACGCCTGCCTCTCCTTCCCGTATTGGAGCGCGTCCTCGATCATCCGCTCCATCCCCCCCACCGCGCACAGCGCTCCCACCAGGCGCTCTCCCTGGAAGTTCGTCATGATGTGGTAGAAGCCCTCGTTCTCCTCCCCCAGCACGTAGCGGCGCGGAATCCGGCAGTCCTCGAAGTAGAGGATCGCCGTGTCCGAGGACAGGTTCCCCACCTTGTCCAGCTTCTTCGATACCCCGTACCCCTTCACGTCCGTCGGGAACGTCACCAACGAGACTCCCCCGTACCCCGGCCCCCCCGTCCGCACCGCCAGCGTGATGAAGTCCGCTCGCGTTCCATTCGTAATCCACATCTTCGAGCCGTTGATGACGTAGTCATCCCCGTCCAGGCGAGCCGTCGTCTGGATGCTCGCCACGTCCGAGCCACATCCCGGCTCGCTGATGCCCAACGCGGCGATCTTCTCGCCCGCCAGCGCCGGCGCCAGGAACTCGCGCTTCTGCTCGTCCGTGCCGATCTCGTTGATGATCGGCGTCGCCATCTGCCCCTGCACCAGCAACGCCATGTTCACGCCCGCGTTCCGGCTCCGTGTCAGCTCCTCCGTGAACGCCGTCACGTACCAGTAGTCCAGCCCGCTCCCGCCGTACTTCGGATCGTGGTTGATGCCGAAGAAGCCCAGCTCCCCGCACTTCTGGAAGATCTCCCTCGGGAAGATGCCCGCCCGGTCCCACTCCAGGGCGTGGGGCGTCATCTCCTTCTCCACGAACGTGCGCACCGTCTTACGGAATGCCTCATGCTCCTCTGTGAACGGATTCGGCATGGTCGCTGTGGCTCCTCGGGGTGATTGATTGATGAGTCAATAGTACAAGGCTCTCTCTCGCGAACAAGGACGACCCATGGCTTCTGTCACCCTCGCGCTACTGGCTGTCCTCGTGGCCACACCGGCCGCCCGGCCCCCAGCCGAGGAGGTACTCCGCGCTCAGTGCCAGACCTGGGCCTCCGACCCCAAGAACCCCTGGGCCCTCGCCCATGGCATCACCCTCGAGGGCCGCTCCTTCAAGGCTCGCGATGGTCGCCCCGCCGCCAACGTCATCGTCTCGGACTTCCTCCGCCGCGAGGGCTCCGGGCCGAACGCGGACCTCCGCTTCGAGGCCTTCTCCGCCGATGGCACCCCCGTCGAGCCCCACCCGAATCTCCAGGTGAAGACGCTCCTGCTCGCGGGCCACCCGCTCTCGCAGGCCTTCCAGGCAGGCTGGGGCCGCGTCACCCTCGGTACGCTCGTGGAGGACCTGAAGCGCGACTTCCGCCGCGACTCCGCCCTCTCACCCCATGGCGCCTGGACGCTCGATGCCCTCTCCCACGTGCTGCCCCCTGGCTCCACCTTCACCAACGGTGCTGGGGAGAGCATCCGCTTCGACGCCGTCATGGACGAGGCCCTCGCCCTGCTCGAACGTGAACAGTCGGAGCTGATGGCCGGCATGAAGGCCGGGCTGCCTCAGGTACCCAAGCGCAAGCAGGGCATCTACGCCCACCCCTGTGGCGGGCTGCACCTCTTCCAGGCCGTGGCCACCCATGCGCGCCACCCCTCCGTGCGCAAGGCGTGGGGCTCGCGCCTCGACGCGCAGGTGGACGTCCTCTTCTACCGGCTCGCCTCCGAGTCCCGGCAGTACGACGCCGCCCTCTCCTCCGCCCCGCCCCAGTACCGCCTGCCCGTGCTCGTACAGATGGTGAAGTTCTACGGGCACTTCCTCGAGACGCTCGGCCGCTTCCGCGAGGAGACGCGCTGGAAGCCCTCGCCCTCGCAGGCCCAGGCCGTGGACCAGGCCCGCGCGCTGCTCGATGGCGCGGTGCGTCGACTCGACATGTCCGGCGCCTTCCGCGACATGGAGTCACTGAAGACGACGCAGCCCCAGTCGTACCTGGACCTCATCGGCGACTCGTGCCACGCCGCGCACGGCCTGAGCTACTGGAGGAACCACCTCGGAGGTTGATACAAGGGTCAACCATGTCCTCCCCCCTCCGCCTCCTGGCCTCGGGCCTGGTCCTCATCGGACTCACGCTCGCTGGCTGCAAGAAGGAGAGCTGCCTCGGCAATGAAGATGGCTGCCGGGTCGTCAGCCCCTGCGAGAAGCTGAGTTACTCCTGTGAAGCCGCCTCCGGCTCGAAGCTCGAGGTGCGCGTCCTCACTCCCGACGACAAGCGCGCCGGCAGCCATGCCCCCACCGCTGGCGCCAACACCGTGCCCGGTGGCCTCAACGCCATCGCGGCCCGTGGCGACATCCTCCTGGGCAATGACCGGGCGGTGGCCGTCATCGCCGGCATCGGCAACACGCACCTGCTGGATCCCGGTGGCGGCGCGCTGCTCGACCTGAGCGCCCGCGGCAAGGACAACGACGGCCTCAACCAGGTGCTCCAGGTGGTGGGCATCCTCCCCGCGGATGCCGCGCACTACACCTCGGCGGAGATCATCGACGAGCGCCCCAACCGCGTGGCCGTCCAACTGCGCGGCACGCTCGATGGCAAGCCCGAGTTCCCCATCGCCACCCTCTACGAGATGCGCCCGTGCGAGCCCGGCATCCGCGTGCGCACCGAGGTCCTCAACACCTCCGTGGACCCGCAGCTCTGGGCCCTGGCCGACGGCTTCTACTGGAGCGGCCGCGAGGCCCTGCCCTTCACGCCCTCGCAGGGCACCGGCTACCAGCACCCGTCCTTCAGCCTGCTCACCATCGGTGACGCCTTCCGCAAGTTCCCCTACCTGACGGCCGCTCTCTCCTCCGATCCGCCCAGCAGCTACGCCGAGGTCTCCTGCGGGAAGACGGACGTGCTCGAGGGCTTCCAGAGCGATCAGATCTCCTCCGCCGGTCTGCCGCGCACCGTGGTGGCCTCGCGGGACTACCTCGTCTTCGAGCGCTTCCTCGCCGTGTCCGAGCGCGGCGACGTGGCCAGCGCCGCGGACCTGGCCCTGGAGGCCCGGCAGAAGCTCCATGGCGAGAAGTACGTGACGCTGCGCGGAACGGTGACCCGCCGCCAGGCGCCGCTCTCCTCCGGCCGCGAGGTCAGCGTCATCATCAGCGAGGGCGACCTCGCCGCCGACCCGAGCACCCGCATCCCGTGGACCCAGGTGACGCCCGACAAGGAGGGCAACTTCCAGGCCCGCGTTCCCGCCGGCCGCGCCTACGCCGTGGAGTTGCACGCCTTCGGCCGCAAGGTGGCCGACCGGCAGCTCGACAAGGTGGACGCGGACACCGACGTGGGCACGCTCGCCGTCCCCGGCAACACCCGCCTCACCGTGAAGGTGGAGGACGCCGACCACCCCGGCCAGAAGCTCACCGCAGAGGTCTTCGTCGTCCCCGTGGACGCCTCCATCCAGAAGGACACCGAGGGCTCGCTGCATGGCCGCTTCGGCACGTGCGCGCCGTGGCTCGGTCCTCCCCCGGGCCCCTCGCCCGCGTGCAACCGCTTCCTCGTCAACGGCAACGCCCCCATGGACACCTCCGTGGACGCCCCCATGGGCCGCTTCCACATCTACACCTTCAAGGGCCCCTTCTGGACGCTCGCCCGTGAGACCGTCACGCTCGGCGCCGAGGACACCACCCTCACCTTCAAGCTGCGCAAGCTGCCCCTCCAGCCCTCCGGCACCGTGGGCGCGGACCTGCACGTGCACGGCGGCGCCAGCTTCGACAGCTCCATCCCCGACCTGGACCGCGTGCTGTCCTTCGCCGCCACGGACCTGGACGTCATCGTCTCCACCGACCACGACGTCATCTATGACTACGGCCAGGTCGTCCAGAGCCTGGGTCTGCAGGAGAAGATGAGCACCGTGGTGGGTCTGGAGACCACCGGCCACATCCTCTGGATGAAGCGCCCCGGCTACGACATCCCCCTCGTGGTGGGCCACTACAACTTCTGGCCGCTCGAGTACGACCCGACGAAGGCCCGCAACGGCGCCCCGTCGGACGAGCTCGTCGAGCCCGGTGAGCTGATGGACCGCGTGAAGGCCAGCGCCCCCCCCGCCCTGAGAGATCAGTTCATCGCCCAGCTCAACCACCCCTGGGCCGACGCCGAGTTCGGCCGCGACCTGGGCTACCCGCGCGCGCTCGCGATCAACACGCTCGAGAACCTGCCCTCACGGGATGACGGCACCAGCGCCGGCATGTACGTGCGCTCGCCCAAGGGTGGCTTCGCCAACAACGGCCAGCACGCCCAGGAGGTGATGAACGGCACCCAGAACGACATGCTGCTGCCCTACCGCGCCTTCTGGTTCTACACGCTCGGCCAGGGCCAGCTCGTGACGGGCACCGCCAACAGCGACTCGCACAGCCTCACCGACAACACCGTGGGCGTGCCCCGCAACATCGTCTACGCGAACACCCGCCCTGGCACCGGGTTCGACACCGCCCGCTTCAACGCCGCCCTCAAGGCCGGCGCCTCCTTCGGCACCAACGGCCCCATCATCGAGGCCACCATCGACACCGCCAGCGGACCCGGGCGCTATGGCACCTCGCCCCTGGTGCCCTCGGCCGACGCGAAGCTTCACCTCAAGGTCTCCGCCGCCCCCTGGGTGCCCCTGGACGAGGTGCGCATCATCGTCAATGGCGTCGTCGTGAAGACGCTGGACGGCGCGGCGATCTCCCCCCCGGGCGATGCGTTCGACCCGTTCAATCCCGGTCCGATCGATCCGGTCGTCACCGCCGGGCTCGTGCGCTACGAGGGCAACATCCCCCTCTCCGAGCTGCTCGTCCGCTCGGGTGATGCATGGCTCGTGGTGGAGGCCGGCACCCGCCTGCCTCCCGCCGCCGACTTCGGCGGTCCCGCGGGCGAGGGTCCGGATGGCATCCCCGACACCGGAGACAACAACGGGGACGGCGTGGTGGATCGCAACGACATCGCCAAGGACTCCTCCTACGGCCCGCTGCGCACCCCCGCGCCCCCCTCCAGCGAGGCGGATCCGCTCTTCCACTTCGCCCAGGTGGTCACCGGCGGCTACCCGATGGCCTTCACCAACCCCTTCCTCCTCGACCGGAACGGCAACGGACGCTTCGATGCCCCCGGCGTGGCCGCTCCGTGAATCGAGGGTCCATCGTGAACATGTCCCGACTGCTCGTCTCCCTCGTCGCCCTGCTGCTCCTGCCCGCCGCCGCCCGCGCGGAGGGCGGGTGTGAGGAGTGGATCTCCCCCGCGCTCGCCGAGGGCCCCGTCACCTTCGGCTTCCTGTCCGCCGATGTCGCCACCGGCCGCCGCGCCTGTCCCCGCACCGAGGCGGGCTTCGGCGTCCAGGGCGGCGCCATCATCGAGACCGCCAACCTCTATGGCGCCGTCACCGGGGCCGGCCTCCTCTCCGGCAGCCTCGCCGTGCGTCCGGACCTGGAGGTCTTCGCCACCCTGGAGGCCCTGCGCGTCCAGTACGTGCAGAACGCCACCCTCACCGGCACGGTCATCTCGCTCGGGCAGCTCACCGTGGGCGGCACCTGGATGGCGCTGACGCGTGGGCCGCTCGTGGTGTCCCCGAGCGTGCGGCTCCAGCTGCCCACGTCCTTCGCCAGCCCGCGCATGCGCACCGTAGGCGGAGAGGTGGGCGCCGCCGTGCTGTACCGGCCCGTCAACCGCTTCGAGGTGCACGGGTACGCGGGCGTGGACACCGCCATGAGCCTGGGCGCCGCGGCCGCGCTGCCCCGGGTCGGCTTCCTGGTGAACGTCGGCACCGAGTACGCGCTCTGCAGCGGCTTCGCCGCCGTGCTGGACGCCAACGTGCACTTCGGCCACCGGGCCGCGCTCGACTACGTGGCGCCGGCCCTCGGGCTGCGCTTCCGCGCGGGCGAGCACTTCGGCGCGGAGCTCGGCGCGAGCATGCCCGTCCTCGGCGCCGAGCGGGCCCTGGCCATTGGCGGGCTGAAGCTCACGTACCGGATGTAACGCCGGCTCTCCCCAAAATGGACCGCTCCCTTTACGGAAGAGGGAGCATCCGCCAGCATGCGACAAGCGCCAGCAGCCGTCCTGGCGCTCCGCTTCTCGCACGCCTTCGCGAAGTCCATGACGAGCCAGGAGGGGGGGGCGTCACCTCTACCCGGGAGAGGTCCTTCCGTCCTGCCCAGGAGATGACATGAGCCAGTCCGCCAGCAAGAGACGAGTCCTCGTCATCGATGACTCCGAGGCCATCCACACCGACTTCCGCCGGATCCTCTGCCCGGAGCCGCGCAAGGGAAAGAACGACCTGGACCTGCTGGAGGAGGCCCTCTTCGGCCCGGCGGCTCCCACTCGCGGCGAGGGCCCCAACGAGCCGGAGTTCGAGCTGGACTCGGCCTTCCAGGGCCAGGAGGGGGTGGCCAAGGTCACCGAGTCCCTGACCGCCGGCCGCCCCTATTCGCTCATCTTCCTCGACTACCGCATGCCGCCGGGCTGGAACGGGGCCGAGACGCTCAAGCGCCTCCGGGTGGTGGCTCCCTCGCTCCCCGTGGTGCTCTGCTCGGCCTACTCCGACTACTCCTGGACGGAGCTCATGCGGGAGTTCGGCAAATCCCAGGTCTTGAGGGAGCTGCGCAAGCCCTTCAACGGCCAGGAGGTGCGGCAGATGGCGCTCGCCCTCACCGAGCCTCGAAGCCCGGGGTAGCCCCCCCGGACGCGGCCCAGAAAAGATGGGGGGCAGGCAGGTCCCCGCCCGCCCCGGGGCGGAATTCCGGCGGGCGGTCTGCTGTCGAACTGCCACAGCCGAACTCCCGATGGACGTACACCGTGGCACATGCAGACAGCGCCTGAGCCGTGCGCTCGCTACCCGTGGAGCCAGGCTGACAGGTCGCCATGCAGCCATCCCCCAGTCCACGCGCACCCCTGGCCCGCTCCACGCTCATCCACATGGGCGTACGCATCGCCGTCGTCATCGCGCTGAGCACCCTGTTCAGCTACTTCCACATGTTCAGCACCCTGCGCACCGAGGCCCTCGCGCAGTTGGAGCAGCATGTCTCGGAGCGTGCGCAGCGCGAGCAGAGCATCTTCGTGCTGGCGCAGGACAATCACGTCGTCCTCAAGCAGGCCCTCGAGGAGAGGATCCGCGCCCTCTCCCCCGAGGAAGTGAGCACCCGCTTCGAGCTCCTGTTCGCGCACCTGCCCGATGGCACCGTGCGCAGCCGCCCCGAGAGCTTCGACGGCACGAAGATGGTGTGCGTCTTCGTCCCCAGGGGAGTGACCGTCGACGCGGATCTGCGCCGCCGGCTCGTCGCCTCCCATGACGTGCTCGCCCAGTACGGACCCGCCTTCCACACGCGCTTCACGGACAGCTACATCACCCTGCCCGAGGGGCCGATCGCGCTCTACTGGCCGGAGCGCTCCACCTGGTGCAGGGACGCCGCGCCCACCGACTCCGTCATCGACCAGGACTACTTCCCCATCAGCCTGCCGAAGAACAATCCGCGGAGAATGACGGCCTGGTCCGGCGTCTACGTGGACACGGTGAGCGGCCAGTCGCTGACCTCGGTCACCACGCCGTTGGACATGGACGGCCGGCATGTCGCCTCGGTCAGTCACGACGTTCCCCTCTCGGACCTGCTGGGCCGTACCATCGCGGACCACCTCCCCGGCGCCTACAACGTCATCTTCCGCGGGAACGGGCAGCTCATCGCCTACCCCGGACAGAAGGAGGGGATGTCCACATCGTCCGAGTCCACGGCGCCACGGGAGCACCTGCACCGCATCTTCGAGCGGATGAAGGAACGTCCGGACGACCCGACACCGCTGGAGCTGCCGGAGTCCGGCGAGTACATCGCCACGGCCCGGTTGCAGGGGACCGGCTGGTACTTCACCACGGTGCTCCCCGAGAGCGTGGTGTCCCGGCCCGCATTCCAAGCGGCGCGCCAGGTGCTGCTGCTCGGCCTGGTGGCCCTCGTCGTGGAGCTGGCCATCATGTACTGGGTGCTGAAGCAACAGGTCACCCGACCCCTGCTCACCTTCACCCAGGCCACCGGCCGTGTCGCCGCTGGCGACTTCCACGTCGAGCTCGACACATCCCGCGGTGACGAGCTGGGACAGCTGGCCCGCTCCTTCCGCCTCATGGCCGACGAGATCCAACGCCGCGAGGAGGCCCTGCGTCAGGCCAACGAGGGCCTGGAACAGCGCGTCGAGGAGCGCACCCGGGAGCTCAAGAACATCCACCAGCAGCTGGTGCAGACGGCCCGCCGCGCCGGCATGGCGGAGATCGCCACCAACGTGCTGCACAACGTGGGCAACGTGCTCAACAGCGTCTACACCTCGGCCCAGGTCGCCAAGGAGCGGGTGAGCGAGATGCGGCTGGAGCACGTGGGCCGGGTCGCCAACATGCTCGAGCAGAACCAGGCCAGCATCGCCACCTACCTCGCCCAGGACGAGCGCGGCCGGCACGTCATGCCCTTCCTGTCCCGGTTGAGCCAGAATCTCCAGGACGAGCGCAATGAGGTCATCACCCTGCTCGACGACGTGGGCCGCTACACCGAGCACATCGGCGACATCGTCAAGGTTCAACAGAACTACGCCAGGATTCCCCGGGTCCACGAGCCCGTCGTCCTCGCCGACCTGCTGGAAGACTCCCTTCGCATCAACTCGGCCGGGCTCACCCGCCACCAGGTCAAGGTGCAGCGTCACATCGTCCCCCTGCCTCCCATGCTGGCCGACAAACACAAGATCTTGATGATCCTCGTCAACCTGGTCAGCAATGCCAAATACGCCATGGATGGCGTACCACGGGACGAGCGGCTCCTGAGCGTGAGGATGGAGAATACCCGGGACGAGCACGTCCGCATCGAGATCCGTGACAACGGAATGGGTATCGCTCCGGAGATGCTCACGCGCATCTTCCAATATGGCTTCACCACCCGCCCGGATGGACATGGCTTCGGCCTGCACTCCAGCGCCCTCGCCGCCCAGGAGCTGGGCGGCTCACTGGACGTCCACAGCGAAGGGCCGGGACGTGGCGCCACCTTCACCCTGGACATCCCCTTCGTTCCCGCCCCGGAGACCCCATGAGCAACTGCGTCAGCAAGAAGCGAATCCTCGTCATCGATGACTCCGAGGCCATCCACACCGACTTCCGCCGGATCCTCTGCCCGGAGCCGCGCAAGAGCCGGGATGATCTGGACGAGTTGGAAGAGGCGCTCTTCGGCTCGAATCCCGCGCAGGACCATCCCTCCAGCGAGTCGGAGTTCGAGGTGGACTCGGCCTTCCAGGGTCAGGAGGGGGTCGCCAAGGTCAACGAGTCGCTGACCAGGGGCCACCCCTATTCACTCATCTTCCTCGACTACCGGATGCCGCCCGGCTGGAATGGCGCCGAGACACTCAGACGGCTGCGCCTGGTGTCTCCCTCGCTGCGCGTGGTGCTCTGCTCGGCCTACTCCGACTACTCCTGGGGAGAGCTCGTCCAGGAGTTCGGCAGGTCCCAATTGCTGACGGAGTTGCGAAAGCCTTTCAATGGCCCACAGGTCCGCCAGCTCGCGATCTCCCTCATCGGGCCGACGTGAGCCAATGGCGCTGGCGTTCGAAGGGATAGGTGGGCAGCGGAACCCGGCGCCGGTGGTAGGGCGCGTCGTAGGCCTCCCAGTCCACCTTCACCCCCTTCACATACAGCATCCCCAGCGTCTCGAGGATCTGCGCCCACTCCGAGCGGCCCCGCCGGAGTGAAGTCAGCCAACCGGCCTCGGGCCTTCCCTCCGGTCTCGGGCCCAATTCCAGACACACGTCCACGCCGTGCTCGCGGAGCGCCTGCTCCGTCTCCTCGTTCAACGAGAGCAGTTGGGGCGCCGTGTAGGCCTCCGCCTGGGACGGCCCACCGGCCGCCAGTCTCAGCCCCTCCTCCAGGCCGAAGACGCCCCCATCCACCGCGGCGACCAGCTGCCCTACCCCCCGCCCCACCACCGCCCGCGGCACCACGCCCCACGCCCGCCACATCCGCGACAGGCCCCACTCCAGCGCGAAGACCGCCGCCCTCCCGTACGCCTCCTCCTTCACCCGCTCGGACTCGGGGCCACACAGCACCCACAGCAGGGGCTTCTCCAGCACGCCCTTCAGGGCCGCCCCGCACTCCTCCAGCGCGTCACGGAAGACGGGCTGCGTCTCGTACAGCACCCGGCCCATGTCCGCGTACCGCCCGCCTTCCCCACCGAAGATGAAGGCCACGCTCGGCGCGAGGCTTCCCGCCCGGCCCGGCCGCGGACCTTCCACGTCGCGCCCCGCCTCCACCGCGAGGAGCCGCTCGCGCATCTCTCGCGCGTCACTTCCCACCACCGCCAGCCGGTGCTCGAAGTGCGCCCGCCCCGCCGCGGCCGTGAAGCACACGTCTCCCAGCTCCACCCCGCCCGCCTCCAGGAAGCGCGCGTAACGGCCCGCCTGCGCACGCAGCGCCTCCTCGCCGCGCGCCGACAGCACCAGGAGGTGCTCCGGCCGATCCACCTCCCGCTTCACCTCCACCCGCGCCGGCGCCTCCCCCAACACCACGTGCGCCAGGGTGCCCGTCCGCCCGTACGAGGTCACCCCCGCGATGCGCCGGTCCTGCGTCGGCTCCCACGGCGTCAGCTCCACCGGCACCTTCACCCCCATCTCCGCCCAGTCGATATAGGGATTGGGATTCTTCAGGTGCAGGTGTGGCGGCAGCTCCCGGTGCTGCATCGCCAGCACCACCTTCATCATCCCCACCACGCCCGAGGCCGCCTCCGGGTAGCCGATGTTCGTCTTCACCGAGCCCATCCACAGCGACTCCCCACCCTTGCGCCCCTCCCTCAGCACCGCCCACATCGCCTCCGCCTCGATGGGATCTCCCATCGCCGTCCCCGTGCCGTGCGCCTCCAGGTAGCTCACCTCCGCTGGCGGCACTCCCGCGCCGCGCAATGCCTGACGGATGACCTCCTGCTGCGCCACGCCATTGGGCACCGTGAACGCGCTGCTCGGGCCATCGTGCCCCACCGCCGAGCCCCGGATGACCGCCAGGATGGTGTCTCCCTGGGCCTGGGCCTCCGACAAGCGTTTGAGCACCAGCACGCCACAGGCCTCGGCTCGGCCATACCCATCCGCCGAGGCATCGAAAGCCTTGCATCTCCCGTCCGGCGAGAGCACCCCGCTCTGGGAAAGATAGACACTCACCTCCGGCGAGAGGACGAGGTTCACGCCTCCCGCCAGGGCCATCGCGCACTCCCCGTTCCTCAGGCTCTGGCAGGCCAGGTGCACCGCCACCAGCGAGGACGAGCACGCCGTGTCCACCACCAGGCTCGGTCCCTGGAAGCCAAACACATAGGACAGACGTCCGGAGATGGCGCAGTTGGCTCGTGCCCCGAGGAAGCCAGCGTCGATGCCCTCCAGGCCTCCCGTGTCCAGCACGCGCTGCCCGTAGTCGTTGTTCATCACCCCGATGAAGACACCCACCCGCTCGCGCCCGCCACGCTCCACCGCGTGCCCGGCCCGCTCCAATGCCTCCCAGGCCACCTCCAGCACCAGCCGCTGCTGCGGATCCATGCTCTCCGCCTCGCGCGGCGGAATGCCGAAGAAACGCGCGTCGAACCGGTCCACGTTCTTCAGGAAGCCGCCCCGTGTCGTGCGGATCTTCCCCTTCGCGCGGGGATCCGGATCGTACAGGGCCTGGGCGTCCCACCGGTCCGGTGGGAGCTCGCTGGTGGCATCGATTCCCTTCGACAACAGCTCCCAGAAGGCCTCCGGACTCTCCACTCCACCCGGCAGCCGGCACCCCATGCCGATGATCGCGATCGGCTCCCGACGGGCGGCCTCGGCCTGCTCCAGCCGAGCCTCCAGCTTGCGAATCTTCACCAACTGCTGCTGCAAGAGCTGGCGGTAATTGGGCTCCTCGGACATCTCTGGCCTCACGAATCCTTGGCGAGATCCTCGGCCACCAGCCGCGCCAGATCGGCGTCGGACAGTGCGTCGAGATCCTTCACGAGCGCGTCCTCGGGCTCGCGTACGGGAACGGGTATCGGCTTCGGAGCCTCTCCCATGTCGAGCTTCAGCACCTCTCCCAGCAGGTGTTTCACCAGGAAGTCGATGGTCGGGTGATCCAACGCCACCGTCGCGGGGATCGACGCGCCGAGCCCCTTCTGCAACACATTGCGCAACTCGATGGCCATCAGCGAGTCCATGCCGAGCTCCGCGAACCCCTGCCGCCAATCCACCTCCTGGGTGGAGAGATGGAGGATGCGCGCCACGTCCTCCTGGAGGCTTCGTGCCAGCAAGCGCTCCCGCTCATGGGGCGGTGCCGCCCGGAGCCGCTCCATGAGGGGGTAGCGGGAGGAGGCCGGCTCCGCGCTCGTCCGCGGCGCAGCGCTCCGGGCCGGTGGTGCCAGCGTTTCGTAGAAGGACGAGCGCCCCACGGCCCCGAGTCCCTCCAGGTACACCGGCCACTGGATGGACAGCAGCGCCACCTGGGGCCCGCCACTCGCGAGCGCCTCGGAGAACAGCTCGAGCGCCCGTTGCGTCGACAGGGGCCGGATGCCCCGGTGTTCGAGCACTCGCGCCACGTGCCCGTCCGCCGCGCCCACCATGCCCACCTCCGCCCACGGTCCCCAGTCGAGCGACTGGCACACCCGTCCGCGTGCCCGCCGCTCGTGCGCGAGCGCGTCCAGGAAGGCGTTCGCCGCCGCGTAGTTGCCCTGGCCCGCCGAGCCGAGCGTCGCGGACGCCGAGGAGAAGAGGACGAAGAAGTCCAGCGGCCGGCCCTCGGTGAGCCGGTGCAGGTTCCACGCCCCCGCCACCTTCGGAGACATCACCCGCTCGAAGCGCTCCAGGTCCAGCTGCGCGAGCGCCCCGTCATCGAGCACCCCCGCCGCGTGGAGGATGCCTCGCAGCGGCGGCGACTCCGCGTCGAGCCGCTGGAGGAGCCGCGCCACCTCCGCCTCGCGCGAGACATCCACGGAGGCGACGGTGACGTGGGCTCCCGCCCGCTCGAGCCCGCGCACCGCCTCGGAGGCCTGGGCCGAGGGCGCGCGGCGTCCCACCAGCACCAGGTGACGCGCGCCCTGTTCCACCATCCACTTCGCCACCTCCAGGCCCAGCCCTCCCAGTCCTCCCGTGAGGAGGTACGTGGCATCCGGCCGGAGCGTGAGGGCCTGGGTGCGAGCGCTCGCGTCCCGCCGCAGCACCGGGTGCAGGCGCGCGCCTCCACGGAAGGCCACCTCCCGCTCGGGAGCGTCTCCTCCGCGTCCCAGCTCGGCGAGGAGGAGCCGGAGCCCGCCCTCGAGGTCCTCTGGATCCAGGTCCACGCGGGTGCAGCGCAGCTCCGTGCGCTCCACGTCCAGCACCCGGCCGAGTCCCCACAGCGAGGCCTGGGCGAGCGCGAGCGCCGGGCGCGTCTCGTTCACCGCCTGCGCGCCTCGGGTGACGAGCCACAGCGGTGCCGGCACTCCACTGCGGCCCGCCAGTGCCTGTACGAGGTGCAGCGCGCCACCGCTCGCCGCCAGCGCGGCACGCTGCATCGCCTCGGCGGAGGCGTCCTCCAGGGCCGGCTGATCCAGGCCCCACAGGTACACCACTCCCGCGCAGCCGTCCTGCCCGAGGGCATCGTTCAACAGGCGCGAGAAGTCCTGGGGCCGACGCGCATCCAGCTCGAACATCCCGGGCCCCAGCGCTCGGAACGCGGCTCCCGGACGGACGCGGATCACCGGTGCCCCCCGCTCCTCGAGCATGCGTCCGAGCCGCTCGCCCACTCCCTGCCCATCCGTCAGCAGTACCCACGGCCCACCGTCCCACCGCGGTGCCGGGGCGGGCCGGGGCGTGGGCTCGGGCCGCCAGGTGATTTCGTAGCGCGCCGCCTCCTGCTTCGGCGCCATGGCGGTGCGCAGGTTCTCCTGGCTCGTCAGCCGCCCCCGGAAGCCGGAGATCTCCGCCACCACACCCTGCTCGTCGAGGATGCGCAGATCGCCCCCGAGGAACTCATCCGACGAGGCCCGCGCGCCCTCTTCCACCCGGGCGTGGACCCACACCGTTCCCCTCGGACGCCGGTACATGCTGAACCGCGAGATGCTGAAGGGGATGAACAGCGTGTTGGCACCACGCGAGCGATCCAGGGCCCAACCCGCGAGCACCTGGATGCACGAGTCGATGAGGCCCGGATGGAGCGGGTAGTCCTCCAGCCTGTCCTTCAGCGGAGGCAGCTTCATCTCCCCGAGGATCTCGTTGCCCTGGCGTCCCAGCAGGTGGATCCACTGGTAGCCCGGCCCCAGCGTGTAGCCCCGCTCGAGCATGACCCGGTAGAAGTCCGCTCCCGAGCGCCGCTCCTGGCAACGGGCATGGAGCTCCGCTCGCGAGGCCCAGGGCGCGGGCTCCGCCCCCTGCCCCAGGCGCAGCTCCCCCGTGGCGTGCAGGAGCCAGG
Organism: Archangium violaceum; assembly: GCF_016887565.1. Classification (NCBI taxonomy): domain Bacteria; kingdom Pseudomonadati; phylum Myxococcota; class Myxococcia; order Myxococcales; family Archangiaceae; genus Archangium; species Archangium violaceum. The sequence goes on from NZ_CP069396.1 coordinate 8,308,199, forward strand.
ACGCGGAGCCTTCGCTCTGGCCCAGCGACCTCACCTCGAACGCGCTCCCCTTCTCACGAGGCGCGAGGATGACCTGAAGCGTGCGCTCCTCGTCGTCCGCGAGCACCAGCGCCTGGGAGAAGGTCAGGTTCTCCAGCGTGCACGCCGGTGAGCCGTGGGCGTCCTCCACCGCGGAGAGCGCCAGCGACACGTGCGAGGACCCCGCCACGACGACGGTACCGAAGAGGCGATGATCCTCGAGGTGCGCCGGCCGGGAGGCCGAATACGTGGCCTCGTAGACGAGCGAGTCGAGCGCCGGCGAGCGCAGGCGGCGGCCAAGGTGCGGCCTGACGTTCTCCTCGCTCCGGGGCGCGGACGCCTCCGTGCGCGAAGCCGCTCCCCTCCACCAGTAGCGCTGGCGCTGGAAGGGATAGGTGGGCAACCGCACCCGGCGGCGCGCATACGGTGCGTCGTAGGCCGCCCAGTCCACCTCCACGCCCCGCACGTACAGCGTGCTCAGGGTCTCCAGCAGCTGCGACCACTCACCCCGGCCAGGACGCAGCGAGGCCAGTCCGCCCGCCATGCCCCGCCCCTCCGGATGGGAGCCCACCACCAGGGCCACCTCCATCCCGCGCGACCTCAGCTCCTTCGCCAGCACGTCCCATTGCCCGCCCACCGCGCCCCGGCCGCCCACCGCCAGCCTCAGTCCCTCCTCCAGGCTGACGGCACCCCGCTCCACCGCCGCCACGTGCTCGCCCACCCCCAGCCCCACCACCTCCTCCGGCTTCACGCCCCACGCCCTCCACAGCTGGGCCAGCGACCACTCCAACGCGAAGACCGCCGCCCTCGCGTACGCCCGCTCCTTCAACAGCGCGAGCCCGGGCCCGTACAGCACCTGCCGCAGCGGCTTCTCCAGCACCTCCTTCAGCGCCTCCTCGCATTTGCCCAGCGCCTCGCGGAAGACGGGCTGCGTCTCGTCCAGCTCCCGCCCCAGTCCCGTCCAGAGCTCCCCGCCGAACACGAACGCCACCTTCGGCGCCGCGCCCACCGGGCTCCCCCGGATGACCCCCGCCACCTCACGCCCCGCCGCCACCGCCTCCAGCCGCTCGCGCAGCAGCGCCCCGCTCCCTCCCACCACCGCCAGCCGGTGCTCCAGGGCCGCCCGCCCCACCGCCGCCGTGAAGCACACGTCTCCCAGGGACTCGCCGCCCTCCAGGACCCGCGCGTAGTTGCCCGACAGCGCTCGCAGCGCCTCCGCGCTCCGGGCCGACAGCACCAGCACGTGCTCCGGCCGCTCCACCTCCTGCTTCTGCTCCGGCATTGGCGGTGCCTCCTCCAGCACCACGTGCGCGTTCGTCCCGCTGAAGCCAAACGAGCTCACGCCCGCGATGCGCCGCCCCTGCGTCGGCTCCCAGGCCGTCAGCTCCACCGGCACCGCCACACCCATCCCCTTCCAGTCGATGTGCGGGTTGGGCTCCTTCAAGTGCAGGTGCGCCGGCAGCTGCCGGTTCCTCATCGCCAGCACCACCTTCGCCACCCCGGCGATTCCCGCCGCGGACTCCAGGTGGCCGATGTTCGTCTTCACCGAGCCCATCCACAGCGACTCGCCGCCCTTGCGCCCCTGCTTGAACACGGACCACATCGCCTCCGCCTCGATGGGGTCTCCCAGCGACGTGCCCGTCCCGTGCGCCTCCAGGTAGCTCACCTCCGGCGGTGACACTCCCGCCGCCCGCAGCGCCTGCTGGATGACGGCCTGCTGCGCCAGTCCGTTCGGCACGGTGAGCCCGCTGCTCGGCCCGTCCTGGTTCACCGCCGAGCCCCGGATCAGCGCCAGCACCGTGTGCCCCTTCGCCCTCGCCTCCGACAGCCGCTCGAGCACCAGCACGCCACAGCCCTCGCCGCGCGCGAAGCCGTTGGCCGAGGCGTCGAACGTCTTGCACCGGCCATCCGTCGCCAGCATCCGCGCCTTGCAGGCCGACAGCGTCACCTCGGGCGAGAAGACCAGGTTCACTCCCGCCGCCAGCGCCATGCTGGACTCGCCACTGCGCAGGCTCTGGCAGGCCAGGTGCACCGACACCAGCGCCGACGAGCACGCCGTGTCCACCGCCATGCTCGGCCCCTGCAGGCCCAGCGTGTAGGACAGCCGTCCGGCCGCCACGTTCAGCGCCGTGCCCGAGGACAGGTACGCATCCAGCTCCGTCGGGTCTCCCCCGAGCATCAGCCGCGAGTACTCGGACGCGGAGATGCCCACGAAGACGCCCGTGCGCGAGTTGCGCAGCGCGTGCGGATCCTGCCCGGCGTTCTCCAGCGCCTCCCAGGCCACCTCCAGCAGCAGCCGCTGCTGCGGATCCATGCTCTCCGCCTCGCGCGGGGAGATGCCGAAGAACCGTGGCTCGAAGCTGGCCACGTCCCGCAGGAAGCCTCCGCGGCGCACGTACATCTTCCCGGGCACCTCGGGGTCCGCGTCGTACCAGGCGTCCGCGTCCCACCGGTCTCCGGGAACCTCCACGGTGGCGTCCGTCCCCTCGCGCAGCAGCTCCCAGAAGGCCTCCGGCGTGTCCGCGCCACCGGGGAACCGGCAGGCCAGTCCCACGATGGCGATCGGCTCGTCCGACTGCCTCCGCCTCCGGGGCTCGGCCGTGGGGGTCCGAGGCAGCCCCGCTTCGACCAGCGACGAGAGGTGCTCCGTGAGCGACTGAAGGTTCGGGAAGTTGAAGGCCAGCGTCGCCGGCAGCTTCAGTCCCAGGGTGTCCTGCAACCGCCCCTTCAGCTCCACCGCCATGATGGAGTCCATCCCCAGCTCGGCGAAGCCTCGCTCCGGCGGCAGGGGCTGCTCGGCATCCAGACCAAGCACCCGGGCCACCCGCTCCCGCACCATGGCTTGCAGTGCCTCACGCCGGGCGGCGGGCGTGGCGGCCTCGCGCCACGGTGCCGAGGCGGGCGCCTCCGTCCCGGCCTCCGCCTTCGGCTTCGGCGCCTCGTCCGAGATGCGCTCCAGGAAGCGCCGGCCACTCCGGGCCTCGAACACGGGCTTGAAGCGCTCCCACCGGACCGCCGCCACCACCCCCTGTGGCACGCCCGCCGCGAGCAGGCGCTCCATCCACTCCACTCCGGCCTCCGGAGCGAGCGCGTCCACGCCCACGTCCTCCAGCCAGCGCCGCGTCTCGGGCGAGGCCATCCCCGCGCCGCTCCACGGTCCCCAGTTGATGACCGACGCCACCAGCCCCTGCTCGCGCCGGTGCGCCACGAGCGCGTCCAGGAAGGCATTGCCCGCGGCGTAGTGTCCCGAGCCCGTCGAGCCCCACACCGACGAGATGGACGAGAAGAGGACGAAGAAGTCCAGCGCGTCCCCGCGCGTCAGCTCGTGGAGGTTCCAGGCCCCCTCCACCTTCGGGGCCAGCACCCGGTCGAGCTTCTCGACGTCCAGCTCCTGCAGCCGCGCGTTCGTGGAGACCCCCGCCGCGTGGATGACTCCGCGCAGCGCGGGCATCGAGCTCCTCATGCGCTCGAGCAACGCCACCATCTCGTCACGCCGGGCCACGTCCGCCTGGGCCAGCAGCACCGTGGCCCCCGCGGACTCCAGCTCGCGCACCGAGGCGATCCGCGCCGCCAGCTCTCCGCCCTGCGACACCAGCTCGTCCCAACGCGCCCGCTCCGGGAAGGCGCTCCGCGCGGTGAGCACGAGATGCCGGGCGCCCCGGCCCACCAGCCAGCGCGCCACCTGGAGGCCCAACGCCCCCTGGCCGCCCGTGACGAGGTACGTGCCCGCGGGCTCCACCCGCATGGGCCTCGACTCCTGGGCCTCCCGTCTCACCAGGCGCGCCACGTACCGCTCCATGCCTCGCAGCGCGACCTGATCCTCCCCCTTCACCGCGCTCAGCTCTTCCCAGAGCCGCTCCGCGTCGTGCTCGAGGCCCAGGTCGATCAACCCGCCCCACCGCTCCGGGTGCTCCAGCGCCGCCACCCTCCCCAGGCCCCACAACGGCGCCTGGGCGGGCTCCACCTTCTCGGAGCCCTTCCCCACCGGCTGCGCGCCACGCGTGACGATCCACAGCCTGCCGCCCGGCTCCGGCGCGGACTCCAGCACCCGCAGCACCGAGGCCACTCCGGCACACGCCTCGCGCAGCCCCACGCCCTCCACGCCCGCCACGTCCAGGCCCCACAGGTACACCACGCCCGCGCAGGGGAACGTCGCGGAGAAGCGCTGGCGCCACAGTCCCTCCAGGGCCACGGCGTCCAGCGGAGACACCGCCAGGGACTCCGGCCCCGGCGCCGAGCCCGCGTACACCTTCACGCAGCCGGGCCCCAGGGCCTCGGCGAGGCGCTCGCCCACTCCGCCCTGATCGCACAGCAGCAGCCACGTGCCGCCCGAGGGCCCGGCGGCGGACCCCTTGCGCTCGGAGGCAGCCCACTCCACCCCGTACAGCTCGCCCCGCACGCCCTGCTCGGGCTTGCTGGCGGGGGCCTCCACCACCGGCGCGGGACGCGCGGGCTCGGACGCCACGGCGGGCACCCAGTACCGCTGGCGCTGCCAGGGGTAGTGCGGCAGCTCCACCTTGCGACGCGCCGGCTCCGGGTCCACCTTGCGCCAGTCCAGCGGGTAGCCCCGCACGAACAGGTGACCCAGGGCCCCCAGCATCTGCTCCAGGTCATCCTTGCCCTTGCGCAGCGAGGGAAGGAACGCCGGCCCCTCACCCAGGCAGGCCCGTCCGAGCCCCAGCAGCGTGGTGTGCGGGCCCACCTCCACGAAGGTGTCGATGCCCAGGCCGCGCAGGGACTCCAGGCCCTGCTGGAAGCGCACGGCCTCGCGCGCGTGGCGACGCCAGTAACCCGGAGCACCCAGCTCGCCCGGGCCCACCGGCCGGCCGGTCACGTTGGAGATGAGCGGCAGCTTCGCGGGCGACAGCGTCATCCCCGCCGCCTTCATCTCCAGCGCGCCGAGCATCGGCTCCAGCAGCGGCGAGTGGAAGGCATGCGAGACGTTGAGCCGCCGCACGGCGATGCCCTGTGCCTCCAGCGCCGAGGTGACGTGCGCCAGCGCCTCGCCCTGGCCCGAGAGGGACAGCTGGCCCGGCGCGTTGTACGCGGCGATGGACACCCGGTCCTTATAGGGCGCGAGCAGCGGCGCCACCTGCTCCTCGGTGGCGAACACCGTGGCCATGACGCCTCCGGCGGGCAGCGCCTGCATGAGACGCCCGCGCTCGGCGATGAGCTCCAGCGCGTCCTCCATGGAGAGGATGCCCGCCACGCACGCGGCGGCGAACTCGCCCACGCTGTGTCCCATGACGGCATCCGGCACCACGCCCCACGAGCGCCACACCTCCGCCAGCGCGTACTCCAGCGCGAACAGGGCCGGCTGGCTGTAGAGGGTCTGGTCGATGGGAGACGGCGCTCCTTCCTTCGGGAAGAGCACCGACAGCAGATCCATCCTCGGCTTCAGCTTCGCGGCGCAGCGGTTGAGCGCCTCACGGTAGACCTCGGACGTCTCGTAGAGCCGCCGCCCCATGCCGGTGAACTGCGAGCCCTGCCCGGTGAAGAGGAAGGCCACCTTCGGAGCGGTGTTCCCCGCCTTGCCCTGGGCCACCTGCTCCGGCTTCGAGCCCGAGGCGAAGGCCTTCAGGCCCGTGGTCAGCGCCTCCGTCGAGCCGCCCGCCACCGCCAGCCGGAACGGGAGCCGGGCGCGGGTGGTGTTGGCGGTGAAGCACACGTCCGCCGCGTCCAGCTCCGGGTGGGCCCCGAGGTGCTCGGCCTGGCGGCGTGCCAGCTCCACCAGCGCCTCCTCGCTCCGGGCCGAGAGCGTCAGCATGTGCGCGGAACGCGCGGCCGGAGTCCGCTCGGCAGCCGCCTTCGACGGCGCCTCCTCCAGGATGACGTGGGCGTTCGTCCCGCTCATGCCGAACGAGCTCACCCCCGCCCGCCGGGGCGCCTCGCCCCGCGTCCACGGCTGCTGCTCGGTGGGGACGAAGAACGGCGTGCCCTCCAACTGGATGCGCGGGTTGAGCCGGCTGAAGTTCAGGTGCCGGGGGATGGCCTCGTGCTGGAGCGCCAGCACGGCCTTGATGAGCCCCGCGACGCCCGCCGCCGCCTCCAGGTGCCCCAGGTTCGTCTTCACCGACGCGAGCGCGCACCGGGAGCCATCCTCCCTCGGCTTGCCCAGCACGTCGATCAGCGCCTCGACCTCGATCGGATCTCCCAGCGGGGTGCCGGTGCCATGCGCCTCCACGTACCCGATGGAGGACGGCTCCACCCGCGCGCTGGCCAGCGCCTGCCGCAGCAGGGCCTGCTGCGCGAGCACGTTGGGCGCGGTGAAGCCCGTGGAGCGGCCATCCTGGTTGATGGCGGTGCCCCGGATGATGGCGAGGATGTCATCCCCCTGCGCCTTCGCGTCCGACAGGCGCTTGAGCACCACGACGCCGCAGCCCTCGCCCCGCACGAAGCCATTGGCCCGCGCGTCGAAGGCGCTGCACCGCCCGTTCGGAGAGAGCGCCTGCATGCGCACGAGCCCCTCCGTGATGAACGAGTCCAGGATGAGGTTCACCCCGCCGGCGAGCGCCAGGTTGCACTCGCCACTCCGAAGGCTCTGACACGCCAGGTGCACCGCGACGAGCGACGAGGAACATGCCGTGTCCACGGCGAGGCTCGGCCCCTGCAACCCGAGCAGGTAGGAGAGGCGCCCGGGCGGGAAGCAGTGGCCGTTGCCCGTGACGAAGTAGGCGTCCACCTGTCCCGGCCCCGAGGGCAGCAGCCGCTCGTAGTCATTGCCGGTGAGGCCCACGAAGACGCCCGTGGGCGAGCCCGCCAGCCGCTCCGGATCCACCCCCGCGTGCTCCAGGGCCTCCCAGACCACCTCCAGCAGCAGCCGCTGTTGCGGATCCATGCTGGCGGCCTCGCGCGGGGAGATGCCGAAGAAGCCCGCGTCGAAGCCGCTCACGTCGTCCAGGTAGCCACCCCAGCGCGCCCCCGAGCCGTCCGCTCCCTCGCGGCGTGAGGCCGGCTCGCGGCGGATGGCCTCGCGCCCCTCCGCCAGCAGCTTCCAGTAGGCCTCGGGCGTGTCCGCGCCTCCCGGGAAGCGGCAGCCCATTCCCACGATGGCGATGGGCTCGGTGCGGGTCAGCTCCAGCGCGTCGATGCGGGCCTGCATCTTCTGCATGGCCAGCACCGCGCGCGCCAGGCGCTGCTTGAGCTCGTCCTTGACGTCCTCACTCACTTCGCGTCCTCCCAGGACGACAGCACGTCATCCATCAACCCCATCAAGGCCTCTTCCGACAGCGCGGCGATCTGATCCATGCCCGGCTCCGTGCCCTTGGGCTCCGGGCTCCTGGGTTTCTCGACCTCGTGCTTCCCGTTCACGGGCGCGGCGGCCTTGGGCTCCACCCCCGCGGCCCGAGGCTCCACCGCGGGGCGGGGCTTCGAGGGAGTCACCTCGCGCGAGGGCACGGTGAGCCCCAGCTGGCCCAGGAGGAACGTGGCCAGCGCGGCGAGGGTGGAGTGCGCCCACAGCAGCGTCGCCGACAGCTTCAGCTCCAGCACGGACTCGATGCGGTTGCGCAGCTCCAGGCTCATCAGCGAGTCGAGCCCCAGGCTGCGGAACGGGTCATGCCGTCCCACGCGCGCCGGATCGATCCGCAGCACCTGGGCGAGCCGCTCCCGCAGGTAGTTCTCCAACAGGCCCGTGCGCGCGCCCGGCTCGGAGCGGCGCAGTTGCAGCAGCAGCTCGGAGCGGCCCCGGGACGAGGCCCCCTCCGCCTGGGCGGCCAGCTCTTCCCAGACGCGCAGCGAGGCCGCGCTGGGGAAGAACTCCAGCCACTGGCGCACGTCGAGCGCCACCGCGGCCGGCTGCACCGCGCCCTCCTTCAGCAGCCGCTCCAGCAGCGCCTCGCCCTGCTTCGGGGAGAAGCTCGCCATGCCCCGGTACGCCAGGCGCTCGCCGCGGTTGGACTGCGCCACGGCCAGGCCCACCTCGGAGAAGGGACCCCAGTTGATGCTCAGCGCCGGCAGGCCCTGCTGGCGCCGGTGGTGCGCCAGGGCATCCATGGCCGCGTTCGCCGCGGCGTAGTTGCTCTGGCCCGGCGTCCCCAGCAGCGAGGCCACCGAGGAGTAGAGGACGAAGAAGTCCAGCGGCTCCTCGCGGGTGAGGGCATGCAGGTTCCACGCGCCCTGGATCTTCGGGGTCATCACCGAGCGGAACCGCTCCGGGTCCTGGTGCTCCACGATACCGTCGTCGAGTACGCCCGCGCAGTGCAGCACCCCGCGCAGCGGCGGCAGCTCCGCGCGCGTGCGCGCCAGGACATCGGACATCCGCACCATGTCCGCCACGTCCGCCCGGGCGATCTCCACCCGGACGCCCTGGGCCTCCATGGACTGGATGACCTCCCGGGCGAAGCCGGACGCGCCGCCGCGTCCCACCAGCAGCAGGTTGCGCGCGCCGTGCTCCACCAGCCACCGGGCCGCCGACAGCCCCAGTCCCCCGAGGCCACCGGTGATGAGGTACGTCGCGTCCGGCAGCACCTGGAAGTGGTGCCGGGGCGGAACGAGGCGCAGCTCCGGGTCCTCCATGGTGACGATCAACCGGCCCATGTGCACGCCCTGCGCCATGGTGCGGAAGGCGTCGGTGACGCGCGAGACGGGGAAGCTCTGGTGAGGCAGGGGCTTCAACACGCCGGCCTCCACCTGCTCCACCACCTCGCGCAGCAGCTGTCCGCACAGCGCCGGCCGCCGCATCCGCAGCCCCACCAGGTCGACGGACATGTACGAGAAGGGATGGCGAGGCTGGCGGATGGCCTGCAGCTCCAGCGAATGGCCCTCGGGGGCGTCGTGCCGGCTCACGTCCAGGAAACGGCCATCGGGCGCCAGCACCTCCAGGCCGCGCGAGACGGCCTCCCCGGAGAGCGAGTTGAGCACCACGTCCACGCCCTCGCCTCCGGTGATCGCCCGCACCTGGTGGACGAAGGCCAGCGAGCGCGAGTCCATGACGTGCGTGATGCCCATGGAGCGCAGCAGCTCCCGCTTCTCCGGCGTGCCCGCAGTGGCGAGGATCTCCGCCCCCAGGGCCTGGGCCACCTGCACCGCCGCGAGCCCCAGTCCCCCCGCGGCCGAGTGGATGAGGACGCGCTCGCCCCGCCGCAGCCGGCCGAGGTAGTGCAGCGCGTACCACGCCATCAGGAAGACACCGGGCAGCGTGCTCGACTCCACCGGCCCCAACCCTCGCGGCAGGGGCACGACGAGGCGCGCGTCCGTGACGACATGCGAGGCGAGGCTCCCCGGCGCGAAGGTCATCACGGCCTGCCCCACGGACAGTCCCGTCACGCCCTCGCCCAGGGCCACCACGCGGCCGGCGCAGTCGAGGCCCAGCATCGCCGGGTCAGGCCGCTCCTGGGGCGTGAAGCCCATGGTCCTCATCACGTCGGCGAAGCTGAGGCCCGCCGCGTCGACCTGGAGCTCCACCTCTCCCGGACCGGGCGGGCGCCGCTCCGCGGCACGCACCACCAGTCCGCCGATGATGCCCGACGGGGGAATCTCCACCCGGAAGTGGCGGCCCGTGGCGGGCAACGTCGCCATTTCCGGCACCAGCCCCTCCACGTGGGGCGGACGCCGGATGAGCCGCGCCGCGTAGCGCCCGTCCGCGCGCAGGGCCACCTGCTCGTCGCCCGGCTCCGCGGCCAGTTCGCGCTCCAGGGACTCCACGCCCCCCGAGCCCGAGGACGGCTCCAGGTCCACGCACGTGCAGCGCAGCTCCGGGTGCTCATGGCCGATGGAGCGGCCCAACCCCCAGAGCGCCGCCTGGAGCGCTCCACTCACCGGAGAGCCCGCCACGGACCAGGCACCACTCGTCACCAGCCACAGGTGCGGAGGCTCGCGCCAACCGAACCGCAGCAACGCCTGCACCACCCGCAGCGCGCCGCCGCAGGCCCGCACCGTCTCCTCGAGGGCCCGCTCGCCCGACACCTCCGTCGCGGGCAGATCCAACCCCCACAGGTACACCACGCCCGCGCAGTCGCGGGCCTCGGGGAAGCTCTCCGCGAGCACCGTGTCCAGGTCCGCGCGCGAGCCCGGCGCCACCGTGTAGTGGCCCGGACCCAGCTTGCGTGCCCCCACCCCGGGCTCCACGCGCACGCAGGACTCGCCCCGTGCCTCCAGCAGGGCCACGAGCTCGCGGCCCCGCCCTCCCCGGTCCATGAAAACGAGCCAGGGCGCTCCCTCCTCGCCATTCCTGGGCCTCGGGGACAGCGCCACCTTGCGCCACGTCAGCTCGAAGAGCGAGCGGTCCTGCTCACCCCGGGCCTTGTCGGTGCGCGCCGGCAGCACCATCAGCGACAGCCCCTCCACCCGCGCGATGGGCGCCCCCTGCTCATCCAGCAGGAGGATGTCTCCCTCCAGGGTCGTCCCCTGACGCTCGGGTGCCCTGGATTCCAGGCGCGCATGCGCCCACCGGGGCAACACCCCGCGCCGCGAGACGACGAAGCGCCGCACCCAGACGGGGACGATGGTGGACTCGGCCATCGGCACCGCCGCCAGCATCACCTGCAGGGCCGCGTCCAGCAGCGCCGTGTGCAGGCCGGTCACCTTGCCGAGCGATGGGGGGGAGTCGATCCGCCCCAGTGCCTCGCCGTCGCGGCGCCACACCTCCTGGAGCCCCCGGAACGCGGGCCCGTACTGCAGGCCCCGCTTGTCCATCTCGAAGTAGAACACGTCGCCGAGGAGCATCTCGCGGCACCGCCCCTGCACCTCCTCCAGCGACACGGAGGCCGGCGGCACGGCCGCCTCGGACGCATCCAACGCCCGCACGGTTCCCGTGACGTGGGTCGTCCAGGCCTCCGGCCCGTTCACGCCCGGCGTGGGAACGAAGCTGGAGACCTTGAAGGAAGCGCTCTTGCCCTCCTCGCCGGGCTCCAGCAGCAGCTCTGCCATCCGCGACTGCTCGTCGGGCAGCACGAGCGCCTCGTCGAGCTGCATGCCCTCGACGACCCAGGGGCCGGGGCCGATCGACTCGTGGGCCGCCGACACGGCCCAGTCCAGGTAGGCCGCGGCCGGGAGGATGGCGGAGCCCTGCACCCGGTGGTCCTTCAAGTAGGGCAGGTGCTCCAGGCCCAATTCCACGTCCCAGAAGATGGCTCCGGGCCGCAGGGAGGAGCGGCGGGGAAGGCCCGGCAGCGACTGGCCGCGGCTCGTCGAGGACTCCGCGTTGGAGCGCTTCAACGTGCCCGCCTGGAACCAGCAGTGCTGACGCTGCCAGGGGTAGTCCGGCAGCCGCACGAAGCGGCCCCCCTCGCGATGCAGCGCCGTCCACTCCACCTCCCGGCCCGCCGCGTAGAGGATGCCGAGCGTCTCCAGCATCACCTCGCGCTCGGGTTGCTCGCGCCGCACGGACGGCAGCACCGAGCCCTCCATGCTCAGGTGGGAGAGCGTCTGCTCGATGGAGGGCAGCAGCACCGGGTGCGGGCTCACCTCCACGAAGAGCGAGTGCCCGGACGTCACCAGCCGCTCCACCACGGGCGACAGCAGCACCGGATCGCGCAGGTTGCGCACCCAGTAGGACGGATCCAACCCCGAGCCGTCCATCATCTCGCCCGTCACCGTGGAGAACAGCGGCACATCCCCGCGCCGGGGCGCCAGGCCCTCCAGCGCGTGCAGCAGCTCCTCGCGCAGCGGCTCCATCTGCGGGCTGTGCGAGGCCACGTCCACCTTCACCCGGCGGCAGAAGACGTGGCTGGCCTCCAGCGTCTCCAGCACATGGGTGAGCGCCTGGAGCTCACCGGAGAGCACCGTGGAGCGGGGGCTGTTGCTGGCCGCCACGGAGAGCCGATCCTCCAGGCCGATGATGGCCGCGCGCGCCTCGTCCAGCGTCAGCTCCGTCACGGCCATGCCGCCCTGGCCGCTCAGCCGGCGCAGCAACAGACTGCGGCGGCAGATGATGCGGGCCGCGTCCACCAGGTCCAGCGCCCCGGCCACGTGCGCGGCGGCCACCTCGCCCATGCTGTGGCCCACCACCACGTCGGGCACCACGCCCCACGCGCGCCACAGCCGGGCCAGCGCCACCTGCACGGAGAAGAGCGCGGGCTGCACCTGGTCGATGCGCTCCATCCACGCCCCGTCTTCCGAGGACAGGAGCTCCAGCAGCGACCAGTCCACGAAGCGGCGCAGGGCCCCATCGCACTGTTCGATCGCCGAGCGGAACACGGGCTCCTCGTTCAGGAGCCGGCGTCCCATGCCGAGCCACTGGGAGCCCTGGCCCGGGAAGACGAACACCACGGGCTGGTGCCGGCCATCGGCGCGGCGCGTCATGGCGACACCCGGGCGCATCTCCCCGCGGATGAAGGCGGACAGGCCGTCACGCACGTCGGCGGTGGTGCGGACCATCAGCGCCAGGCGGTAGTGCAGATGGGCGCGGTGCACGGAGGCCGAGTAGCAGACGTCGTGCACCGACAGCGGGCGATCCTCCAGACGCTTGAGCAGCAGGTTGGCGCTCTCCACGAGCGCCTCGGGCGTCTGCGCGGACAGGGGCAGCAGCTCCGTGCGACCCGGCGGCTCGGCCAGCCACTCCCCGGAGGGCAGCTCCGCCACCGGTACCTCGGGGGGAGGGAGCGCCGTCCAGCGCACCTGGACACCCCGCGCGTGCAGGGCCCCGAGCGCCTCTAGCAGCGCCGCGCGCGGCTCGTCCCGCCGCAGCGAGCCCACCACCAGGCCCGTCCGTCCGGCCTTGCGCAGCAGCTGCTCCACCGGCCGGCACAGCGACGGGTGGGGGCTGAGCTCCACGAAGGTGTCGAGGCCCTCGCCCACCAGCCGCTCCATGGCCTGGGTGAAGCGCACCGGCTGGCGCAGGGTGCGGATGCGCGCATCGCCCGACAGGCACGAGACCCAGCGACCCTCGAGTCCCCGGGCCCGCAGACGCTCCTGGGCCTTCTCCAGCTCGTCGCGCAGCGAGTCCCACTGCCGCAGGCGGCTGGCGCGGTACACCATCCACACCGCGTCCGCGGCCTCCAGTCCGCCGGCGATGCACGCGGCGGCCACCTCGCCCACGCCGTGGCCCACCACCACCTCGGGCTCCACGCCCCAGGAGCGCCACAGGGCCGCGAGCCCCAGTTGCATCGCGAGCGTCAGCGGCTCGGCCGCGTCCTCGTCCGACAGAATCCGCGCGCTCGGCTCCCGCAGTGCCTCCACCAGCGACCAGCCCGCCAGTGGCATGAAGGTCTTGTCCAGCGTCTCCACGCAGGCGCGGAACACCGGCTCCGTGGCCAGCAGTTCCCGCCCCATGGACGGCCACTGCGAGCCCTGGGGCGCGCACAGGAAGGCCAGACGCGGCGGTGCTTCCGCCTCGCTGGTGAAGAGACCGGCCCGGCGCTTGCCCTGCCGGAGGGACTTCAGCTGAGCGGTCAGCTCCGCGCGCGTGCGGAAGGTGAGGGCCGCGCGGTGGGGCCCTCGTCCCGCGCGCAGGGCCCAGGTGCGGCACAGGTCGCGCAGGCACACCGGCTCCTGCTCGTGCAGCACCAGCGCCTCCGCCTTCGCCGCCTGGGCCAGCAGCGCCTCCGCGCTGTCCGCCGCCAGGGGCAGCAGCTCCTCCCGCCCCACCGGCGACTCCTCCAGCACCACGTGGGCGTTGGTGCCGCCCCAGCCGAACGCGCTCACCCCCGCCGTCGCCGGCTCGTCCTCTCCGGGCCACGGCATCAGCCGCTGCGGCAGGCTCAGCCGCAGCTCGCCGAAGGGAATGCGCGGGTTGGGCTCGCCATGCATCATGTGCGGCGGCACCAGCCGGCGCGACAGGGAGAGCGCCACCTTGATGAGGCCCGCGATGCCCGCCGCGCCCTCCAGGTGCCCGATGTTGGCCTTCACCGAGCCGATCAGCAGCGGCCGGTCGATGGCCCTCCCCTCGCCCAGCGCGGACCCGAGCGCGCTGGCCTCGGTCGGGTCTCCCAGCGCCGTGCCCGTGCCGTGCGTCTCCACGTAGTGCACGCGGCTGGGGGGCACTCCGGCGCGCTCGTACGCCTCGTGCAGCAGCGCCGCCTGCCCGGGCACGCTCGGCGCGGTGAGCCCGTTGCCCGTGCCGTTGTTGTTCACCGCGCTGCCGCGGATGATGCAGTAGATGCGCGCGCCCGACGCCAGCGCGGCCGACAGCGGCTGGAGCACCACCAGCCCCGCGCCCTCGCCCCGTCCGAAGCCGTCCGCGCCCACCGCGAACGCCTTGCTGCGGCCGTCCGGCGACAGTCCACCGAACTTGGACAGCAGCACGTTGGCCTCGGGCGAGAACATCAGGTTGGCGCCGCCCACCAGCGCCATCCGGCACTCCCCCGAGCGCAGGCTCTGACAGGCCAGGTGCACCGCCACCAGCGACGAGGAGCACGCCGTGTCCACCGAGAGGCTCGGCCCGCGCAGCCCCAGCACGTAGGACAGGCGGTTGGCCACGATGTTGAGCGACTGGCCCGTCGAGCTGTGCAGCGTCACCGACGCGCGATCCGTCAGGTGCCTGTCCGCGTACTCGTGCCAGATGGCCCCCATGAACACGCCGGTGCGCGAGCCCTTCAGGCTCGAGGACGGCACGCCCGCGTCCTCCAGCGCCTCCCAGCACACCTCCAGCATCAACCGCTGCTGAGGATCCATCTCCGCCGCCTCGCGCGGCGAGATGCCGAAGAAGAGCGGATCGAACTGGCTCACCCCGTCCAGGAAGTAGCCATGGCGCGTCACCATCTTCCCCGGCGCCTGCGGGTCCGCGTCGTACCAGACCCCGCTGTCCCAGCGATCTGGCGGCACCTCCCGGAGCAGATCCCTCCTGTCGCATAGCAGCCGCCAGAACGCTTCCGCGTCCGGCGCGCCTGGAAAGCGACACGCCAGTCCGACCACCGCGATGGGTTCCGCTCCCTTCGCATGAGTGGTCCCGGCTTCGGCGCCCCCCAGCTCCTGCTCCGTTTTCGCGGAGCCGGCGCCGAGCCCCGGCTGGATCTCGCTTTCCGTCATGTGGTGCCTTCCTGTGACCGTCAACGGTCCACTGCGAGCTTGGTGAGTGTCAACCGCCAGACTGTCAATGAATTACGACTCTCACGGGATTCGCGTGGTTTGCTTTCCAGCGCTCAGGTCGTCTCAAGGATGCCATTCCCCCCGCCAGGCTGCCGGACGCCAATTCTCCAAGAGATGCGGCACCCGGACTCGGCATGCCCCAAAATCGCATGTCTTTTTTTGCCTGGGGAGCGGGTAAAGGCAGACCCCCACCCTTTACGGGAGATCCGGGACTTCAGACGTCCCGGTTCCTCCCGAACTACTTCCGCCAAATCCAGACAGAACTCAGTTCGCCAGCTTTTCGATTTCTTCTGGGCTGAATCCTGCCTCTGAGAGAATTTTGTGATTGTGCTGTCCAAGGGTGGGAGGAGGCCGCAAGGGTGTCTCTCCCATTCGCAGGGGCGTAAGGAGATGGATCACCTTCCGTCCCCGTTGAGAGTCTTCAGACTCGATGAAAAGACCACGCGCGCGGAGTTGGGGATCCTCCAACACCTCATCGCCCTCGAGGACGGGTTCGACACACAGGTCCTTGCCCGCGAAACGTTCCTTCCAATGGGACAGGGGGTGCTCGGCGAAGAGGCGTGTGAACTCAGACTTCACGCGCAGGCCGGGCTCACCGGTGTCGTATGCGTCCGCGAGGAGATCCGGGCGGCCCAAAACCTCACACACGCCCGCGAGGAATTTGGGCTCCAGCGCGCCCACGGACAGGTAGCGGTCATCGCGGGTGCGATACAGCCCGTAGCAGGCATAGCCGCCGTTGAGGGCCTCGCGGCCGCGGCGCAGGGGCTGGCCCTGCTCGCCCATCACCAGCCGCGCCGCCAGGTGCATGTGGAGGAAGGCCATGGCGCCATCCGTCATGGACACGTCCACGAGGCGGCCCTGCCCGGTGCGCTCGCGCTCGTGGAGCGCCGCGAGGATGCCCACCAGCGCGAAGAGGCTGCCGCCGCCGATGTCTCCGAGCTGCACGCCCGGGAAGGCCGGCGCGCCCTGCGCGTCCCCGCCGTAGGCGAGCACGCCCGCGCGCGCCGCGTAGTTGATGTCGTGCCCCGCCTTCAGCCGGTCCGGCCCCGTCTGCCCGTAGCCGGAGATGGCGCAGTAGATGAGCCGGGGGTTCTGCGCGCTCAGCACGCTCCAGCCCACGCCCAGCTTGTCCATCACGCCGGGCCGGAAGCTCTCCACCAGCACGTCGTAGCCGCGCACCAGCCGCTTGAGGGCCTCGCGTCCCTCGGGGGACTTGAGGTTGAGCACCAGCGAGCGCTTGTTGCGGTTGAGGCCGTAGTAGAGCGCGCTCTCGTCGTCGCGCATCGGCGGCATCTGGCGGATGTAGTCACCGCCGTCGGGGTCCTCGACCTTGTCCACCGTGGCGCCCAGATCGGCGAGCACCAGCGTGGCGTACGGGCCCGGCAGCAGCCGGGACAGATCCAGGACCTTGAGTCCGGACAGGGGAAGCGTGTTCATGTGGGGGGGTGGGGGGGCTGGGGGGATGCGGACAAAAAAGAAGCGGCGCGGCCCCGGAAGGGGAGCACGCGCCGCCCGAGGAGACACGCGCCCGGAGGCGCGGCTCCGGTGATTCTAGCCGAGCAGCTTGGCCAGCTTCATGGCGAGGCCCATGTCCATCGGCTTGAACTTGAGCTTGCCCTGCATGGCGGCCATCTGGGCGTTGAGCTGCTTGGAGCGGATCTTCACGAAGTCGTCGTTGCTGACGGTGATGGTCATCTTCGGGGTGCCCTCGGCGCCCTTCGTCACCCAGTCAGCCGGCTTGGTACAGTCCAGCGTCCAGGTGCCCCCGTTGTCGCCGGTGATGTTGAAGTGGATGACCGAGTTGATGTCCTTGGCCAGCTGCGGGTTCTGCTGCAGCGTGGTCGGGATGTCCTTCTCGATGATCTCCTGAGCATTCGCCATGGCACTCTCCTGTGGAGGATTGACTGCTGAATCAACGACGGGGCGGACCGTAATGACGGTATCCGGGCAGGTCAAGCCAGCAGGCGCCCGTCAGCGCCCGGCACTGGCCTGGGCCTGGCCCAGCGAACGCCGGACCATGTCCAGCAGATCGTTCAATTCGAAGGGCTTGGCCAGGTGACCCACCGCGCCAATGTCCGTGGCCTTGCTGCCCACGTTGCGATCCGCGCTCAGGACGATGAGGGGGATGTTGGCCACGCTGGGCTTCTGCCTCATGCGCTGGGCGAACTCCCAGCCGTCCATCACCGGCATCATCAGGTCCAACAGGATGAGCTGGGGGGGCTCCGGCTCGAGGCGCTCCAGCGCCTCCTTTCCATTGCGGGCGCGACGAATCTCGAAGCCCTCAGCCTCGAGAATCTCGGAGAGGGCCTCGAGGATGTCGGGGTCGTCATCGACCACCAGCACGACGTGGGCATCCTGGTGCTGAGAATGAGCTGAGGACAGATTTTTCTCCTGAGGTTGCGCGCACCCTGATTTTCCGCCGAATCCCTGCGGAAGGGTACGGAAGATATCAACTGGTTCGAGGGGCAGGTTGGCAGGCTCGTTGCAAAATCGACAATGCCTCCCCACCGTTCTCCTAACCCATGGACCAGGAGACAGCAGGCGTGAGGGAAGAGGGGGAGCAAACGGTGGTCGTCGGAGAGGACGTACCCGGATTCGCCATCCTCTCGCGTCGCGGTCATCTGCGCGAGGTGGATGGGCGGATGCGCACCCACCTGGGGGTGGTCCAGCTCCCCGAGGCGGTGGGCTCGCTGGAGGAGCTGCTGAGGGGGGTGGGGTTCCGTCAGCGGCCGGGTGCGGACCTGTGGGAGCACGAGGGGCGGCTGCTCCGGGCGGGCGAGCGCGCCCTGGAGGACGGAGCGAGGCTGCTGTGGACGCTCCCCATCGAGGGGGATGAGGAGCTCGTCCGCCGCCGGGTGCGCTATCTGGGGTTGGCCTCTCATGATCTGCGGGGCTCCCTGGCGAACGTGCGCTCCTACGCCGCCCTGCTGCTCAACGGTCGCATCCCGCTCGAGCCCAAGGCCAAACGCGGGTTGGAGACCATTCTCCGGAACACGGACCGGGCCTTGTCCTTTGCCCAGGACTTCTTCGACGCGAGCCGGGCCGACCTGGGCATGCTGGCGTGCGAGCCGGAGAAACAACCGCTCGAACCGCTGCTCGCCCAGGCGGTGGAGCACCAGCTGGAGGCGGCCGGCGCGGCGAGCGTGGGGCTGAGCCTGGAGCTGCCGGGCACGCCCCTGCCCGAGGTGGAGGTGGACGCGGGCCGCGTGCAGCACGCCGTGGAGGCCTTCATCCGTCACCACCTGCTGCACGTGCAGCCCGGAGAGCAGCTGCGGGTGCGGGCGAGGCCGGAGGACGGCGGGCTGCGGGTGGAGGTGCGGCGCGACGGCGTGCCCCCCTCGGAAGAAGAGACCGCCCTCACCTTCGCGCGAGAGGAGCGCGCCTTCCGGGAGAAGAAGCTGGAGGATCCCCTGCGGCTGGGGCTCGCACGGCAGGAGATCGAGGCACTGGGCGGCTCCGTTGGGGTGACAACCGACGAGGGAGGGACCACCCTCTTCCTTACACTCCCCATCGCCCTCTCTTCCTCGGCGAGCGCCCAGGCCTGAGCTTCCTGATCTCTTGCTGGCGACCCGCGCCCTCCGGGGCTATCCTGCCCCGGCCTTTTCCAAGGAGTGCGAGATGGGTCTGAAGATGTCGGAGATTCTGCTGATCATGGGGGTGCTGCTGCTCCTCTTCGGAGGCTCGCGCCTGCCGCAGCTCGGCTCCGCGCTGGGCAGTGCCATCCGCAACTTCAAGCGCGGCTTCGGTGGTGAGGAGGCCCCCGCCGCCGAGGAGAAGAAGCCCTCGGGGACGCTGGCCAGCGGCGGTGGCGTGGACAAGGACGTCAACGCCCGCAGCACCACGCACCAGGGCTGAGACCCCGGTCCACTTCCGAACCCCGCGCCCGCTCGGCCCGCCCTCCTGGGGTGAGGCTGAACGGGCGTTGTCGCTCCAGTACCGGCCAGCCGGCCAGGCGCCCGCTCAATCCGGCGAGTCACCCTCGTAGAGGCCGTCCAGCAGGGCCTTGAACTTGAGGCTGACGTGCTTGCGCTTCACCTTGAGGCTCGGCGTGAGCTCGCCCGTCTCCTGGCTGAAGTCGGAGTCCATCACCACGAAGCGCTTGAGCGTGCTGTAGGACGGCAGCTCGGTGTTCACCTTGTCGAGGATCTCCTGCACCGCGGCGTGGAGCTCCGGCCGCCGGCACAGCTCCGCGTAGGAGCCGGGCGTCACGCCCTTGTCGGTGAGCAGCTTGCGCGCGGGCTCCTCGGCCACGGTGATGAGCGCCACCAGGTACTTGCGCTTGTCGCCGTGCACCATCGCCTGGCTGATGAGCGGGAACGTCTTGAGCGTGTTCTCGATGTTCTGCGGCGCGACGTTCTTGCCGCCGGCGGTGACGATGATGTCCTTCTTGCGATCCGTGATGCGGACGTAGCCCTCCGCGTCCACCTCGCCGATGTCCCCGGTGTGGTACCAGCCGTCCGGCTCGAGATCCGCCTCGGTGGCCGCATCGTTCTTGTAGTAGCCCTTCATCACTCCGGGGCCGCGAATGAGGATCTCCCCGTCCGGGGCGATCTTCACCTCGGTGCCAGGCAGTGGCGGGCCCACGGTGCCGATCTTGATCTTCTCCGGGGGGTTGACGCAGGTGGCGGCCGACGTCTCGGTGAGGCCGTAGCCCTCCACCACCTTGTAGCCGAGCAGATCGAAGAACCAGGCGATCTTCCGGGAGAGCGGCGCGCCGCCGGAGACGAACAGGCGCATGTTGCCCCCCAGCTTCTCGTCGAGCGTGGCGCGCACCTTGGAGAACACCAGCTTGCGCGCCAGGGCGAGGCCCACGTGGGGCGGCTCACGGCCCTGGGTCTTCGCCTCCACGTACTCGTCGAAGAGCGACAAGGCCCAGCGGAACAGGCGGCCCTTCAAGCCCGGCGCCGAGGAGCCATTGGTCACCACGCCGTTGTAGACCTTCTCGAAGACGCGCGGCACCGCCGGGAGGATGGTGGGGTGCGTCTCCATCAGGTTGGCCAGCAGCTTGTCCGTGTTCTCGGCGAACACCATCCGGAAGCCCATGGACAGCCAGGCGGCCATCACCACCTTCCCGAAGGAGTGCGCCAGGGGCAGGAACATCATCACCGAGTCGCTGGGCGCCATCACCCCGACGCCCTTCACCCCATTGGCCTCGTAGGCCCAGTTGCCGTGGGTGAGGAGCACGCCCTTGGGGTCCCCCGTGGTACCGGAGGTGTAGATGATGCAGCAGGTGTCCTCCATCTTCACGGAGCGCACCCGCTCCTCGAAGGACTCGGGCCGGGCCTCGTGGGCCTGGCGTCCCTGGGCCAGCAGGTCCGCCAGCGTCAGCTCCGCATTGCCGGAGACCGGGCCCTCGAAGAGGACCACCTCGCGCACGCCAGGACACTCGGCGAGCTTCTGCCGCAGGCGGGTGGCGCGCCCGGCCTGCTTGGGCGTCTTCTCGTCATGGTCCACGAAGACGAACGACGCCTCGGAGTGGTTGAGGATGTAGCGGACCTCATCCGGGGTGTTGGACGCGTAGATGGGGACGGTGATGGCCCGCGCCGCGGCGATGGCCAGATCACACATCACCCACCGGAGGCTGGTGTCCGCGAAGATGGCGACCCGGTCCCCCGGCTTCACTCCTCGCGCGAGGAGCCCGGCGGACAGCGCCTTCACGTCCTCGAGGATGCCTCCCCAGGCGACGTCCTCCCAGCGGCCCTCCGTCTTCCAGCTCGCGGCGACCTTGGCGGGAGACTGGGCCCGTTGCAGCAACAACTCGACGAGGTTGCCCACGGGCGTGGTGGAGGTGGCCAGCTGGGTCTCCGCTCTCATTTGAGCTCCTCCTCAATGGCGGCCTGGACCTTCTTCGCCCATCCCTGGACGCGTTGACCCTCGGCCGGGTCGTACCCCACGCTGCCCTGGGTCACCTTGAGGATGGCCTCGTGCGCCTGCTTCTCCTCGCCATCGGCGAGCAGCGTCTCGGCCAGGAACAGCCAGGCCCGAAGCTGCTCGGGGTGTTTCGCGATGGCCTTCTGGTAGAAAGAGGCGGACTTCTTCAAGTCCCTCTTGGGCCACGGCAGCTCATAGTAATAACGCCCCTTGGCCAGAAGAGGTCCTCCACGCTCGTACATCGGGTCGATCTTCAGCGCGGCGTCCAGGCGCTCGTTGTACTTACCCTCCAGGCCCTCGCCGAGCGCCGTGACGATGCCCACCGCCTGCGAGTAGCCGCCGATGCCCAGGGCCGCGAAGTACTGGCCCTCGACGCGCTCCGGCGCCACCTTCCGGGCGCGATCACCGAGCTCCCACGTCTGCTTACCCAGGCTCTTCTTCGCCTTCGAGTCCGAGGTGCCGTCCGCCTGCCACTGACGGAGCCGGGCCGCGCGCCACAGCACCTCGTAGTCCTCGGGCGTGGCCGCGAGCGCCTTCTGCAGGGCTTCGTCCAACTGCTTCACCGCGGCGGCATCGCCACGACGGGCGTACAGGGCATCCCACGCGGACAGCTCTTCCGGGGTCGCGGCCAGCGCTGGCAGGGCCAGCAGCACGAAAAGGGCAAGTGAAATCGAGCGCATACCGGCCGTGTTAGCACGCGCTTTTCTCCACCGGCAACCCGAGCCCCCAAACGGCGAAGGCGGTACCCGTGGTGCCGAAGCACCTCAGGTACCGCCCCGTTGGGTGGTGGACATGGAGCCTGTTCTCGAGGTCAGGCCGCGTCCGCCGAGGAGGCCTGCTGCTCCTCGTCCTGGTTGAAGGCCGCCAGGTAGCGCTCGAGGAAGTTCTTCGTCTTGAGCTCCACCTGCCGCACGCGCTCGCGCGACACGCCCCAGCGCTGGCCCAGCTCCTCCAGCGTGCGCGGCTTGTCCTGCGTGAGCCGCTCCTGAAGGATGTCCCAGCCCAGGTCGCCAATGCGCTTGCGCACCTTGGCCAGCGCCTCCTGAACCTCCTCGGTCTGCTCGCGGCCCAGGAAGATCTCCGCGGGAGACGGGCCGCCGTCCTCGAGCCGATCCAGGAAGGTCGTCTCGCCTTCCTCGTCGATGCTCGCGTCGAGCGAGAAGTCCGTCATGCTGCCCCGCTCGGCCTCGCCGCCACGCACCTGGCTGCGGTTGTCCTTCAGGTAGCGGGTGATGTAGGCGCGAATCCACCACACCGCATAGGTGGCGAAGCGCACGTTCTTCTTCGGGTCGAAGTGCTCGATCGCCTTCATCAGACCCACATTGCCTTCCTGGATGAGGTCATCCAGCCGGGCTCCGCGGTTGGCGAATTTCTTCGCCACCGCCACCACGAAGGCCAGGTTGGACGTCGCGAGCGTCTGTCGCGCCGCCTCATCACCCTTGCGGGCACGCCCGGCCAGCTCGTACTCCTGCTCTCGGGTCAGCTGCGAGTGATCCCCGAGATGGCGCAGGTAGTGCGACAGGCCCTCGGCTCCAAACTTCATCGTCCTGTTCGCCATTTTTCGCGTCCTCCATTCCCTCTTTGACGGACGCGCCCGCCCCAGTTCCGCGTCCACACCACTAGGACGCACAACGAGCCGAAGGGTTTCTCATTTCCGTTCCGGGGTATTTCTCCCGCTTACCCTGTCTACAAGCAGCCAGGGCTCGTTACGGGAGAGTTACGACCCCTTTCCCGCTGGGGAAAGGGCCCCTTGCCTCGGAAAACGAGCGCATCCGCGTGGAATCAAGAACGCTTGGGCGCGGGAAAGATTTTCTCGGGGTTCAACATCCCTGAAGGATCGAAGAAGCGCTTCAATTGGCGCTGAAGCTCCAGCACGGGCTCGGGCTGCTCCATCGCCAGATATTCCCGCTTGGCATGTCCCACTCCGTGCTCGCCCGTGATGGTGCCGCCCATGGAGACGGTGAGCTCCAGCATGCGCTGGATGGCGGTCTCCACCAGGGCGCGCTGGTGCGGGCCCTCATAGAGGATGTTGGCGTGCAGGTTTCCGTCCCCGGCGTGACCGTACGTGGCCACCAGCAGGCCGAGCTCTCCGCCCATCGCCTTGAGCGCCTGGATGATGTCGGGAATACGGGACCGGGGTACCACGATGTCCTCGGAGACTTTGTGCGGGCGGAGCGCGCGCAGGGCCCTCGAGACCACCCGGCGGGCCGCCCAGAGCTTCTCGCGCTGGGACTCGTCCTGGGCCACGAGGACTTCCGTGGCACCGTGCCGCTCGCAGATCTCCCCGAGCTGGCCGAGCTCCGCGAACAAGCCGTCCTCCACGTTCCCATCCACCTCGGCGATGACGGCCGAGCCGGCACCCGGCGGGAAGTTGAAACCCCGACCATCCACGGCCTGGAGCGCCACCTCGTCGATGAGCTCCAACGTGCGGGGAAGGATTCCGGCGGCCAGCACGGCGGAGATGGCACGTGCGGCGGTGTGCACCGAGTCGAAAATGACCAGGGCCGTCTTCACGTACCGGGGCTTGGGAATGAGCTGGACGGTGATCTCCGTGGCCACGCCGAGCGTGCCCTCGGAGCCCACGAAGAGGCCCACCAGGTCATAGCCGGCCACGCCCTTGATGGTGCGGCGGCCCAGGCGGAGCACCTCGCCGCTCGGCAGCACCCACTCCAGGCCGATGACGTAGTCGCGCGTCACACCGTACTTGAGCGCCCGGGGGCCACCGGCGTTCTCCGCCACGTTGCCCCCCATGGTGCAGAACTCCCACGAGTTCGGATCCGGCGGGTAGAAGAGCCCCTGCTCCTCCACGGCCTTCATCAGGTCTCCCGTGATGACGCCCGGCTGCACCACGGCGGTGAGGTCCTCCACCGACACACCCAGGATGCGGTTCATCCGCTCCAGGCTCACCACCACGCCCCCCATCAAGGGCAGCGAGCCGCCGCTCTTGCCGCTGCGCGCCCCACAGGGCGTGAAGGGCACCCCCAGCGACTGGCACGTCCGGAAGACGGCCGACACCTGGGCGGTGTCCTCCGGAAACACCACGAGATCCGGCGGGAAGACGCCGCTGTCGGACTCGTCCTTGGAGTAGTTCTCCCGCGAGGACTCGTCGCGGCGCACCTGGCCGGGCGAGAGCACCTCCACCAGCGCCGCGTGCGCGCGCTCCAGGAGCGAGGGGTCGGGCCGGGGGAAGGTCCGCTCCGAGGGCAGCGTCATCCGGGCTCCACTCATCTCCTCGCTCCCAACCGCGCCCACAGCTCGCGGCGCAGCGCTCCGTCCTTGCGCAACTGGCCCTCGTAGGCCTCCGCGTGGGTGCGGGCATCCCGCTGCCGATCTCCCCGGATGCGCAGGCACGCCTGCTCCGCCTCGATGATGCAGGCGGTGGCGGGGCTCTGCAGCACGCGCGCCAGCGACGAGGCCACCTCGCGTGCCAGATCCTCCTGGAGGATGAGCCGGTGCGCGAAGCAGTCCACCAGCGCGCTCAACCGGCCGAAGCCCACCACCCTCTTCGCCGGCATGTAGGCCACGTGCGCCCGGCCCTCCAGGGGCAGCAGGTGGTGCGGGCACATGGAGTGGAAGCGCAGGTCCGTCACCACCACCAGCTCCCCGGACGAGCCCGGAGGTGCCGGGAACGTCTCCCCCAGCGCCTCCTCCGCCGTGCGCCCGTAGCCGTCGAGGAACTCCTCCGTCCAGGCCTCGGCCACCCGCTCCGGAGTCCCCATCAGGTTGGGGTCGCCCTCCTGCCGCAGGCCGGCGGCGCGCAGGAAGTCCTGGATGGCGGCGGCCATGGCCACCCGGTCCGGCTTGCCCGCTCCTGCCGGCGGGGACTTCACGCCTCCTTGCACGCGACGCGCTACTCGGGGGTTTCCCACAGGCGAAGCTCCTTGAGGCCGTCGAGCTGGAGTCCCTCCCGGCCATCGATACTCAGGGGGCGGGCAACCTACCCGAAGCCGCCACCTGAATCTCGTCTCCGATGACACGTACAGCGTAGATGCGCACCCGCGCGCCGGGATGCGTGGGGCTGTCGCCGGTGCGGACGTCGAAGGCCCAGGCATGCAGGGGGCAATAGAGGAGGCACCCGTCCTGATCCCCCTCCGACAGGGGTCCTCCCCGGTGAGGGCAGGCCTGCTGCACCGCATGCAACCGTCCGTCGACCCGGACCAGGGCCACCCACTCCTCCCCTACCCTCACCACCGCCCGGCCCCGCTCATCCAGCTGAGCCAGACGTGCCACGGGAATGAAGTGCTCGTCGGCGTGTCCGTCCATCGCGCTCCCCAACGCACCGCGAAGCTCCACCCGTCCTCGCGTGAATACGGTGGGAGGGCCCTCGTCGCTCCCTTGACACCTCTATAGGGGACCAGTAGAGCAGATAATTACCGTTTTCCTGCCCGATGCGAATGCGCTCCCACATCGCTGGACACCTCCTTGCCCTGCTGGTGGTGGCGGTGTGGATCGTCCAGCCGCTGATCGCCATCGCCCATGCGCGGGAGCACGTGCACCGCTACTGTCCGACGCACCGCGCCTTCGAGGAGGCTTCGGCCAACGGGGGTACGGCGCGCGCCACGTGGATCCGGAACGCCAAGGCCCTCGAGAAGCAGCCTCCCGCCGCCTTCGGCCCCCTGCTCCATGAGGAGTGCGCCTTCGTGTCGGTCAGCGCGCGGGAGGAGCTGCCCGGGCCTCCCGAGGTCCAGCCCGTCGTCCAGGCCTGCCTCGAGGTGAGCCTGCCGGCCACCGCGCCGCCCCGGCCCCTCTGCGCGCTGTCCGTTCTCGATACCGCCCCCAAGGCCTCGCCTCCGGCGCGCGTCTAGCGCCGTCGAAGCGAAGTCATGGGTCGGCGTCCGCCCTCATCCGGACGTCTGGTTCGAGGAGTCCTTGTGTCCCCCACATCGCGCCGGCTCGCCGGCCTCGCCGTCTGCCTGTCGTTCTGTCTCTCCCCGTCCGCATCGGCCCAGACGTCGCCCGACGCGGGCACCCCTTCCGGGTCCTCCGACGCGGGCACGTCGCCCGAGGAGACCTCGCCGGACACGGGTGTCTCCGCCGAGGATCTGAAGGCGCTCGAGGAGGCGCTCGGGCAGGACGCCGCCGCGGCCGCGCAGTCCGGTGCCTCGGCCAGCACCCCGGCCCCATCGCCCTCCAGCGGCGTCACGATCAGCCCGACGAACATCAACATCCGGGGGCTGGAGCTGTCCTTCGTGCTGGACGTGGCGGGCGCCGCCTTCACCTCGAAGGAGCCCCTGCAGACGGGCGGGCATGATCCCACCGGCAGCGGCTTCAACTTCCAGCAGCTGGAGATGTCGCTCAACACGGCGGTGGACCCGTACTTCCGCTTCACCGGCAACATCGTCTTCAGCCAGTTCGGCGTCGAGGTGGAGGAGGCCTACGCCACCACCACCTCCCTGCCCGCCAACCTCCAACTGCGCGCCGGCCAGTTCCTCACCCGCTTCGGCCGGCTCAACCCCACGCACCCGCACGCGTGGGACTTCGTGGATCAGCCCTTCTCCATCGGCCGCGTCTTCGGTGGCGAGGGCAACCGCGGGCTGGGCGTGGAGGCCTCCTGGCTCACCCCGCTGCCCTGGTACGTGGAGGTGATCGGCTCGGTCACCGACGCCAGCGGCGAGGGCACCGCGCGCAGCTTCCTCGGCTCCTCGGGCAGCGGCGTCACCTCGCCCTTCGACTTCCAGTTCACCGGCACGGTGAAGCAGTTCTTCCCGCTGTCGGATGACCTGTCGCTGATGTGGGGCCTGTCGGGCGCCAATGGCCCCAACCCCACCGGCTACCACAACCGCACCGACGTCCTCGGCACGGACGTGTACCTCAAGTACCGGCCCATCTCCGGCGGCAGCACCACGATGGTGACCCTCCAGGGCGAGCTCTTCTACCGGCGCCGGCAGGTCCCCCAGGACGTGCTGTCGGACTTCAACGGGTATGGCCAGGTGCTCTGGCGCTTCGCCCAGCGCTGGGCCACCGCCGCGCGCTACGAGTTCGGCAGCCCGGCGCTCACCCGGGGCGGGCTCGTCACGGATGATCCGCTCGATCCCGAGTGGACCGACGACCGCCAGCGCATCTCCGCCAACCTCACCTTCTGGCCCACCGAGTTCTCCCGCCTGCGCCTGCAGGGCGCCACCGACCTCGCCAGCTGGCGCGAACGCCCGGACTACTCGGTCTTCCTCGCACTCGAAGTGGTGATGGGCGCGCACGGCGCCCACGCCTTCTGAAACCCTCTTGCTCCAGGAGTCTCCGATGAGTCCCTCTCGATGGATCGCGGCCCTGAGCGCCGCCCTCTGCGTCCTCCTCTCCTTCCCCGCGCGTGCCGACCTGAAGGTGGTGACGTCCGTGCCGGACCTCGCCGCGCTCGTCAAGGCGGTGGGCGGCGACAAGGTGCAGGTCACCTCGCTGGCCCTGTCCACGCAGGATCCGCACTTCGTGGACGCCAAGCCCAACCTCGCCCTGGATCTCAACCGGGCGGACCTGCTGCTCGCCATCGGCATGGAGCTGGAGATCGGCTGGCTGCCCACGCTCCAGAACGGCGCCCGCAACGAGCGCATCCTCACGGGCAACAACGGCTACCTGGACGTGTCCCAGTTCGCGCGCAAGCTGGAGGCCCCCACCACGCCGGTGGACCGCAGCCAGGGCGACGTGCACCCGGGCGGCAACCCGCACTTCCTCTATGACCCGCGCGCGGGCCTGGCGGTGGCCACGGGCATCGCCGACCGGATGATCTCCCTGGATCCGAAGAACGCGGACACCTACCGCGCCAATCTGGCGAAGTTCTCCACCGAGTTGGAGCAGGCGCGCGCTGGCTGGGAGAAGCGCCTGGCCGGGATGAAGGGCGTGCCCGTCATCGCCTACCACCGGACGACGGCGTACCTGGCGGACTGGACGGGCTTCCAGACCATCGCCTACCTCGAGCCCAAGCCCGGCATCCCGCCCAACCCCGCCCACGTGGCCCAGGTGCTGGGAATGGGGCGGCAGAAGAAGGCCCGGATGGTCCTCCAGGAGGAGTACTACCCCGCCACCACCAGCAAGCAGCTGTCGAAGCTCCTCCCCGCGCCGCTCGTCGTCCTCCCCGGCGGTACCAACTTCCGTGGCGGACAGACGTACCTCCAGCGCCTCGAGGAGATCGTCACGCGCCTGGAGAACGGCCTGAAGGGACAGGGGACCTGACCGATGCGACGCGCTCTCCTCTTGCTGTGGGGACTGACGCTCGGTGGCTGCGCGTGGGAGCCCGGCCAGGGCTTCGCGGTGGTGCAGCCCTCGGTGCGCGTGGCCTACGAGCCGCTCGCCGATCGCGCCACGAGCGACGGCTACCAGCGGCTGAGCTCGGACTACCAGGTGCGCGTGGACATGGCCATGATGCGGCTGTCCGGCATCGAGCTGCTCGCCAGCGCGGGCGGCGCCAGCGGCGCCTTCGATCCGTCCAACCCGCCTCCGGGCTACTCGCTGTGCCACGGTGGCCACTGCCACCGCGACGACGGGGCGCTCATCCCCTACGAGCAGATCTCCGCGGAGATGGGTGGCGGCGGAGGCTCCCGCACGGTGGTGACGCTCCCCGTCACGGAGCCACTCGATCTGCTCTCTCCAGAGAAGCGCACCGTCAGCTGCTCGCCCCGGTGTGCCCTGCCGGAGACCCAGGTGTCCCAGGGCCGCTGGGGCGTCGAGTCCCTGCGCTTGGAAGGCTCCGTGCGCGACGGGCGCGTTCCCCCGCGCATCGCCGACGCGCGCCGCTTCCGGGTGGACTTCGCGCCGGGCGAGGAGAGTGATGCCCCCGTGGCGATCCTCACCGGTGAGTTGGATCTGCCCTCGGACCGCTCCACCCCCCCGGAGGCGAAGCTGGACCTGGACCTGAAGTTGACGGCCGCGCTCTTCGATCCCCTGGACTGGAACCCGCTGAGCCAGGACGCAGATGGCGTGGTGATCATCAACGCCTCGAGCAACCCCGAGGCATACAAGGCGCTGGTGGAGCGGCTGGCCCGTTTCTCCCCCGAGGCGGAGGTGACCCGTGCAGACCCATGACCATGCCCATGCCCACACCCACGCGGATGGCCATGCCCATCACCAGCACGAGCACTCGTCCGACCTGCTGCTGTGCTGTGAGGACCTGGTCGTCGGCTACAACGGCAAGCCGCTGCTGCCGGCCATCAGCCTGCAGATCCGCCGAGGCACCTTCCTGTCCGTCATCGGCCGCAACGGCTCGGGCAAGAGCACCTGGTTCAAGACGCTGCTCGGCATGCTGCCGCCCGTCTCCGGCAGCGTGGCCCGCACCAGCGAGCACGTGAAGAGCGCCTACGTGCCGCAGACCTCCGGCATCGACGCGCTGCTGCCGGTGCGCTCGCGCGAGCTGGTGCAGTGGGGGCGGCTGTCCGGGTGGAACTTCCTGTGGCCCTTCCCCAAGAAGCAGGATCGGGCGGTGGTGGAGTCGGCGCTGGACTCGGCCGGAGCGCGGCCCATCGCCAACCGGCCCTACCGCGACCTGTCCGGAGGCCAGAAGCAGCGGGCCCTGCTGGCACGGGTGCTGGCCACCGAGGCGGACCTGGTGCTGCTGGACGAGCCCACCGCCTCCATGGACGCCGTGGCCGAGCGCGAGACCATGCAGCGGCTGGCGGAGCTGGCGCGCGGGCCCCGGCGGCTCGCGGTGGTGGTGGTGAGCCACGACCTGCAGATGGCCGCCGACTTCTGCGACCAGTTCCTCTTCGTGGACAAGGACGGCCCCGCCATCGTTCTGGGGGACGCGAACACGGTCTTCTGCCATCCTGCGTTCCGCCACAAGTACGGCGACGACTACTGCCCCACCCACAACCCCGTCCACCCTCGATAGGACAGCCGCTTGGATCCGCAGCTCGCCGAGACCTCCACCTGGGCACAGTTCTGGGATGCATACGAGCTGTTCAGGGACCCCATGCTCTGCGCCCTCATCGCCGGGTGCGCGCTGGGGTTCCTCAGCGTGTACGTGGTGCTGCGGCGCATGGTGTTCGTCAGTGCCGCCGTGACGCAGTCGGCCGGCCTGGGCGTGGCGCTGGCCTTCTTCGCGCAGA
This sequence comes from Archangium violaceum, assembly GCF_016887565.1. NCBI lineage: Bacteria > Pseudomonadati > Myxococcota > Myxococcia > Myxococcales > Archangiaceae > Archangium > Archangium violaceum. Next base: position 8,338,084 of record NZ_CP069396.1, read on the forward strand.
TCCATGTGGGCGTCCCCATCGAGCCCACCCTGGGCGCGGTGGGCATGGCGCTGGTGGCCACGATGCTGCTGATGACGGATCCCTCCCGGCTGCGGCTCACGCACGAGAGCATGCTGGGCCTGGCCTACGCGCTCACGGGTGGCGCGGCCATCCTGGTGGGAGACCGCATCTCCCAGGAGGCCCATGACATCCAGGGCATCCTCTTCGGCACGGCGGTGCTGGTGGAGCGGCCCCAGCTCATCGCGGTGACCGTGGTGGGCACCACCACCCTCTTCCTCCACCTGTGGTGGTTCCGAGGCCTCACCTTCGCCAGCTTCGACCGCACCGGGGCCATGGTGCAGGGGCTGCCGGTGCGGATGCTCGACGCGGTGGTGATGATCTCCATCGGCCTCATGGTGGGCGTGTCGGCGCGGGCCCTGGGCGCACTGCCGGTGTTCGCCTTCTCCACCCTGTCGGCCATCGCCGCGCTGATGTTGGATCTGCGGCTGCCGTGGACCTTCCTGCTGGCCACGCTCGCCGGAGCCATCTCCGGCCTGGGCGGCTACCTCTTCGCCTACTTCTACAACTTCCCCGTGGGCGGCTCGCAGACGGTGCTCGCGAGCGCGCTGGTGGTGCTCGCGATGATCGTGCGGGCCCTGCGCCAGCTCTTCACGCACGGCACGTCCAGCTGAACCGGGCCCCGCCAGGCCCCTCGGGGGCCTGACAGGCAGCCGGCGGGTGGAGCGGAGGAAGCGGGCGCCTGATGCACCCTCCCCGGCCACCCATATTGGGCCTGGGAGGTCCATGAGAGGACAAGAGCGCCTCCCAGGGGGCCTTCCATGGTGGACACCACCTCTGGAGAGAAGAGCAAGCACCTGCCCACGGGCGTGACCGGGCTGGATGTCGTGCTCCACGGAGGGCTCCTGCGCGGCGCGATGTACCTCGTCACGGGCGCGCCGGGCACTGGCAAGACGGTTCTTTCGAGCCAGATCGCCTTCCACCGCGCGGCCGCTGGCGAGAATGTCGTCTACGTCACGACGTTCTCCGAGTCCCATGCACGACTGCTGTCCAACCTCGAGACCTTCACCTTCTTCGACCGCTCGCTCGTCCAGAGCCGCCTCACCCTGCTGAGCGGGGTCGCGGCGCTCGAGGAAGGCGGCCTCAAGCGATTCCAGGCGATGCTCAGCCAGGCGGTGCGCGAACATCACGCGTCCCTGATCGTCATCGACTCGCTGAACACGGCTTCCGAGCTGGCGTCCTCTTCCTTCGTCTACCGCAAGTTCCTGCGGGAGCTCGGCACCCTCCTGTCACTCGTGGGCTGCACGGCGCTGCTGGTCGCGCACAAAGGGGAAGGACAGGAGATGCTCCATCAGTTCGCCGCCGACGGCATCATCGAGCTCGACCAGAAGATGCTCGGGATGCGACTGACGCGCGAGGTCATGATCCTCAAGCAGCGGGGCAGTGCGCACCTGGGAGGCCGGCACGTCTTCGACATCGGAGACTCGGGCCTCACGGTCCACCCGCGAAGGGAAGCGCTCCTGCTCGATCGGGAGCTGGCCACCCGTCCTTCGGAGCACAAGAGCCGCTTCGGTATTCGCGGGCTCGACGACATGTTGGAGGGAGGCGTGCCCTCGGCGTCGATGACGGCGGTGATGGGCGCTCCCGGCAGCGGGAAGACCTTGCTCGGCCTCCACCTGCTGAAGGAGGGACTGAGCCTGGGGCAGCCGAGCCTCTATTTCGGATTCTACGAAACGCCCCCGCGGCTGATCGCCAAGGCGGAGGGTGTGGGCCTGCGATTGCGCGAGTCCGTGGAGTCCGGACTGCTGGAGGTACAGTGGCGGCAGCCGACCGAGCAGTTCCTCGATTCCATCGCCGAGCAGATATTGGAGAGGGTGTACCGCAACAAGGTGAAGCGGCTGTTCCTCGACGGCGTCGACGGGCTGATGCAAGCCGTGGCACACCCGGAGCGCTTCCCCGTCTTCTTCACCGCGCTGAGCAACGAGCTGCGCGCGCTCGGAGTGAGCAGTGCCGTCTCGATGGAGACGCCCTTCGGCGGCCCCGAGCTCGGCCTCGCCCCGGTGGGTCTGTCCGCGACTGTCGAGAACATCATCTTCGTGCGGTACGTGGAGCTCCGCGCGCGGCTCCACCGGCTCATCTCCATCTTGAAGGTCCGCGAGAGCAACTATGACCCGTCCATCCGCGAGTTCCACATCACGCCCCAGGGTCTCGAGGTCGCGAGCACTTTCGACAGTGCCGAAGTGGTGCTCGGCCAGATGGCCCTGGGAGGAATGAGGGCCCCCGCCCCCGGCCCTCCTTCCTCGCACTCCCGCTCCCCCCAGGAAGGCTCGGGAGAAGACGTATGAGTCATGTGCTCATCGTCGACGACGAGCCGGACATCGCGAGCGTGCTGGCGGAGCTCCTGGGTGATGAGGGCTTCGACGTCCGCGTCGTGCACGATGGCCGCCAGGCCCTGGCCGCCATGGCGGAGAAGAAGCCGGATCTGCTCATCACCGACCTGATGATGCCCAGGATGGACGGGCACACGTTGATCCGAGAGGTCCGCGACAGCGCGCCGCTCCGGGACATCCCCATCCTGGTGATGAGCGCCGGAACACTGGACAGGAACCTCGTCACCCCCAAGACGCGGTTCCTGCCCAAACCCTTCGAGTTCGACCGGATGCTCGAGGTGCTCAAGCAACTGCTCGGGTGAGGACTCAGAACACGCTGCGCACGAGGCCGCCGTCGACGCGGAGGGCCGCCCCGTTGATGGCGGAGGCGAGCGGGCTGCTCACGTAGGCGGCGAAGTCCGCGATCTCCTTCGGGTCGATGAGGCGCTCGATGAGCGACGTGGGACGGTTCTCCCGCATGAAGCGCCGCTCCGCCTCCTCGAGGGACACGCCGGGGAAGAGATCCTGGACGAACTTGCCGACCCCCTCGGTCCGGGTCGAACCCGGCAGGAGGGTGTTGACGGTGACCGCCGTCCCCTTGGTCAGCTCGGCGAGGCTGCGGGACACGGAGAGCTGCATGGTCTTCGTCGCGGCGTAGTGGGCCATCTCGGGCGAGGGGCTGATGGCGGACTCACTGGCGATGAAGATGATGCGGCCGGTCTTCTTCGCCAGCATGGCCTTGAGGTAGTGGCGGGCCAGGCGCACGCCGCTCATGATGTTGACCTCGAACAGGCGCTGCCAGGCCTCGTCCGTCTCGTCGAAGAAGCCCACGGCTTCGTAGATGCCGAGGTTGTTGATGAGGATGTCCACCTCGGGGAACTGGCGGAGGGTCTCCGCGGTGCCCTCGGCGGTGCCGTTGTCGGCGGCCAGCTTCTCGAGCTTCGCGCCCGGCACGCGGGCACGGATGTCGGCGATGGCGGACTCGACGCTGGAGGCGGTGCGTCCGTTGACGATCACCCTGGCGCCTTCACGGGCGAGCGAGGTGGCGATTTCCTTGCCGATGCCTCCAGAGGATGCGGTGACGAGGGCGAGCTTGTTGTCGAGTTGCAGATTCATGGGGGTGCTCTCTAACGAGGGAGGGCCTTCGATGCAGCCCTGAGGCAGGACACTAACGGACCGCGGCGGAGACCTTCTTGAACTCGGGAGTGCCCGCGCACCCGAGCAGATCGAAGAGCGCGGCCTCGACGGTGACGATGTGCGCGCCCGCCTCGCGGCACATCTCCAGGCCCACGCGGCGATCCTCCGGGCTGCGCGACATCACGGCGTCTGCGCAGAGAAACGGGGTGAAGCCCTTCTCGGTCAGGTCGCGCACCGTCTGGAAGACACAGACGTGCGTCTCCATGCCGATGAGGAGCACCTGCTTGCGCTCGCCGAGCCGCGTGGCCACGTCCGGCACACAGGCGGTGAACTCGAGCTTCTCCACCGCCGAGTAGTTGCCCAGCCGCATCTTCACCAGCGAGTGCGTGGGGCCCAGACCCTTGGGGTACTGCTCGGTGACGATGATGGGCAGCTCGAGCGCCTTGGCGCCCTCGATGGCGGCGTTGCAGCGGTTGAGCACCCGGTCGAGCGCGTCCCGCTCCATGGCGGCGCACAGCCGCTCCTGGATGTCCACGACGAGGAGCGAGGCCTGGTCTCTCTTGAGTCGGAAGGTGGGCATGGGGGCGGATTGTCCGAAGCCATGCCCCCTCGTCAAGCACGGCGCGCGGGCGATTGATGCCCCCCGAACGGGTCCGCTGGGGTATGCGGGAGCGTGATGAGCGCTCCCCTGCATCTGGATGACTGGGGTGGCACCGGCCCGGTGCTGCACCTCGCCCATGCCAACGGCTTTCCCCCGGGCAGCTACCGCAAGCTCATCGAGTCCCTCAAGCCGCGCTACCACGTCTTCACCCTCCGCAGCCGCTGCCTCGTGCCGGGGGCGGATCCGCGCTCGATGCGGGACTGGGACGACATGGCCGAGGATCTGGCCCGGGCGCTGCGCGCACGCGGGCTGGAGGGGGTGGTGGGCGTGGGCCACAGCATGGGCGGCGTGGCGACGCTGCTCGCCTCCGTGAAGGACCCGGGGCTCTTCCGGGCCGTGGTGGCGTTGGACCCGGTGCTGTTCACGGGCAAGCGACTGCTGCTGATCCAGGCGCTGAGCCTGCTCGGTCTGCGGCATCGGGTTCCCCCCGCGAGCCTGGCCCGGCGCCGCCGCGAGGCCTGGGGCTCCCGAGAGGAAGCCGCCACGAGCTACCGCAAGAAGGCCCTCTTCCAGCGGTTCGATCCCGAGTGCTTCCAGGACTACATCACCCACGGCCTCACCGAGGTGCCCGGAGGCGGCTTCCGGCTCACCATCCCCAGGGACTGGGAGGCCCGCGTCTTCGAGACCTCACCGCGCGGCGTCTGGCGGAAGCTGCGCGCGGTGCCCGTCCCCGCGCTCGTGCTGCGCGGGCGGGACTCGGACACGCTCCTCCCGGAGGCACTGGAGCGCGTCCGTCACACGCTCCCCGGTGTCCTCACCGAGGAGCAGCCCGGCACCCACCTCTTCCCGCTGGAACATCCGGAGGACTGCGGACGGCGCATCCTCTCGTTCCTCACGAGACACTCTCCAGGGCCCGGAGCGGGATGACGTTGGAGTGCGCTACGGCCTCCACGCCGAGCCCTCCTCCCCGGCTCGCCAGGAAGGCGCGGGCACGCCGGCCCTCGGGCAGGTGCGGATCCGCATCGAGCCAGCACTCCAGGACGGAGGCGAAGGCCGAGGCCGCCTCGGAGAGGGAGCCCCGGGCGACATGCGCCTCGGCCACGAGGAGCCAGGCATGGCCACAGCCAGGACGCTCCTTCACGAGCGCCTCGGCCAGGTCCAGGGCCCTGTCCGCCCTGCCCGAGCGCAGCCGAGAGCGGGCCAGCGTCTCACGCGCCGGGCGGGAGAAGGCCGCCGGACCCGCCGCGCGCAGCCGGCGCTCCAGCCGCATCGCGCGGATGAGCGTGGCCTCGGCATGGGCGTCATCCCCTTGACGGGACTCCAGCGCGCCGCGCAGCTCGCAGGCCGCCAGCTCCACCACCCGGGCGACGTCGCGCGGGCACAGCATGCGGCTGTCGCCCTTGCGCTCCTCGGACAGCGGCGGGTGCAGCGCGTCGAGCTCGTCGCAGGCCCGCTCCGCCTCCACGAGCTTGCCGGACTCCAGGGCGCGCAGCCCCCGCGCATACGTCTCCAGGCCCGTGAGGAACCCGCGCTCCGCCGGGCTCGCCTCGGGCGGCAGCTCCACGCGAAGCTCCGCCGCCGCGCGCCAGAAACCGAAGCGCAGGTGCAGGCTGGCGAGCGCGCCGGCCGCGAACACGAGCGCCTGTCCCGAGTGCGGCTGCACCGACTCCGCGCGGGAGCGCAGGCGGCGCGCCCAGGACTGGGCCTCGCCATAGCGCCCCGCGTCGGCGCACGCCACGGTGAGCAGGCGCAGCGCCTGGCCCGCCACCGGCGCGGCGGACTCGGGCAGCGACTCCTGGGCGAGCCAGGCGTCATCCGCGGCCACCGCCGCCTCCAGCACCTCACGCGCCTCGCGCGTATGCCCCACGCGCAGCAGCAGCCGGCCGGAGCCGAGCAGCGCCGTGCTCGCGCGAGGTGCCAGCAACCGCAGGCGCCGCGCGCTCTCCAGCGCCGCCTCGGGGCGGTGACTGTCCACCATCACCTGCACCCACGCATGGTGGACCCCCTCGTGGTTGGGGTGCGTGCGCAGCAGCTCGCGCAGGAGCGCCTGGGCATACGGCTGGCCCGCTCCGGGGCGCCCATCCGGCTCGTACCCGTCCGCGAGGAAGCTGGCGAGCAGCAGGCGCGCCTCGGCGTCCTCGGGGAAGAGGTCGACGAGGGACTCCATCTCGCGCACGAAGCCGTGGCGGCCGTTGGAGGGGCCCTTGTCGGCCAGGAAGGTGGCCGCGACGATGTAGCGCTGCTCCGCGTCCGTCACGTCCTCGCTGAGGGCCAGCGCCCGATGGATGGCCTCCGCCCGCTCCCCCGCGTAGCGGGCACCGGCCCCACGCGTCATCGCCAGGCCCCAGTACGCCATGGCCAGCCGTGGATCCCTCCGCGCGGCCTCCGCGAAGGCGCGCCGGGCCTCGGCACCCCACCCGAGGTGCAGCAGACGCAGGCCCTGATCGAAATACGCCTGGGCCAGGGGCACCCGGGTGCTCACCTGGAGGTGCGCGCGGCCGAGGCCCTCGCGCAGCGGTGGCGTGGACAGCTCCACGTCCGGGACGTCGTCCCAGGGGGCGGAGGGGAAGATGGAGGGTTCCTCGGCTCGAAGGAGTCGTGCCAGCATGATGACCTCTCTCACGCCCCGACGGGGGCGAACGATTCGTCCACAACGGGCCGCTCCAGCGCCTCGACGCGACTGGCCAGCCCCCTCCACGCCACCGCCAGCTTCTCCACGGGCACCGGCGGCGCCTTGCGCCGTGCCGCGACGCACTCGTGCCGCCAGCCCATCCCCATCACCTCCGCCACCCACTCCTCGTACCCGGCCAGCCATCCGGCCAGGCACACCACCGCGGCGCGCGCGGCGGAGCGCTCGTCCGGGGTGACGGGCTCGCGAGGAGCCCCGAGCCCCTCCGCGTGGAAGACCGGCCACACCACGTGGCCCTCCTCCACCAGGGACGGGGAGAAACCGTCGCGCGGCACGTAGACGGTCTCGCCGCACACGCGGCACAGCGCCCCGAAACCCCACAGCGTGAAGGCCCCTCCCCCCGGCAACGCACCCGAGTAGGCGCTGGTGCCCCGCTGTCCCGCTGGAATGCGCTCGCGCGTGAGGCCCCGGCGCAGCAACAGGTTGTCCTCGTGGGTGACATCGCGGCCGATGCACCACATGGAGACGTCGAACAGCCGCTCGCCCTCGCGCCGCACGTCCTGCGGGAGGAGCTGGAAAAGGGAGGAGCCCATGACGTGCCTCAGCTCGCCTTGGCCGCCGCGCCCTTGCGGACCGGCACCTCGCCGAACAGCGCCTTGAAGTCCACCTGCTGGCCGCCCTTCTTGCCCAGCACGGCATTCACCGCGCGCACCAGCTTGCCGCGCACCTTCGGCGGCAGCGGCTTGTCCTCCAGGGCGGCGTTCACCTGCTGCACGCTCACGCCCCGGCCGCTCTTCGGCTTGCCGATGCCCAGCTCCGCGTACGGCTTCGTCTGCTTCTCCTTGTCGCGCCGCTTGTCGGAGCGCTGCTTCGCCAGCTTGCGGTCATCCTCGGCGCGCGCCTCGAGCTGGCTGGACAGGCGCACGAGCGCCTCGGGCTGGAGCTGCTGATCGTTCAGGAACTGCTTGAAGGTACCCATGGTCGTCTCCTGTTGAGTGGGTGGAAGGGGTGGAGCGGGGGCGGACCGTGCCCCCGCTCCGGGTGTGACGTGTGCTCAGTGCTCGTGCTCGTGCTCTTCACCCTCCTCCTCGATGACGAGCGAGACGCTCGTCTGGGAGGTGGGGCCGAAGGTCAGCGTGTACGCGCCCACCTGGAGCTCGGCGACGTAGCGGCCCTTGATCTCGCTGCACGCCTCCGAGTCCTTGGCCGAGGACTCGAACGACACGGACGAGGACCCGGAGGTGCTGGTGATCCCCAGGTTCACGTCGGAGCCGAGGAAGAAGACGTAGTGGGCGGCCTCGCCCACCTGGAAAGACACCGAGCCCGTGTTGCCCCCGGTGCCCGCCGGCAACGAGATGTCGTAACGCTTGTGATCATTGCTCACGGCGGGCGCTCCGCTCGCCGTGGCGCTCGCGGTCACGGGGGCGCTGGGGCCTTCCTTGAGGTGCTCGCACCCCTCGGTATCGGCCTCGCTGGTATTGCCGCACCCCACGACAAGGGCACTCGACAGCAGGCAGGCGAACAGGGACTTCTTCATCATGGTGTCTGACTCCAGCTAGGGACTGCGTTGTGGTGCTGCGAACATCCCCACGCTCCCGTCCCGAGGACGACATGGGACGCCCGGAGCGAGGGGAAAGTCGTGAGAGTGGACGCTGAGCGGAATGGGCCTCGCCTCACGCGCCACGGCCCTGGATTCGGAGCGCCGTGGACATGCACGGACCGCGCGCTCCGAGCCTCAGCGAGGCACGGGCATGCGTTCGGGTGCGGGAAACGGATCCGAGTGGGCTGGGAGCGCTGGCGATGCGCGAGGGGATCACGGCCGCGCGCGAGGAGGGTCGATACCCTCACCCCGACCCTCTCCCAGAGGGAGAGGGAGGGGATGCGCGGAGCGGAAACCCCTTGGGCTCAGACCACGGGCGGTGAGGACTTGGGCGCCAGGTGGAGCCACTCCACCGGCGGCTCCACGCTCTCGCTGTCCACCACCAGCACCGGCCCCGACAGGACCGGCGCCTCTGGCGACAACATCACTCCGGCCGGCGGCGGCGCCACCCGGCGGAGGAAGACATGCGCACAGTGTGCATCCGCGCCGTGTACGGAGGCCTTCGCCTCCGCGCGCGTGATGCGCTCGTCCTCGAAGGACACCTTCGCCTGGACCTGCGCTTCACCCTGCTCCACTCCCACCTCGTGCAGCAGCTCGCCGTGCTCGAGGCACGTGGCGTGCTGTACCAGGACGAAGTGCGCCACACTCCCCAGGTACGCCAGCACACACAGCAGCACCAGCGGCAGCGCCAGCAGGCGCGACCGTCGGGACAGCAGGGGCTCGGAGAAGGGGCGGCTCACGGGAAACGTGGTTTCAGGGGAAATACAGTTGCGTCTTGGAGTTGTACGCGAGGGCGCGCCCGCGTGCAAGTGATTGCCGAGTCAGACGGCGTAGCCCATGGCGCCAGCCTTCACCGGGGCCTCCGGGTCGAGCATCACGTTGACGCAGGCCACCGTGCCACTGGCCAGGGCCCGCTCGAGCGCGGGGCGGATCTGCGCCGGTTCCGTCACGAGCTCGCCATGGCCGCCGAACGCCTCCACCACTTTGTCGTAGCGGGTGGGCGCCAGGCGCGTGCCCGGAGACTTGTCCTCACCGAACATCTGCACCTGGGGAATGCGGATCTGCCCCCAGGCGGCGTCGTTGCCCACCACGCACACCATGGGGAGCTTGAAGCGCAGCGCCGTCTCGAAGTCCATGCCGTTGAGGCCGAAGGAGCCATCGCCCTGGATGATCCAGTGCGTGCGCTCCGGGTGCAGCACCTTCGAGGCGAGCGCGAACGGCGCCCCCACCCCGAGGCACCCGAGCGGGCCTGGATCCAACCACCGGCCCGGCCGGTTCAGCTCGATGACCTTGGCCGCCATGGCGACCCAGTTGCCCCCATCGGCGATGAACACGGGATCCTGCCCCGGGCCGTTGGCCACCTCCGACATCTCCCGGGCCAATCGGTAGTGGTGGATGGGCACGCTGTCGTTCTTCGTCCACTCCTCGAGGTCGCGCAGCTTCTTCCGCTCGCGCTCACGTAGCTGGGAGATGAACGTGTCCCGCGTCGCCCTGGGCGCCGCGTCCGCGAAGGCGGTGAGCGCGCTGTAGCTGTCCGCGATGAGGCCCACGTCCACCGCGCGGTTGCGCCCCACCTCGGTGGGATCGATGTCCACCTGGACGATCTTCGACTCGGCGCTGAAGGTGGGCTCGGCGCCGTAGTTGAGCCGGAAGTCGAAGGGCGTGCCGATGACGAACACCAGATCCGCCCCGCTCAGCGCGTCCTTGCGCGTGTGCTGGAAGAAGAGCGGGTGGTTCGCCGGCAGGCAGCCGCGCCCCGCGCCATTGAGGTACACGGGAATGCGCGCCGTCTCCGCGAAGCGCCGCAGCGCGTCCCAGGCCCCGTCCCAGTACACCGACGAGCCCGCGATGATGGCCGGGCGCTCGGCGGACTTCAGCAGCGCCATGGCCTCGTCCACCTTGCGCGGATCCGGCGCCTGCCGCGCGTCCGTGCGGTAGCTCCGGGGCAGCTGCAGGGTCTCCTCGTCCACGCCGTTGCAGAGCACGTCCCACGCCAGCTCCAGGAACACCGGCCCCGGCCGCCCGGAGAGCGCCACGCGGAAGGCCTTGGCCAGGTACGCCGGCACCAGCTCCGGCGTGGGGATGCGGTCCGACCACTTGGAGATGCGGTGGAACAGGTCCACCTGCTCCATCTCCTGCAGGGAGCCGCGGCTCTGGTTGAAGATGGGGGCCGCGCCGCCCAGCAGGATCATGGGCGAGCTGGCCGCGTGGGCGTTGGCCACGCCGGTGAGCGCGTCCGTCACCCCGGGGCCCGCCGTCACCACCGCCACGCCTACCCCACGCGTCACCCGCGCATAGGCATCCGCCGCATGGGCGGCCGCCTGCTCGTGACGGGTGTCGATGACCTGGATGCCCTCCTCCACGCACCCCGCGTAGATGGGGGCCACATGCAGCCCCGAGAGGGTGAAGATGTGTCGGACGCCCTCCTTCTTCAGCATCCGTCCGACGAGCTGCCCACCGGTGACCATGCCCATGGCGTGCGTCCTCCCTGTGTTGGGAACCTCGGAAGTCCGGCCATCATGGCCGAATCCCGCCGCCCTGGAAGCCCCTGGATGCCCGGTCCCCCCTCGGCCGGCATGGAAAGGTGCGCCTTGTCCTGTCGAAGGCACTCCCCGGACGGCCCCGGGCGGGATAGGAAGGGCGCTCGAAACGAGAAGGATCCCCCCGTGCAAGAGTTCCTGGAAGTCCTGCGGCGTCAGGCGGTCCACTTCGGACCCGAGCTGGCCCGCACCGCATATGCGCGAGGCCTGGCCGTCACCCAGAAGGACGGCACCACCCGGCCCATCCCCGTCACCGCCACCCCCGTCATCCTCGACGCCGCGGAGATCCGCCGGCGCTCCGCCCTCTCCGCGCTCCTGGCCTCGGCCACGGTGAAGATGACGCGCGCGGTGCTCGCCAGCGACCAGCGCGAGCTGCTGCTCGGCGGTCTCTCCCCCCTGGAGCGCGCGCTCACCGAGCGCACCTTCGCCAACGTGCAGCGCCTGGCCACCACGCGGGTGGACTACTTCGTGGACTCGCAGCCGCGCGCCCTCGAGGTCAACGCCACGATTCCGGCCATGCAGGGCTACTCGGACATCGCGGCCCGCACGTTCATCGAGGTGGTGGGCCGGCACTTCCGCTACCCCGAGAAGGCCCTCCACGCGGTCATCACCCCCAATGGCAGCAACGCGCTCGCCCTGTACCGGGCCCTGCTGGACGGCTACGCCGCCGAGCGCGACGGGAAGATGCCGGAGACGGTCGCCCTGCTCTGCCGCCGCAACGACGCGCAGATCACCGAGCAGCGCTACCTGTGCGAGCGCTTCCGCGAGTTCGGCGCGGACGCGGACATCGTCCACCCGGACGAGGTGTCCGGCGAGGAGTACTTCGAGGTGCGCGGCAAGCGCTATGACCTGGTGTACCGGCACCTCTTCGTGCGGCGGTTGGAGGAGACGCCAGCGCCGTGGGTGGAGGAGTTCTTCGGCACGGTGCCAGGGCGCAAGGCGGTGCTGCTCAACCCGCCGGTGTCGCCGGTGGAGGTGAAGACGACCTTCGCGCTGCTCTCCCAGTCGCTCGTGGAGCCCGCGCTCGCCGAGTCCGCCGGGCTGTCCGCCGAGGAGATGGAGGCGGTGCGCGCGTCGGTGCCCTGGACGAGGCCCTTCCGGCACGGCCCCGGCGTGGGTCCGGACGGCGAGCGCGTGGAGGACCTGGTGGCGTGCGTAGTGGCGGAGCCCAAGCGCTTCGTCCTCAAGCGGGCGTGGGATTACGGCGGCCGGGCGGTGTACCTCGGCCGCTCGGTGGGCACTCCGGCGTTCGAGGAGCGCGCGCGCGCCGCCTACGGCACCGTGCCCACCTGGGCGGAGCTGTGCGAGCGGGCCGCCACGGATCCAGCGGGCGGCGGCTTCGTGGTGCAGGAGGTGGTGGAGACCACCCCCGAGGAGCACCTGCTGTGCGAGGAGAGCGGCGTGACGTCGCTGCGGCTCCACGTGGACTACTCCGCGTACGCCTCGGTGGGACTAACGAAGCAGCCGGCCTGGGGCGGGGTGTGCCGGGGCTCCACCTCGGAGATCGTCAACATCGTGGGCGGAGGTGGCGTGCTTCCCCTCATCACCACCGAGGTCGCCCAGAAGCTGCTCATGGCCTGGAAGGCGCTCTGATCGCGGCCCCACCGGACATCCGGGAAGGGATACCCGGCACACGGGTTGTAGGCGCGCTATAAAGACCGCGCCGGGTGGGAGTTCTCCGCCCGACGCAAGGAAAGGACACAGGAACCTATGTCTTGGGAATCTCCCGGTTGGCAGACGGCTCGCGCCGAGGTCAGTGACATCCTCGTGCAGGAGTCCCAGCGCGCCTTCATGTCGCGCGTGTACGGCTGGATGTTCGCCGGGCTCACCGTGACGGGCCTGGTGGCGCTCTTCGCGGCCTCCAGCGAGGCGGTGCTGACGCAGGTCATCCAGTGGCGCTGGCCGCTGTTCTTCGCGCAGCTCGGCCTGGCCTGGGGCCTGTCGGGGATGGCGCAGCGGCTCTCGGGCCTGGTGGCCGGGGCGCTCTTCCTCCTCTACTCGATCATCACCGGGCTCACCTTCTCGGTCATCTTCCTCATCTACACGTCGGCCTCCATCAGCAACGCCTTCCTGCTGACGGCGGGCACCTTCGGAGCGATGAGCATCTTCGGGACCGTCACCAAGAAGAACCTGAGCGGCTGGGCCACCTTCCTCATCATGGGCGCCATCGGCTGCGTCATCGCCAGCGTCGTCCAGGCCATCTGGCCCAACCCGATGCTCAACTTCGTGCTGGGGTGCGCGGGCGTGCTCGTCTTCGCGGGCCTCACCGCGTACGACACGCAGAAGCTGCGCGAGATGCACGCGGGCGCGGGTTACAGCTCGGCCGCCACGCTGAGCATCGTCGGCGCCCTGGTGCTCTACATCGACTTCATCAACCTCTTCATCTCGATGCTGCGCCTCTTCGGCGATCGCCGCCGGTAGACGCACTCGCGTTGGACGAGTCCGGGGCGGTGGGCTTCGCGGCCCACCGCCTTTTCATTTGGGGAGCACCTTCCGGTCGCGCGCCGGACGAACTGGTCTGACTGTCAGACCAGTTGCTCCCGAGCGCGCCCGGGACCTCCCCTGACAGGACCGCCCCTACCTGGCCTAGACTTTCCGGCATGGGCCAAGAGAACGGGCGACCACGGCGGGACGACGAGCTGGAGCTGGATTGGAAGGGGCGCACCGCACCGGAGGAGCGCGTCCAGCAGACCGCGCTCGCGGAAGCGGGGGCGGGCCGTGGAGCGCCGGGAGATCCCCGCTACATGGGACTGGAGCTGCGTAGCGTGCTCGGCCCGGTGATCGAAGGGCCGGGCCTGAGCATCCGGCAGATCAAGGAGTGGGCGGAGATCCTCGTCGGCTGGGAGACGCGCAACCGCTACGAGGCGATCGACGCCGACGGGCGCTTCATGCTGTACATCGGCGAGACGGGCGAGGGCTGGGGCAACGCGCTGCTGCGCAACCTCTGGCCCTTCCGCCGCGTGGAGCTCGAGTGCATGACGCAGGGAGGCACCCGGGCCCTGAGCATCCACCAGCCCTGGACGTTCTTCTTCACGTACGTGGAGGTGACGGCCTGGGACGGGCGCCAGCTGGGCTACATCCAGCAGCGCTTCGGGGTATTGCGCCGGACGTTCGACCTCTGCACCCCGGCGGGCGTGGTGATGGCCACACTGGAGGGGCCGCTGTGGAAGCCCTGGACCTTCCACGTCAAGCAGCGGGGCCAGGAGGTGGCCACCATCCGCAAGCAGTGGAGCGGGTTGGGCAAGGAGGTCTTCAGCGACGCCGACAACTTCGGGGTGGAGTTCCACTCCGGCCTCACCGACGCCCGGTTGCGGCAGATGGTGCTCGCCGCCACGCTGATGGTGGACCTCTGCTACTTCGAGGAGCGCAACCGGAGCGGCTCCTTCTGGGATTTTCTGGGCTTCTTCGACTGAGGCCGGTCTACTCGGCCTTCTTGCGCGAGAACGGCATCAGCAGCCGCTCCACGGGGTGCCCGCCCACGAGGTGCTCGTCGACGATGGTGGGCACATCCTCGGGCTTCACCGCGCCGTACCAGGTGCCCTCGGGGTAGACGACCACCGAGACGCCGAACGCACAGGTGTCCAGACACCCGGCCGCGTTGGCCCTCATCTGTCCCTTCAAGCCGCGCTTCTCCAGCTCTTCCTTGAAGCGGGCACGCACCTCCTCGGCGCCCTTCGACGCGCAGCACCCCTTGGGGTGCCCCTCGGGGCGCTGGTTGGTGCAGACGAATACATGACGCTTGAACGGAGGCATGTCGCCCTCCTAACGCGGCTTCCGTCCAAAAGCGATTAACGCAATCGGCACCTGTCTGTCCCTTTCTTGCCTCGGGGTCTAGGCGGCCGGACGATCCGTGCACAGACTCTCAGCAAACATCCGCTAGTGATCATCGGCCTTTCCGCAGGAGTGACCCTACATGACTCGTCATATGATGACGATCCACTGCATCGAGGGCTGCGCAAGAGAGTTGATCGGCGGCCGGGCAGGCTTTAGATCGGCACCCCCGGCGCGGTTCCGAGCCGTGGAAGGCGTTCCGGACGTGGACCGTCCAATCGGTCACACTCCCCTAGCTGTAGGTGGCTCAACGATGGCGGACACAAGATCTAGGGGTCACAGAACCTTGACGAGTCCGGAACGAAGATCGTACCTTTACTTACCTGTCTGCCCCCCAAGCGAGCAGGCGGGACCCCAAAAACAGAGAATTTGACCCATCGTTACGTACTCTTCCCTACCCGGGGAGGAGGCGTGTCGAAACGAGATCACTCGATCCCGAGAGATCTCGCGGGCTTGGCTTTTTGCAAATTTTGCATTCACACGCTGGGTGAAAGCAGTGGGAGGGACCATGGAGCACGAGCGGAGCGCCACGGCAGCGGTTCTGGATGGCAAGGAGACGGCGGCGGGGCTGAAGCCGAGAGGACCCGCTGGCGGGCTGCCGGTGGAGCGGTTCTTCACCACGCCCGGGGTGGATCCCGCCGATGAGCTGGCGTGGGAGCTGCGCACGGCGGCCATCTCCGGCGAGGACGGCAAGTCCGTCTTCGAGCAGAAGAACGTGGAGGTGCCCAAGTCCTGGTCCATGCTGGCCACCAACGTGGTGGCCTCGAAGTACTTCCGGGGCACGCCGGGCACCCCCGAGCGCGAGACGAGCGTGCGGCGGCTGGTGGGGCGCGTGGTGGACACGCTGACGCGCTGGGGCGTGGAGGGCGGCTACTTCGCCACGGCGACGGACCGGGACGCGTTCCACGCCGAGCTCACCCACCTGCTGCTGCGCCAGAAGGCGGCGTTCAACTCGCCCGTCTGGTTCAACGTGGGCGTGGAGGAGCACCCGCAGTGCTCGGCGTGCTTCATCAACTCGGTGGGAGACTCGATGGAGTCCATCCTCGGGCTGGCGAAGACGGAGGGCATGCTCTTCAAGTACGGCTCGGGCACGGGCAGCAACCTGTCCACCATCCGCTCGAGCAAGGAGCTGCTGGCCGGTGGAGGCACCGCGTCGGGCCCGGTGTCCTTCATGAAGGGCTTCGACGCGTTCGCCGGCGTCATCAAGAGCGGCGGCAAGACGCGCCGCGCCGCGAAGATGGTCATCCTCAACGCGGACCACCCGGACGTGCTGGACTTCATCCGCTGCAAGTCCAGCGAGGAGAAGAAGGCCTGGGCGCTCATCGAGGCCGGGTATGACCCGAGCTTCAACGGCGAGGCCTACTCGTCGGTGTTCTTCCAGAACTCGAACAACTCGGTGCGCGTCACCGACGAGTTCATGCGCGCGGTGGTGAACGACAGCGCGTGGACGACGCGCGCGGTGCGCGACGGGCGTCCCATGGACACCTTCAAGGCGCGCGACCTGTTCCGGGAGATCTCCGAGGCGGCGCACCTGTGCGGGGATCCGGGCCTGCAGTTCGACAGCACCATCAACAACTGGCACACCTGCTCGAACACGGACCGCATCAACGCGTCCAACCCGTGCTCCGAGTACATGTTCCTCGACGACTCGGCCTGCAACCTGGCGTCGTTGAACCTGATGCACTTCCGCACCATCGACGGGGACTTCGACGTCACGGCGTTCAAGCACGCGGTGGACGTGGTGCTGCTGGCGATGGAGATCATCGTCGGCTTCTCCAAGTACCCCTCGGAGAAGATCACCCAGAACAGCCACGCGTTCCGGCCGCTGGGACTGGGCTACGCCAACCTGGGCGCGCTGCTGATGGCCACGGGTCTGCCGTACGACTCGGACGCGGGCCGCAACTACGCGGCGGCCATCACCTCGCTGATGTGCGGCGAGGCGTACGCGATGAGCGCGCGCATGGCCGGGAAGATGGGGCCGTTCGCGGGCTACAAGAAGAACGAGGAGCCGTTCCTCGGCGTCATCCGCAAGCACCGCAAGGCGGCCTACAACGTGCAGCCGGTGGGAGTGAGCGAGGAGCTGTTCGAGGCCCAGAAGAAGGCCTGGGACGAGGCGCTCGCGCTGGGCACCGAGATGGGCTACCGCAACAGCCAGGTGACGGTGCTGGCGCCCACGGGGACCATCGGCTTCATGATGGACTGCGACACGACGGGCATCGAGCCGGACATCGCGCTCATCAAGTACAAGAAGCTGGTGGGCGGCGGCATGCTGAAGATCGTCAACCAGACGGTGCCGCAGGCGCTGGAGAAGCTGGGCTACCCGCAGACCCAGGCGCAGGACATCATCACGTGGCTGGACAAGCACGAGACGATCGAAGGCGCCCCGCACCTCAAGCCCGAGCACCTGCCGGTGTTCGACTGCGCCTTCAAGCCGGCGAAGGGCCAGCGCAGCATCCAGTGGATGGGCCACCTGAAGATGATGGGGGCGACGCAGCCGTTCCTGTCGGGGGCCATCAGCAAGACGGTGAACATGCCGTCGGACGCCACGGTGGAGGACATCGAGAAGGCGTACCTGGAGGCGTGGAAGCTGGGGCTGAAGGCGGTGGCGGTGTACCGCGACGGCTGCAAGCGGACCCAGCCGCTGAACACGTCGAAGGACAAGGTGAAGGACACGAAGGCGGCGGTGGCCGAGCCCGCGCTGGCGGCGGCGAGGGACGCCAACGCGATGCGCCGGAGGCTGCCGGACGAGCGGCAGGCGATCACGCACAAGTTCTCCATCGGTGGCCACGAGGGCTACCTGACGGTGGGCATGTACGAGGACGGGACGCCGGGCGAGCTCTTCTGCGTGATGGCGAAGGAAGGCTCGGTGGTGAGCGGGCTGATGGACAGCTTCGCGACGGCGGTGTCGCTGGCGTTGCAGTACGGGGTGCCGCTGCAGGTGCTGGTGGACAAGTTCAGCCACACGCGCTTCGAGCCGAGCGGCTTCACGGGCAACCCGGCGGTGCCGATCGCCAAGTCGATCGTCGACTACATCTTCCGGTGGCTGTCGCTGAAGTTCCTGCCGAGCGAGCAGGCCGAGGGGATGGAGGAGGCGGTGGAGAAGCAGGTGGCGGTGGAGGCGGCGAAGCCGGTGCAGGTGGCGTCGGTGGCGCTGCCGATGTCGACGCCGCGCAAGACGTACCTGAACCAGGCGGACGCGCCGCCGTGCCACACGTGCGGAGAGATCATGGTGCGCAACGGGGCCTGCTACAAGTGCAGCAACTGCGGCACCACGAGCGGCTGCAGCTGAGCTGAAAAATAAAGAGGCAGCGACTGTATAAGGCGCTGCCCCTGTCGCTTTTCCACCAAGCCCCAACGGGTAACCGTTGGGGCTTTTATTAAGCCCACAGCCTGAACATCCGAGCAGCAACACGGGAACATAGGCGCAAGAGACAACGAGGATTAACCATGAAGAAAGATTTGTTTTTCCTAAAAAGGCCGGCTGAACCCAGCAAACACAAAGGATTGACAACGGATGCGGGCACAATGTCACCGTTCTCAGGAACCGGCATCACTCCGTCTCGGCTGCCATCGCCGCCACCCGCCCAAGCCACGCCATTTCCGCCCTCATCCAGCAGCAATAGCAAAGGCGAGAAGTAGATATGACATCTGAACGAGCCCCGGTGCACCTCAGCAAGCTCGTAATCGGAAGTGAATCCAAAAGAGTTGGGCGTCTCGACGGGCTCGACGTAGATGCCACACCGCACAGCCCGTTCGCAGCAGCTGCCGTTACTCCCGCCCGGCTTCAATCTAAAGCCAACGCCGCTCCGCCTCCTCCGACACCACCCAAGCAGGAAACCAAGACAGGGTGAGCGAGGTACAACCTTTGGCAACGAAGAAAAAGCAAGCTGCAGCCCTTTGGGCATGCCCAATCCCGTCGGCGCCGCGACAGCACGGTGGTGGCCTTGATGGCCTCGATCTCGACGCACTCAGCAAGAATCCATTTACCAGCACAAAGACAAAGCCAAGTCGACTCAAGCCTTCGACTCAGGCCCCAACTCCCACCAACACGACCTCTCGAATGAGCGCACGGCCCACTCAGAAACCGAAAAAGAAACGTTAGCACCTGTTCATGAGCGCCAAACACATACACATCACCATCGAGAGATACTCATTTATCCAACCCAACGGCGACATCGAAGAGTACGTCGCATATGCGCTTCAAAACAACGGCAGCACTCCACACCCATTATCTGGCAAGCATTTCCATCACGGCCTCACCGATTCCGAGAATACTGTTCTCATGGCATCCGATGGCTTGAGCGGATTCCTTGACCCCCATGGTGGATGCGAATTTGCCACCATGCCGAACGGAGTCTTTCTGGTGGCACTTAATTTGCGCGGCCACATAGCACCTGGAAAGGCTCGTATCGTTGGCGTGCATGTGCGACGCCGAAAGCTCGCCAATGCCCAACCCAACGAAGCCAACCTCGACGACCCGCTTACAAGACGAGAGTTCAGCGCATTTCCAGACGCAAGGATAGAAGCCGTTGTCGTTTACGTATTCCCAGTCGACCCTATTCGGCGCGAGATATCAGCAACTGGGGCTATACTCAAAACCACACGATTAGTAAGATGGGAATACACACCCCACCCCAACATACTCGAACGCTGGCGAGCAAGAGCACTGGACGCCATTCTTCCGCCCGCCACATTCAGCATCGACGATGCAATTGCCGAATTCTATCGAGTCTTTGCAGCTGATGCCGCCGGTACTGTACATGAACCGGCCGAGGCAATACGCCTTCTTGAGGAGCTTCCAGAAAGCTTCGCTAACGCTACGATAGAAGCACGGCAGTTTCTCATACAATATCGGACGTATCCCTTCGAGGAGCGCCAAATACGCGCTCGCCAACTCGTAACAACGCTCCATTCACTGCGCGATCGAATTACTGTCACCCCCATGCCACTGGGGGCCAAACATCTCGATGTATTGCGCTTCACGATTCAAGACGTCCGCAACAAAATAGACGAACACGGCATTCTAAGCCCGCCTCCGCGCAGTCTGCAAACTGTCGTAAGCCACCTGCTCCGCTTCGCCGACTCATGCAGGCAAGGCAGCCCTTTCGGGAAGAACGTGCGCGAGAAAGACTTTCATCAGCGCCTACTAACGTTCCTGCAAGGGGCGAATGGGCCAGTGCAGTCTGAGGTAACAATGGGGCAAGGGAGAATCGACCTCGTCCTCGACGACACACCAATCGAGCTGAAGGCAAAGAAGCTCGGCAAGAACCCTGCACAAGGCATCACTCGTCACTTCGAGCAAGCAGCAAGTTACGCATCTGGCCGAACAGTGGCCGCCGGGGTCTTGGTAATATTGGACCTAACCAACCACACTCACGAGACGCAGCATAGCGCACCACTGTCGAGCAACATCAAGGTTGTCCCGGTTAAAACCAAAAAGACAATTCGCGGCACGAACCATACCGTGCTTGTTGTTTTGGTCATAGAGGCATTCCCTCCAACGCCATCGAGTCTTGGCGTAAAGGGGAAGCGTAACCCATCGGCACGACGTACCGGAACTCGCGCATCCTCATCGCCACGTGGTCGCAGCAAGCCAGCCCGCAGAGGACAGGGCGAGACATCTCGTGTCTAACTCAGCTGCAGCAATATGAGTGACTACAGCTGAGTTCTCTTTGCTATCCCTCGATATTGGGCAGAGGACGCAGCCATCGCGCATCACCCGAGGCCACCGTCCGCGACGTACCCGAGGCCCGCTGAAGCACCCGAAGCACACCGGCCGCGTCACACGCGTAGAGACCCGAGCTCCATGCGGGGTTCAGCTCCACCACGGCCCACCCTCGCCCCTCGATGCGTCCCACGTCGAGGACGACCGCCGAGGGGAACGAGTCCCCTGCCCTCGCGAGCACCTCGGCCGCGAAGGTCCTGGCCCCCTCCAGATCGAACGAGGCCAGAGAAGACTCCTCGCGCTCGCCCTTCCAGGCGTAGGGGCTCGCGGTCACGACACGGCCCTCGAGAACGAAACAGCGGTACTCGTCGAGCCAACACACGGGCTCGGCCGTCAGGACGGGAAGACCGTCCTCGAGCACCTCGGGACCGGGAAGCTCCGCACCCGAGTGATAGACCGAGGCCCTGAACTGCTTCTCGTCGGCGGGTTTGACGAATCGCGGGAACCGCTCGCCCCGGGCCGCGCCGAGCGTGGTGAATCGCACGTCCCGGCGCACGAGTTCCTCGGGCAGGAGGGACAGCGTGTCGGCGGCGGGCTCGAGCAGGGCCAGGCCCAGCGCCTTGCCGATGGTGTCCGCCAGCAATGACTCCCCGTAGAAGACGAGGTCCTCCTCGGCCAGCCGCGCGGGAGGACGCCGATCGTGCAACCGGTGGACCCGCCACGAAAGCCGCGAGGCCTCCGTGGCGAGCGCGATCGAATCCGAGCTGAAGCGAGGCGACAGCAGGAGAACGGGCACGGCGGCTCCCCGCTCAGAACGAGGAGCCGCTCAACCGGCCGTAGGCCTCGGACGCAGCGGACACGAGCTTCTCCAGGTCGTCGAGCTCCTCCGCGCCGAACGGAGAGGGACCGCCATCGAGGACGACGAAGCCCACGGTGCGCTCGCTCGCGCGGATCGGCGCGGCCATCAGGTGCGAGAACGACTCGCCCAGGGCCGCGAAGAGGGCCTCGTCCTCCTGGCTCTCCGGCATGCTGGAGACCACGAGCCTGCCACCGGCCGCGGCCATGGCGAGGAGCGAGGGCGCATCGAGATCCACCTGCAACGCGTTGACCGCGGGCTTGTTGCTCCCGGGGCCGTACCCGCGCCCCACCCGGGCGAAGCCGAACGTCTCTCCCAGCAGGAAGCCCCGCGGGAAGCGCCCCTGGCAGTAGGACAGCAGCACCTTGCCCAGCGCGCCTCGCGTCGTCGCCTGCCGCAGCGCCTCGAGCGCCTCCTCGAGCTGCACCAGCTGCCCGCCCTGGGAGTCCCCGCCCTGGGCGCTCTCGGCCGAGTCCGAGGAGCTCGCCGCCGACTCGGCGGACGGATCCCAGGTCGGGATGAACTCGTGGACGGATGCCAGGGGGATCTCCTCCTGCGCGCCGGAAGAAGCGGCCTGGATGGCGCTCGCGGCATCGGACGAGAAGTCCACCTCGATGGCCCGCCGCTCCCAGGGAGACACGGGCTCGGCGTCCGCTCCGGCCTTCGCCGCCTCCGCCTGGCGCCACTTCATGAGCTCCAGGTTCGACGTCACCTCCAGCTCCCTCGAGGGCATTCTCGGTAGCTCGACGGGCGCGGGCGCGACCCTGGCCTTGCGCTCGGAATCCGCACCGCTCGGACCCGCCTCGGACGCAGACGGCACCACCTCGGACGCCTCGGGAGCCCGCTCCTCCTTCTTCGGCTCTGGCGTGAGAGACGGAGTGGCGGACACGAATTCGGCCGCCAGAGGTGCCTGGACCGCGGCATCCGCGGGCTCCTCCATGGGAGCAACGAACGCCTCGCTCTCCACCACGAGCGAGACCGCTTTCCGATCCTGCTCGAACGAGGGATCCGACTTCTGTGCGGGTGCTTCCACGGGCGCCGCCGGAGCGGGCACGGACTGAGCGGAGGCAGCGGGAGGCTCGGCCTGCGCGGAGACAGGAGCCGGAGCCACCGCGCCCGGCGAGGAAGTCACCTCGGGCTTGTGCGCGATGTCCGGCGAGGACCCAGCAGGCTTCACCTCCGGTGCCGAGGCAACGGGAGCGGGAGGCGCGGCCTGGGCCTGTCCCACGGGCGGAGAGGACTGCACGCCACCCGGAGCCGAGGCCTGTGGCGCGGAGGGCGAGGCCTGCGAGGCGGTGGGCGCCGGAGCGCCCGGAGCCCGAGCTGAAACAGGCGCGGCCTGTGAAGCGGGAGCGCCAGGAGGCACCGACGCGCGCGGTGCACCAGCCGCGGGCTGCGGAGTCCCCGGGCCCGGAGGCGTTGCCTTCTGGGCCGGTGCGGGCTGCGAGGAAGGGCTCGCCCCCGGAGCAACGGCCGAGGGAGCCGGTGCCTGGCCAGCGGGAGGAACCGCTCCGCTCTGCACGGGCGCGGGCCCGGGGCGACTCGAGGCACTCGCGGGCTCCTGACGCGACGACATCCCCGGAGGAGGCTGGGCCCCGGGAGGACGCGCCGTCGCGGGCGCACCCGGAGGCACCTGGGCACCAGGAGGAGGCGGCAACACGCCAGGCGCCGGAGGACGCACGGACGCCGCTCCCGGCGTCGCCCCCTGAGCAGGAGGAACCGTGGCGGCCCCGGAGGGAGCCGTTCCCGGGGCACTCCGAGGCAACATGCCCGGAGGCAGATTCGGACCGGGGTGCGAGGGGGCACCCGTCGTGGGCACGGAACCCGCCGGCTTCGCAACCGCCGGAGCGCCCGGCGAAGCAGACGTTCCAGGGGAGGCGGGCTGCGAGGGCGCGGCGCCGGCCGGTGCCGAGCCCGGAGCCGTCGGCCCGACAGGCGGCTTCGCCGCTGGAGACTGTGCACCCGTTACTCCAGGCGTCGTGGACACTCCGGCCGCCGGGGCAGGCCGAGGAGGCACGGCGGCGTTGGGCGCGGCGGCGGGTTTCGGCGCGGCGGCAGCGGAGGTGGGCTGAGCGGGTGCGGAACCCGCCGGAGCACTCCCCGGTGCGGCGGGCGCGCCAGGAGCCGCCTGAGGCCGCGAAGGCACCGCCGCGCCAGGCGGCGGGGACGTCCCCGCCGCCGGCGGCTGCGCGGAAGGCCCCGCCCCCGGCGCACCGGGAGCACCCGGAGGACGAGGCGAGGCGGCCCCGGCCGGAACACTTCCCGGAGCCCCTGGCACTGGAGCACCCGCCGTCATCGCGGGCTTCGGAGCAACCGCGCCCACGGGGGCACCAGCGGGCGCTCCCGCCACGGGTGCCGCGGGCTTCGCGACGGGCCCGGCGGCCGAGGGCGCGGGCCGCATGCCGGGAGGCTGGTTCGCCACGGGAGCCGCCGCGGACGGCGCCTGAGGAGCCGCCCCTGGGTTGGCACCCGGAGCACCCGCGGCCGGAGGCCCCGCACGCACGGCGGCGGAAGGAGCCCCGGGCGCTGGCGAGGGCTGCGCCGGAGTCGAAGGAGCTGGAGCACCCGCGGCCGGAGGCCTCGGCGCGGACGCGGCCACCGGCTGTGCCGGAGCAGGAGGCACCTGCGCGGGCTGAGCCTGCAACGGCTGCGGAGCAGACGCGGGCTTCGGAGCCGGAGCAGCGCCCTGCCCCACCGCGAGCTTGGGCTGACCGGGGCGAGTGGGCCGCGTCGGCTTGGGGATGCCGTAGCGCTTCTCCAGGAAGTGGAAGAGGCGCAGCTCGGGCACGATGGAGGGCACGATGCGCATGCCCGTGGCGAAGCCGAGCGCGTCCAGGTGTTTCGGATCGAACGGCGCCACCATGGCCGCCTTCATGCGGCGACCCTCGATGGCCAGCGGGAAGGCCAGGTGGCTCCGAGCCAGCTCGGGTTTGAGTTGGGCGAGCGTCTCCGCGGGCACCGCTTCCATCTCCGCGTCCGTCGCGAGGGGGAAGTGGTACACGTCCGACAGTGCCTGTCCCAACGCATCCAGGTCGAGCACACCCAGCTCGACCAGGTTGATGCCCAGACTGCCGCCGTAGATGAGTTGCGACTTCAGCGCTTCATCGAGCTGAGGCTGAGTGATGAGGCCCTTGCGGACCAGGTGCGCTCCGAGCTGTTCGGCCATGGGGCTCCGATACTAGACCGGACCAAGCCCAAGAGCGCACGCGACTCGCTTCCCAGCCGTGCGGCACCCCACAGCCGTGCCCGGGTGCCCCGGCAGCGAGCTAGTAGGCGTTCTTCGACAGGAAGCCGCCCAGTGCAGTGCGGATGAGAATCTTCAGGTCCATCAGCAGCGACCAGTTCTCGATGTAGTACAGGTCGTACTCGATGCGCTTCTGGATGGACGTCTGCCCGCGCAGGCCGTTGATCTGCGCCCAGCCGGTGATGCCGGCCTTCACCTTGTGGCGCAGGTGGTAGCGGGGAATCTGCTTCTTGAACTCCTCGATGAACACGGGCCGCTCGGGGCGGGGGCCCACCAGGCTCATGTCGCCCCACAGCACGTTGAAGAACTGGGGCAGCTCGTCGAGCGAGTACTTGCGCAGGAAGGTGCCGATGGGCGTGCGCCTCGGGTCCTCCTTGCTGGCCATCATCGCGCCACGGACCTCGGCGTCCACGCGCATGGTTCGGAATTTGAGAATATGAAAAGTCTCGCCATCCATGCCCATGCGCTCCTGGGCGTAGAGGATGGGGCCGCGGCTGGTGAGCTTCACCGCGAGGGCCACCAGCAACATGATGGGGGCGCTCACCGCGATGGCCACCAGCGCGAAGAGGATGTCGAAGACGCGCTTGGCCACCATGTTCCAGCCCGTCATCGGATCGCCCTGGAGGCTGATGATGGGCAGCCCGCCGAACTCCTCGAGCCCGCCGTACAGGGTGACGTACTGGTAGAGGTCCGGCACCACCTTCACGTCCACCGTGCGCAGCGCGAGCTGCTCCATCAGCGGCTTGACGGCGGCCTGATCCTCGAGCGGCACGGCGATGACGACCTGATCCACCGGGCGCGCATCCAGCACGGTGTCCACGTCCTTCACATGGCCGATGACGGGCACGCCCCGCACCTGCTGGCCCACCTTCTCGGGCCGCAACGTGAGGATGCCCACCACGCGGAAGCCCAGCTCGCGGTGGCTCTCCACCGTCTCGATGACGCGCTGGCCCAGCTCGCCCGCGCCGATGAGCAGGATGGACTTGAGGTTGTAGCCGCGCCGGCGCACCTCGTTGAGCACCTCGCGCAGCACCAGCCGCACCAGCGACACGCCGAGGAACGAGTAGCCGGAGAAGAAGGCCAGCATCAGACGCGAGTAGCGCTCGCGGGTGAAGTACGTCAGCGCCACCACGATGAGGGTGGCCATGACGGTGGCCTTGAAGACCTCGAACACCTCGCCGATGTGCGTGCGCGCCCGGTTGGTGGCGTACAGCCGCGACTGACGGTAGGTGACCGGGAAGACGACGAGCACCGTCGCCAACGACAGCAACGTGTCATCCAGGGGCGGCAACCCGTGGAACACGGGGATGGGGCCCTCGAAGCGGGTGACGTAGGCGAGCGCGAACGCCACCGTCAGCATCACCACGTCGGCGGCGACCTTGATGGACGTATAGAAGCGCTGGAACCGGCTGAACACGCGGGCCTCCTTCTGTGGCCTGCAAAACGCTCGGCCGCCACCTGCAATCGTCGCACCCCACCCCGACACGCCGTCCACAACCACATACCCCATGCGGCCGGAGCGCTCCTAACACGGAAACCGCCCGGAATCCAAGGGGTTGCCCCTGCTTGTGGCCAACAGTGCGAGCCTCCCGGACCCCGGGAGACCCCTCGGAAAAGGGGGGCACCCAGGACAGCGATGTCAGGGTACGGCGGCCCGGATGGAGGACGGGGTCGAGGTCCCCATCACCGCGTCCACCTCTGCCTGGATGGAGCGCAGGAAGGCGGCCCGGCTGAAGCGCTCGGCCTGGGCGCGGGCGTCGGCGGGGCGGAACTCGGGCTCCCACTGCTCGAAGCGGCGCACGGCCTCCACCAGCGCGTCCGGCGTCTGCGCGTCGAAGAAGAGGCCCGTGCGAGGGCTGACTGTCTCCAGCGCCCCACCCCGCCCGTAGGCGATGACAGGACGTCCGCAGGCCTGCGCCTCCAGCGGGACGATGCCGAAGTCCTCCTCGGCGGTGAAGATGAGGGCGCGGGCGTCGCGATAGAGGCCGGCGAGCGCCTCGTCCGACACGGGACCGAGGAAACGGATGTGCGAGGGCAACGCCCCCGAGGTGAGCCTGGCCGCCTCCTGACCGGTGCCCACCACCCAGAGCGGCGCGTCCAGCTGGCGGAAGGCCTCCAGCGCGATGTCGAGCCGCTTGTACGGGGCGAAGGCACCCAGCCACAGGTAGTAGCCGCCCTGGCCGAGTCCCTCCAGCGGGTGCTGGCAGAAGCGCTCCAGGGCGACGGGCGGGTACACCACCTGGGCCTCGCGGCCCCAGAAGCGCCGCACCTTGCCGGCGATGTGCTGGCTGTTGACGAGGATGCGGTCGACGCCGGCGGTGCTCTCGCGGTCCCACTTCTGGAGGTACGGCCGCACGGCGTGCGCCGCCACGCGCACCGGGAGCGAGGCGCGCCCGGGCCCGAAGTAGTCGTCGAACAGGTCCCACATGTAGCGCATGGGAGCGTGCACGTACGCGAGGTGCTTCGCCCCGGGCGGCTTGCGGATGCCCTTGGCCACGCAGTGGCTGGAGGAGACGACGAGGTCGTACCCCTCCAGCCGCATGGACTCGATGACCTGGGGCAGGACGGGGAGGAAGTGCCGGTAGAGCTTGTGGATGCGCGGAATGCGCTGGAGGACGGAGGTGTGGATGGGCCGCGACTCGATGCGCGGGTGCACCACACCGGGGCGGTGGACGAGGGTATGGATGTCCGCCTGCGGGAACAGCTCGCACAGTGCCTCGAGCACGTGCTCACCGCCGCGCTGGGTGACGAGCCAGTCGTGGACGAGGGCGACCTTCACGGGCGGGCCTTGTACCACCGCTTGGCCCCGATGCCGACAACCGGGCAACCGAGCCCCCCACGGAGGCCCGCGCGTGTGGTAGTGCCTGCTCCGTGGCGAGCGTCCTCATCGACCTGCGGATGGTCCGTGGCCGGCTGCACGGCATCGCGCGATACGCGCTGGAGCTGGCGTGCCGGCTGCCGGAGATGGCCCCGGACCTGCGCTTCAGTGGCCTCACGGGCCCGGAGGGGCTGCCGGCGGGGCTCGGCGCCCTCACCCCGCGCATCCCCCTGCACCGCTGCCCGGCGAGCTTCCTGTCGCCGCTGGAGCAGCCGGCACTCGGGGCCTCGCTCGCCCGGCTGGGGCCGGACCTGTTTCATGCCACGTCCTTCTCCGTGCCCGCGCTGTGGCCCGGACGGCTGGTGGCCACGCTGCACGACGCCAACCACCTGGTGCTGTCCGAGCAGTACGGCCCGGGCCGCCGCGCCTACTACAAGCTCATCGTGGGCCCTCGGGCGAAGACGGCGCGGGCGCTCATCACCGTCTCCGAGTTCTCCCGCGAGGAGCTGGCGCGCGAGCTCGGCCTGTCGCCGTACCGCCTCCAGGTGATTCCCAACGGGGTGGACGCGCGCTACCAGCCGCCAGCGGCCTCGGAGCTGAAGGACTTCCGGGAGCGCCGGGGACTGCCGCCACGCTTCTTCCTGGCGGTGGGCAACACGAAGGCCTTCAAGAACCTCGGGATGCTGGCGGAGATCGCACCGTCGCTGCCGGTGCCCATCGTCCTGCTCGCGGGAAAGAAGGCGGTCTGGGAGTTGGGCTTCCCGGACAGCACCATCGAGCTGGCCGACCTGCCCGAGGACGACATGCCGCGCCTCTACGGGGCCGCGACCGCGCTGTTGCTGCCCTCGCGCTACGAGGGCTTCGGACTGCCCGCGCTGGAGGCGATGGCCTGCGGCACCCCGGTGGTGGCCGCGCGAGCCACGTCCCTGCCGGAGGTGGTGGGTGAGGCCGCGCTGCTGCTCTCCCCGGACGATGCGAATGCCTGGCGCGAGACGGCGATGAAGCTGCTGCGCGACGACGCCCTGCGCCGGGAGCTCACGGAGAAGGGGCGCAACCGCGCCGCGCTGTTCAGCTGGGAGGACTGCGCCCGGAAGACGCTGGCCACCTACCGCCGGGCGCTCGAGGCACGCTGAGCCCCGCGCGGTGGCATGGCGAGACGCGCGGGGAGGACTTCACCACGCGATGCCCCGCCACCCTTCATCAGCATGAGACTCGCCCTTTCGCATGCGCTCGACGAGCGCTGACAATGAGGCGCGGAGCACCTCGTGCGGAGCATGGTGCCGGCCTCCATGGCCGGCGAGCACCCACTCGAAGCGCACGGAGTCGACGAGCCGGGCGAGCGATTCGGCCTGCTTCTCCCACGAATACCAGCACTGCCTCTGGAAGGCGGAGAGCCGCTGGTTCTCGCGGCTCCAGTACAGCGAGTCGCCGGTGAACAGATAGCGATCCTCCAGCAGGAACATCATGCTGCCCCGCGTATGTCCGGGCACGGGCAGCGCGACCAGACCCTCACGTATCGTCGCCGGTTCCTGGCCCCGCACCAGCGAGGTCGCATAGGGCGCCGCATGGCGGTCTTCCTCGTGAATCCAGACACGCGCGCCGAAGTGGGCCGCATACCGGTCCGCGTCGGCCACGTCATCGCGGTGCGTGAGGAGGATGTCCTGCACCCCTCCGAGTGACTCGAAGCGCTTCACGAGCGGCGGCACGAAGCGCGGCGAGTCCACGAGGAAGTTCCCGGCCTTCCGCACCGCGAAGAACGAGTTGGACCCGTAGGATCTCGACGAGTTGAAGCCGCACAGGTACACCCCCGCCTCGAGCTCCAAGGGGAAGAGCCCCTCGGTGCGCGGTTCGAGCCCCACCACTCCGATGGAGTTCGTGGGGCAGATGAGCATCGCGCGCGTGGCGGCCACGATCTCGGCCTCGGTGGAGGGCTGGCGCAAGACGACCGTCTTGCCATCCTTCTCCCCGAACAGCTCGGGCGCGCACTGTCGCGAGGCATCACAGTCAGTGCACATATCATCGACGAACCAGGGGCCGGGCGCGTTACCCGGGTGACGGCGCGAAGGCTGAGCCATGGTGGGATTCCACACCCGCCCCTCGGGACTGGCAACGAAAAGAAGTGTCGCTCGCCTTCCGGATTGCCGAGGGCTCCACCGTCGCTCAGGATGGAGACATGCGACGTCTCCATCCGTTCGTTCTCGTGGCGCTCCTTCCATTCCTGGTCGGGATGACAGGAGTGGAATGTTGGCCTGCTGTCCAGCAGCAAGCGACTGCGGCTACGAACCTGGAAGGCTCGCTGAACCTTGATGAAGTACCCGCGACTCCTATTCTGGAGACAATCGCTGGCAAGCGCCCCGGCTCGCGTTTTACGCAGAAGGACAAGCTCACGGTCAAGCAGGACAATGCTTCTCGCAATGGAGGCAAGACACAATGTGAGAAGTGTGGTGTCGAGACGGTTCCAGCTCAGCAACATCAGAAAGGTATTACACCTCCCAAGAACGAGACACAGGTCGATCATGTGATTCCCAAGTCCAAAGGGGGCCCTGGAACTCCCGATAACGGGCAGGTCCTTTGCCGGGATTTCAATATCAAGAAGAGTGACAAGGAGCAGTGAAGGTAATTCGACCATGACGGAGCCCGCTCCCGAGCAGTATGTAAAACTGTTGTTCGAGCTGGATCAGGACGAGGACGGTTACCCGCCAGCCAGTGCGGAGACGCTCTGGGCCATCAAGGTGGGTGAGGGTCTCTTCAAGCTCGACAACATTCCGTTCTTCGCGCTCGGCGTCGCCGTGAACGACATTGTCTCAGCCGTGCCGGAGGAGAACGTCTTTCGCTTCAAGGAGGTCGTTCTTCCCTCGGGACACAGTACGATTCGGGTCATCGTCTACGACCCGTCGGATGTGCCGGCTGCTCGTGCGCACTTTCAGCAATTGGGCTGCTCGACGGAACAGAGCCATCTTCCCCGGCTCATCGCCATCGACGTGCCGCCCACGGTCTCACTGGAGAAGCTGAGGCAGGAGTTGGACTCCGGCAAGGATGCGGAGCGATGGGGTTACGAGGAGGCTTGTCTGGGACAGCCTTGACGGAGACCCCCTATCCTGGAGAGTCCCCCTCGAAGCCCGACACTCCCGTCCGGACAAGACCAGATACCGACACGGTCCGCTCCAGCTCGGCGGGGTTGAGACGGAACCAGCGAGCCACGAGCAGCACCTCCTGCGCCTCGTGGGCGCGCAAGCCCACCGTCCTGGGCTCTGGCCGCTCGAAGATCTCGCTCACCTTCTCCTCCAACATCTGTCGCTCTCCGGAAGTCCGCGGAGCAGACAGTTCGGCGCGCACGCTGCCCCGGCGCACGATGTAGACCCGGTCCTCTCCGTCATGGCCGGGCACCGTGTAGAGGAAGGAGAGGCGCTCCACGTCCTGCCCGATCCGGACCAGCTCGGCCTGCACGCCCTCCAAGGTCTCGGCCCGGTCACGGAGATCCGCGGCGTATTCGAACTGGAGGCAACTGGACGCCATGCTCATGCGCTCGCGCAGGTGGGCGAGCGGCTGCTCCGTGAGTCCATTCAGGAAGGCTCGCGCCTGGGCAACACGGGCGAGGTACTCGGTGCGCGTGCACCCTCCCGCGCACGGCGACACGCAGCGCCCGAGCTGTCCCCGGATACAGCGCGGATCCTCCTTCAAGCCGAACAGGTCGATTTGATCCGCGAGTCGCATGGGCGTGTCCGAGGGACAGTCCCGCAGCTCCAGCAGATCCGATACCGCACGCACGGCCTCCACGGCGCGCTGCCGTCCCCGGATGGGCCCGAAATACTCACAGCCGTCGTTGATGACCTGCCCCACGACCAGCAGGCGGGGCACCGGCTCGCGCGTCAGCTTGATGAAGCACAACAGGCTGTCCCGCTTGTGCTCCACGTTGAAGGGCGGACGCCAGCGCTTGATCAACCGGAACTCCTCCAGCAACGCGGCGAACTCGCTCGGGACGTACTCCCACTCCACCCCGTGCGCATGTCCGATGATCTCCGCGGCCTTCTCCCCTCGCTGCGCCCGGAAATAGGAGAGCAGCCGCGTCCGCACCTTCACCGACTTGCCCACGTAGAGCACCTCTCCCGAGGGTCCACGCATGCGGTAGACCCCGGGACGGTTCTCGGCACGGGCGCGGACGTCCGCGCGCAGTTGTGGGAGGCGGCTCGAGCTCACGGAACCGCCAAAGGTACAACCCACGCACACCGGGCGCCGACAGCCAGCGGGGCGGGCGCCTCGGGAACGGCGGAGGGGGGAGCGGAAGAGCAGGCGCTCATTCCGCTCCCAAAGCGCCCTCCTTACTTCCTCACTGGTCGTCGCACGGCGTCCCCAGACGGACGCCCGTGTACACGCCAAGCTCGTTGTAGATGAGCGGCAGGTTCTCGGAGAGAGGCACCGTGCGCAGCTCGGTCTTCTTCTTCTTCTCGATCCACGTCGAGGGCGCCTCCTTGTCCACCACCAGCCGGAGGTCTCCCTTCTTCGTCGAGAAGATCTCCCCCTCCGAGTCGGACACCACGTCCGTCATCTTCTGCTGCTGCAGGTTGCCCTTGGGGCCGATGAACACCCGGAACTTCTTCTCCTCGGACGGATGGAAGCCGCGGTCCACCAGGTAGTAGCGGCCCTTCTGATCGCGCAGCAGCGCATAGGGCACGAACTTCTGCGGGTTCGGCTCGAAGGTGGCCTTGCTCAGCACCTCGCGCACCTTCTCGGACTCGAGCATCGAGAACGGGATGGTCCGCTCACCACAGCGGACCTCGCAGAGCTTCTGCTCCTCCTTCACGTTCACCTCCGAGTACACGCGCATGTCGAGCCCGCGGAACGAGGAGTTCATCGTCTTGTTGAAGAAGCGCGGCTCCAGGAAGTGATTGCCCGTGAGCACCCAGGGCGGAGGCGCCACCGCGACGAACTTGCTCCCGTCTCCATAGGACAACTTCACGCCCTGCTCCTCACCCGGCGCCACCACCACGTAGTGGCCCTTCCCATCCGTGCACACGTGCGTCTTCGCCAGGCGCATCCCCTCCTTGAGCTTCTCTCCCTGGCCTCGCGAGGACTCGAGGTTCTCCTCGAAGTACTTCGTGGCGAACTCCTCCTGGTTCGACGCGTCCAGGGCCGTCGTCCAGCCCACCCGGCCCGCCTGCACCTCCAGCTTCAGCGCCTCGCCGAACTGGCAGGAGACCTCCTTCACCTGGGCCTGGATGGCCTTCTTCGCCTCGGCCGACTCGCACAGCCTCCGCAGCGACTCGAAGGGCGTCCCGCAGTAGGAAGCGATGCTGTACTTCTTGAGCAGATCGTCCGAGATACGGCCCCAGTCGAGCGTCACCTTCACCGAGGTGCCACACGCCTCGTTCATGGACTTCACCGACTCGGCGAGGCCCTCCTCCGCCTGAGCCGTCTCGGCCTTGCGATCGAAGGCCATCAGCTTCGTGAGCGTGCCGTCCGACTGCTGCTTCTTGTGCAGCGCGTACACGTCCTGGGCCTTCAGGGCCTTGGTGCGCGCTTCGTCGAAGGAGACCTTGAGGCTGTCACGCTGGCCGGGCAGGTTGAGGTAGTTCGTCTTGCGGCCCGCGTGCGTGTCGATGACGAAGGTGGAGAAGCTCCGGCCCCGCCACTGCGTGGTGTAGTACACGTCGTCGCCCGACTC
This sequence comes from Archangium violaceum, assembly GCF_016887565.1. Lineage (NCBI taxonomy): Bacteria > Pseudomonadati > Myxococcota > Myxococcia > Myxococcales > Archangiaceae > Archangium > Archangium violaceum. The sequence continues at coordinate 8,371,033 of NZ_CP069396.1, forward strand.
GCGGACCTCGTAGGGGAGGACCTTGCCGTCGAGCTCGCTCCCCGTCCCCTGGACCTGGATCAGGGCCTTCTTGCTCTCGATGGGGGTGAGCGGGACGACCGCCACCTGCTCACCCTCGGGGCCAGAGAATACCTTCCCCGCTTCCACGGGAGCCGCCCGCGCGGGGACAGCGCTCAGCATTGCTACCGCGATGAACGTCGCCAGAACCGCTCTCACATCTTCCTCCTGTCGGGTGCGCCCGGACCTGCTCCGGTGGGCGCGAGTGCTCACAACCAAGCCACGTGGGGTAGGTCCTCTCAAGAGGGAGGTCCCGGGCGCGCTCGGGCTCAACTGGTCTGACTGTCGGACCAGTTCGTCCGGAGCGCGACCGGAAGGTGCATCGTCCTTTCCTGCAAGAGCACCCCTGAAAGAACCTACTCCAGCTGGCCTAGAGCTGGATCTCGTGCTTCTTGCAGAACCGGCGGACCCGGTCACGCTCCGTTTCGGACATCAGCGTCTTCCCCTGCCGCCAATTCCCGTTGGCGTCGCCAAGAGACCCCAGGCGGCAGTGGGCACGGGTGCGCAAGGAGAACCCCGCTCCAGACGGGCGGATCCGCAGGCTCCGTGAGGCGAGCTCGAGCGCTTCATCGGTCTTGCCATCGGCCAGCGCGAGCTCGCCTTGCCGCAGCATGCTCCGCACCTCTTCCGGCAAGGTCTCGCTCGACGAGGACACTCGCGAGGCGGGGCGGCGCTCGATGACAGCAGGAGCCACTGGAGGAGCAGGGGCGACCACCACCGGGGCGGGCGCGACAGGGGACGCGGGAGGAGGCGCCTTCATGGCCGAGGCCGCGGGTGCCACCATGACGACCGGCTCGATGGGTTCCCTCGCGAACCGGGGCCCGAACCACCAGCCCGCGGCCACGCACCCGAGGAGCAGCACTCCCGCTCCCGCCATCAGGCCCGTCCTTGGCGCGGGGCGACTCAGAGTCACTTGCGGCGCGGTGGCGGGGACGACCGGAGCGGCGACGGGCCGCTGCTGGGACATCGCCGTCGGCTCGGGGACGAGCGTCGCCGCGAATCCAACGTCATCCGCCTCGGCGGCGACCGGGGCCGGGAAGCGCGCCGTGGACGAGGGCACATGCGTCGCGGCGAACCCGCCTTCATCCCCCACGTTGGAAGGAGCCGGGAAGCGCGCCGTGTTGAGGGGCACGTGCGTCGCGGCGAATCCACCCTCCCCCTCCGGGGCCGGCACGGAGCGCGCCCGCGAGGAGGAGAACGAGGGCACCGCGATGCCCGTGAGCGACTGGAGCGGACTGCCGGTCAGCTCCAGGATGAAGGTGGCCACGTCCGGCTGGCGCTCCGCCGGGTCCTTCGAGAGCGCCCGCTCCACCGCCACGACAACCCGCTCGGGCAGGTCCGGACAGAGGGCCGCCAGGAGCTCGGGCCGCACGTGGACGATCCGGAAGATCACCTGCACGACGCTCGCGCCATCACCAGCGAAAGGCGGCGTTCCGGAGAGCATCTCGTAGACGATGCACCCGAGCGCGAAGAGGTCCGTCCGGGCATCGATCTCCCGGTTCTTCCCCATCGCCTGCTCGGGCGACATGTACTGCGGCGTGCCTATCAGCACCGCCTCCTGGGTCTGGAGCGTCTGCGAGTCGAGCATCTTCGAGATGCCGAAATCGAGCAGCTTCACCTGCTCGCCCACCACGCCGCCGGAGTCGGTGGGGACGAGGAACACGTTGGCGGGCTTGAGATCGCGATGGACGACCCCGGCGCGGTGGGCCGCCTGGAGGGCCGAGCCGATCTGCCGGATGATGGGAAGCGTCTGCTCGAGCGGGAGCCGGCCCCGCTCCAGCCGCTGCTCGAGGCTCTCGCCGCGCAGGCACTCCATGATGAGGAAGGGCGTGCCATCCGGCAGGGCGTCGAAGTCGAGCACCTCGACGATGTTGGGATGGCCGAGCTTGGAGGCGATCTCCGCCTCGCGGCGGAAGCGCGCGTAGGACTCGGGGTTCAGGCTCGCGCTGTTCTGGAGGACCTTGACCGCCACCTGCCGGCCGGGCAGTCGGCGATGTTGGGCCAGGAAGACCGAGCCCATGCCTCCCTTTCCGAGCAGCGAGGTGATCTCGTACGTGTCCTGCAGGACCGTGCCCACACGAATTTCACTGGCAGCAGGTTGGGTCATGGGGAGTCGGGCGCACCTGGGCCCACCCCGAGACTTAGCCCGCCTCGGCCCCCCTTCGCCAGTCACCCCCCGGCGAACCGCCGGACGGTGTCGACGAGAGAGGAGAGATCGAAGGGCTTGCGCAGCACGCCGGAGAGGGAGGGATGTGACACCGGCAGGGCGCTGATGGCGACCACCGGCACCGCGTCGAGCCCCGGAGCGGCCCGCATCCGCTCGAGGAAGGTCCAGCCATTCATCCGGGGCATGATGAAGTCGAGCAACACCAGCGCGGGCCTCCGACCTCCGCACAGCCACTCGAGCGCTTTTTCGCCGTCGGCCATGCACTTCACCTGGAACCCCTCGTCCCTCAGCAGCTCCTCGATGGTGTCCCGCAGGTCGGACTCATCCTCGACCAGCAGAATGACTGGCGGGGCTCCCGCCGGGGTGGACATGGTGGGCGCTGCTTAAGCCAGCGAGCGGCGAAGAAACAGGGAACATCCGCCGGGTCCTACCCAGCGGATCCTCCGGGTCTCAGCGCTCCTCGAACATGGCCTGGAGGACACGCCAGGCGAGCTGGAGCTCGCGTCCGGAGCGGCGCGAGAGGAAGTCGCAGATCTCCGCGACATGATCGGGCCGCTCGCGCTCGAAGTTGTGGAACAGCGTCCTCAAGGACACGTTGAGCCCAGCCGAGAGCTTCGACAGCGTCTCGAGGGAGGGAGAGAACGAACCGCGCTCGATGCGCCGGATGGCGTCGACGGACAGTTCACTGCGCTCGGCGAGCATCTCCTGGGTGAGTCTCCGTGCGGTTCTGAGACGCCGCATGTGGTCGCCGAACCGGAGAGGCAGACGTCCCGCCCCGGCCAGCTTGTTCTTCTCGTTGTCCATACGCACCGCAAATAATTGGTGGGCTACCTCGCGGTGTGAAGTGCACATGTTCGGGGCTGGACCCTGCTTTTGCTCTGGGCCATGCAATGACCCCCGAACCGTCCAACTTCAGTCCTCGCCCAGGGAGGGAAATCGTTCAGCGGTACAATGGACGAGGAAGTCAACTGGGGGTGGAGCGCGAGGGCGGCCCGCTCAACCCCGCGCCCAGCACCAGCATCAGGGCCTGCGAGGCCTGCACGTGGAAGAGCGGATCGTGCAGCAGCGACAGCAGGCAGAAGAAGGCGAGCGCCCCGAGTGCGCCCAGGCCCTCGGGCCGCTTCAGCGGGAAGCGCCAGGCGAGCCAGCCCAGCAGCACCACGAAGAGGATGGCACCCGGCACGCCCGCCTCGGCGGCCATGCTGACGAACTGGTTGTGCGACTTGCCGACGTGATCGCGCGCCTGCTGCGGCATGTCCGGAGTGGCGTAGAGGCGGGCCTGGAAGCGTCCCGCGCCCACGCCGGTGATGGGATGCTGGCGCACCGCGCACAGGCCCGTCTCCAGCAGCGCCGTCCGGCTCCCCGAGCCCTTCTCCGTGGTGCTGTTGAGGAAGCGCTCGCGCAGCGGCTGGTTGAGGGCCAGCGCCAGCCCGGCCAGCCCCAGCACCGCCGCGCACGCGGGCAGGCCCACGCGCCTCGGCAGGCCGAGCACCACCACCAACCCCATCACCGCCACCAGGGCCACGCTGGCCGCCCGCGCGTACGGGAAGAGGCCCACGGCGACGAGCCCCACCACCGCCACGGTCAGCGCCATGGCGCGCCGACGGCCTTCCAGGTGCAGCCCCACGCCCAGCGCGAAGGCCACCGCCATGCCGCCGATGTGCGAGAACTTCAGCCGGTGGAACAGCAGTCCCCCGGCCATGAAGCGATCCTCCGTGCCGGGAACGATCTCGTAGACGCGATCGAACGGGAGGCGCGTCCACGCGAGCGGCGCCCAGGCCTCCGGCGACGGCCACACCCCGAAGTGCTGAAGCCCCGCCACCGCGCACGAGGCGAGGAACACTCCACCCAGCACCCACGCCAGGCGCACCCGCCGCGCCTCCGACAGGGCACCGAGCGCCACCGCCGCCACGGGGATGCCCACGAAGTCCAGCAGGCGCGCCACGCCCGTGCCTCTCGGTGGGTGTCCGGAGAGCAGCGGCGCCAGCAACGCCCACGCGAGGAAGGCCACCAGGGGCGCCCAGGCGCGCAACGCCCCGCGCACGGTGACGCCGCTCCGCCGGGCCACCACCAGCGCGCCCAGCGCGCACCCCGCGAGCCCCACCGCGGACAGGGCCTCCAGGAACAGGCACCCCACGCCCCACAAGGCCAGGAACACCAGGAGCCAGCGCTCGAGCGCCTCGGGCCGCACGTTCACGTGCCTGGCCTCCGCAGCAACCCCTCCCCCTGCATCCACAACAGGACCGCGGCCACCACCAGCAGCACGACCGGGAGCCACGCGGCCACCGGCGGAGGCATGCGCTCGGAGATCGCCAGCGTGCGGGTCACCACCATCAGACCCCACATCGTCACCGAGACGAGCAGCCCCTCGACGATGGCCACCGTCAGGTGCCCCTTGCGCCCCGGACGCAGCGCCAGCCCCACCGCCAGCAGCGCCGCGGGAAAGCCCGCCAACGGGTAGGCGAAGCGGTTGTGGAACGCGAGCGAGAACTGCCCCGTCTCCAGCCCCACCTCCCGGCGCGCCTGGATCTGCTCGCGCAGCACTGGCAGCCGCATCTGCTCGGGCCGGCCGGGGCGGATGCGGAAGGTGTCCGGGGTGACGCCCAGTTCGAACTCGGCTTCGTCCAACTGGCGCACCTGGGACTGGCCGTCCTTCGTGAAGGAGCGCTCCACCACGCCGCTCAGCTTCCAGCGGCTGCCCTCCATCGGGGACATCGTCTTCGCGTCCAGGCGCCTCGCCAGCCGGAAGTCCGGCGTCACCGTGAGGATCGCCACGTTGCTGAAGCCCTCTCGCGCACTGCCCTCGCGCAGGTAGAAGATGTTGTCCCCCCGGCGGAACCACTGCTTGGGGCTGTGGTACAGGCCCCAGTCACCCCAACGGTTGAACTTCTCGGTGGTGATCTGCTCCACGCGCCGGGCCGCCTTGACGACGACGAGCTCGTCGAAGGCGACGAGCCCCACGCAGGCCACCGCCACGCACAACGCCACGGGCAGATAGAGGGCGCCCGGTCCGAAGGTCAGGGCGCGCATCGCCGTCACCTCGCCCCGCTTGCGCAGGGAGGACACCGAGGCCCCCGCGGCCAGCAGCAGCGCCGCCGGCCCCACCTGCTGGATGGAGACCAGCGCCTTGTTGGCGTACAGCACCGTCACGTTCCAGACCCAGCCCTCGCCGGTGTAGTTGCGCGCCCGGTCCACGAAGTCCACGACGAGGAACACCGTCACCACCGCGGCGAGGATGCCCACCGCGAACTGGAGGTACGTGCGCGCCACGTAACGGAAGAGCGTCCGGTTCACCGCACCGTCCCCGAACGGTTGACGCGGTACATGGCCACCACGCCCGCCGCGCAGAAGAGGATGTTGGCGAGCTGGCCCGCCAGCGGCACCGGCAGCTTGCCCTGCTGTCCCATCTGCTCGAAGAGCCGCATGAGCAGGTAGAAGAGCACGTAGCCGCCCAGCGTGAAGAGGTAGCCCCACGCGCGTCCGCCCTGCCTCCGTCCAATGGCCAGCGGCGTTCCCAGCAGCGCGAAGGACAGCGGCGCGAGCGCGTGCCCCACGCGGTTGTGCAGCGCCATGAGGAAGGGCCGGGCGTCTCCCCCGGTGCGCTCGGCCTCGTCGGCGGCCTGGAGCAGCTCCACCGGCGTCAGCTCCTCCTTGGGCGAGCGGAAGCGGTTGCGGCGCCCCATGGAGCCCTCCACGCCCACGGCGATCTCTCCCTTCTGGAAGGTGACGACCGAGTAGGCCGAGGAGGTCTGGTTGGCCCGGTGCGCCTCGCCATCGCCGAGCACCAGCGTCAGCACCTGTCCGGAGGTGTTCGTGTTCACCTGCCCGTTGTGCGCGAGCATCAGCAGGGGCGAGGACGGCTCGCGGTCATCGTACAGCAACACGTTCGTCCACCGGCGCTCCTCGCCCTCCACCGTCTCGGCGTAGAGGGTGAGGTTGGACAGATCCTCGTAGAAGACGCCCGACTTCACGTCGCCCACCACGTTCTTCTTGATGATCTCCGCCACGAACCCCTTGACGCTGGTGAGCCCCCACGGCTCGGCGGTGGAGGTGAGCAGCAACATCAAGCCGGCCAGCACCGCGCCGATGGCCAGCGGCCCGGCGAGCAGCTGCACCGGACCGATGCCGAGCGCCTGCAGCGCGGTGAGCTCCCGGTCCTCCGACAGCCGGCCCAGCCCCAGGAGGATGGCCAGCAGGAAGGCGATGGGCAGCGCCATCATCAGGAAGTGCGGCGCGAGGTAGAGGAGGAGCTGCCCCATGTCCTGCAGCGTCACCGCGGACCCGAGGAGCACGTCCGTGCCCCGCAGGAACTGCATGACGAAGAGGAGCAGGAAGAGGAACGCCACCCACACCCCCAGGGGGATGACCAGCTCCTTCAGCAGGTAGCGCGCGAGCAGCTTCACGGCGTCGTGCCAGGCGCCCGTAGCCCCTTGGCGCCGATGTCCCGGCGGAAGTGCATGCCCTCGAAGCGGATGCGGTCGATGGCGGCGTACGCCTTGGAGCGGGCCTCCGCCAGGTCCGCGCCACGCGCGCACGCGGTGAGCACCCGGCCACCGGCAGTGAGCCACGCACCGCCCTTGTCCTCCACGCCCGCGACGAACACGGGCGCATCGGCCGGGACGGAGTCGACGCCCTGGATGCGGTCACCCTTCCTCGGCGCCTCCGGGTAGCCATGGGCGGCGAGCACCACGCCCACCGAGGCCCCCGGGTGCACGGCGAGCGGGCGGGACTCCAGCCGGCCGCGCGCGCACGCATCCAGCAGCGGCAGCACGTCTTCCGCCAGCTGCATCATCAACACCTGCGTCTCGGGGTCTCCGAAACGCGCGTTGAACTCGAGCACCCTGGGTCCGTTGCGCGTCAGCATCAGCCCCGCATACAGCGCACCCCGGAAGGGGATTCCCCGCCGCCGCAGCGTCGCCAGTGTCGGGGCAATCACCTGCTCGCCCACCTCGGACAGCTGGGCGGAAGACAGGAAGGGCGCCGGGGCATACGCGCCCATGCCGCCGGTGTTGGGGCCCGTATCGCCCTCCCCCACCCGCTTGTGATCCTGCGCCGGAGGGAGCAGCACATAGCGCTCACCGTCGCACAGGGCGATGACGGAGACCTCCTCGCCCTCGAGCAACTCCTCCAGCACCATGCGCTGGCCCGCCGCGCCCATGAGGCCCACCGCGCGCACCGCCTCGCGAGCGGCCTGGACGTCCTGCGCCACGATGACGCCCTTGCCCGCGGCCAGTCCGTCCGCCTTCACGACGATGCGGCCCTGGGCCATGGCGTAGGCCTCGGCGTCGGCCACGTTGTCGAACACCTGGAAGGCCGCCGTGGGCACGCCCGCCTCGGCCATGATCTCCTTGGCGAAGGCCTTGGAGCCCTCGATGAGCGCGGCCCCGGCCACCGGACCGAAGCAGGGGATGCCCGCTGCGGCGAGCGCATCCGCAACGCCCGCCACCAGCGGAGCCTCGGGGCCCACCACCACCAGGTCCACCTTCTCCCTCCGGGCGACCGCCACCACCGCGTCGGGAGCGTCCGCCTGCACCGGAACGTTGGTGCCCACGCGGGCGGTCCCCGGATTGCCCGGACCGATCAGCAGCTTCGTCAGCAGCGGACTCTGGGACAGCTTCCAGGCGAGCGCGTGCTCTCGCGCGCCGGAGCCGAGGAGAAGGACCTTCACGTCAACCTCGTTTTTCGAGCTGGTAGAGGACGCGCTTGGCGGGCAGGTACGACGGATCGAGCCCCAGCAGCCGCACCAGCCGGGCGCGCACGTCATTCCGGCTGGTGGCCGCCTCCAGCTCGGCGAGCTTCACCGCGGCGGCATACAGCTTCGGGGAGAGCGTCACCGCCTCGCGCAACGAACGCTTGGCCGGCTCCACCTGCTTGGACTCGATCATCACCAGTCCCTGCACGAGGTGGGCGATGGCCACCTGGCGGCCACCGGCCACGGCGTGAGCCGCGTGGTTCTTCGCCGCCTTCATGTCCTTGCGCTCCATGGCGATGAGGGTGCGGTAGGCGAACGAGGGCGCGTTGTTGGAGTCCACCTCGGCCACCTTCTTGAGCATCTTCTCCGCCGCGGCGTTGTCGCCTTGGTGGAAGCGCAGCAGGCCCTCGTAGAGGTGGGGCAGCAGGTCGTCGTCTCCCCGGGCGATGGCCACGATGGAGCCCTCGAGCCCCTCGAGCAGATCCTCCGAGCGCATGTAGAAGGTCGTGAGGACGGGCCGCGGAGCGAGCCGCAGCGGATCCGCCTGGAGCACCTGGGCGAGCACGCGGAAGGCCTCGTCCCGGCGCCCGTCCTGGGCGGCGGCCACTCCGGCCAGCAGCATCGCGTCCGCGCGGCGAGGATCGAGCCGCGCGGACTCCAGGAGGACCGCCAGCGCCTCGGCGGGCTTGCGCTCGAGCAGCCGCAGCCGGCCTTCCAGCATCTTCTCCAGCGCCGGATCGTCGAGATGACCCTTCAGGGTGGCGAGGTGACCGGCCGCCGCCGCGGCGTCCTTGCGCGCCACGGACACCAGGAAGAGCTGCAGGTTCGCCGCCGGGTTGTTCTTCACCAGCTCCTGGGACTCGCGGGCCGCCTTGGCCGACGCCTCCAGATTCCTGGACACACGCTCCACGGCCGACAGGTGCAGCAGCAGCTCCGCCACCTCGCCCGGCTCGTACTTGTCACGGTTGCGCAGCAGGCCACGCAGGGCCCCCAGGGCGCCGGGCACGCCACCCTCCACCTGGTAGCGCATCACCGCGATGGCCAGCAGCGCGTGGAAGTCCCCCGGCGAGCTCTTGAGACGCGCCTCGTACAGCTGGCGCGCCTTCTCCGTCTCGCCCACCTCCAGGTAGATGCGGGCCAGGGTGGACCGGGTCTCCCAGTGGTCGGGATCCTGCTCGAGCCGCTTCTGCAGCCGATCGATCGCCAGCGGGTAGTCGCCCGCCGTCTCGTCGGCCAGCGCGCGGTAGTAGTGCACGCGGTGCAGGTCCGAGGCGATCGCCAGCGCCGAGTCGAAGTGCTGGTTGGCCAGCTCCCGGGACGACGTCAGGAACACGCGGCCCAGCACCAGGTGGGCCTCGGCCTTCTGCGCCACGACGCCCTCGCCGCTCCCCGCCAGCACCTCCTCGGCGAGCTTGCGCGCCTGCTCCAGGTTCTCCGACTCACGGGAGCGCGCGAGCAGCAGGTTGGCATGGGCCACCAACAGGTTCGCGTCGCGGCTGGCCCGGCCCTCGGCGGCCTCGATGAGCGAGCGCGCCTCCTCGAAGGTCGTGTCATCCATCCCCGAGCCGAGCCCCAGCGAGATCGCCTGCACGTAGCCACCGATGGCCGAGTCGTTCCTCGGATCCAACAACAGCGCGCGCTGGAAGGACTCCGCCGCCCGCGAGTAGGCCAGCCGCTGATCCTTGTCGAGCAGCGTCTGCCCCTCGGAGAGGAGCTGCTTGCTGTCACCGCCACTGGCGTCCACGAACATCAGCCGCCAGCGCGGCAGCACGGCCTCCACCGCCGGAGGCAATGGGGCCCCCTCGGGCTGGCTCGACTGCTTCGACGACGCCCCACTCCCGCCGGACTTCCCGCCCACCAGCTCCTTCACCTGGGGCACGAACATGTACGCGGCCCCACCGCCGCCGAGCAGCAGCAGGACCACCAGGGCCGCCACGAGCCCACCCCGCCCCCCGCTGGAGGCGGTCACGGCCACGCCCGCCGTCACGGGACGCTGGGCCCCGGCACGGGCGGAGCTACGCGGCTCGGCCGACAGCATGGGCGCGGACGCGGAGGACCGTGCACCACTGCCCGGCTCGGGCGGCAGGGACGCGGGCATGGAACCCGACACGTCGCCCGACATCGGCGGCAGGTCGAGGACCTCCACGGACCGGACCTCGGACACGGGAGCGGCCGTGGACTTCTGCAAGCGCTGCCGGCAGTCCTCGCACGCGCCGAGCGCCTGATCGAACGGATCCACCAGCGACTTGCCGCACTCGCGGCACGCCTTGGGCGTCGCGGCGGGCGCGGCAACGGGAGCCTGGGCCCTGGCGGGCGCGGGCGCCGCCTGGGGCTGGGAAGGCGGAGTTCCGAAGAAGTCGAGAAGCGGATCACCCTCGGGAGCCGCGGCGGCCGCCGGAGCAGCCGCGGCGGGCGGCGTATTGAAGCCAGGCGGCGCGTTGAAATCGAAGATGCCGTCGTCCGCCGGCTCCGGAAGCGCCGGAGCGGCCTGCGCGGAAGGCGGAGCGCTGAATCCAGGCGGCGCGTTGAAGTCGAAGATGCCGTCGTCCGCCGGCTCCGGGAGCGGAGCGGGCGCGGCCGGCTTCGGCTGCGGAGCGGCGGGCCTGGCCTGCACAGGCGCGGCCGGCTTCGGCTGCGGAGCCGGAGGCGGCGCATCGAAGCCGGGCGGCGAGTTGAAGTCGAACAGCGCGTCGTCCGACGGCACGGAGAAGGCCGGTGTAGCGGGCTTCGGCTGCGGAGCCGGAGCGGCGGGCCTGGCCTGCACGGGCGCGGCCGGCTTCGGCTGCGGAGCCGCAACGGGCGGCGGGGGCGGTGCGATCTCGTCGAACAGCAGATCGCCCGACGGAATCGCATAGCCCGGCGTGGCCGGCTTGGACTCGAGGATCGGATACGTCGGATTGGACGGAGACGACTGCGTGAGATCCGCGAGATCGCCGAACAACGCGTCCTTCGACAGGGCCGGCGAGGGCGGACTGCCGATCGACGCGAGGTCGTCCATCAACGAGTCCGCCGCGTCCACGTTGGGATCCGGCGCGGGCTCGAGATCTCCGAGGTCCCCGAAGAGCTCATCGGTCAGGGACGCGGACGGCGTGGCGGGCCTCGCTGCCGCGGAAGGAGCGGCGGCGGGCTTCGCCACTGGCGCGGCGGGCTTGGGCGCGGCAGCGGGCTTCGCCACCGGCGCAGAGGGCTTGGCCACCGGCGCGGCGGCGGGCTTGGGCACGGGGGCCGAGGCTACGTCCGGTTGCGCGGGAGCATCCTCGCGCTTCACCAACTGCAGGTGGCGACAGCGCGGACACTGCGCGCGCACACCCTTGGGGGTGATGACCCGGTCATCGATGGCGTAGGCCGCCGCACATTTCTGGCAGGTAATCCGCATGGCTCAGTGGCGGAAGTGTCGCACTCCCGTGAGCACCATGGCCATGCCATGTTCATCGGCCGCCGCGACGATCTCTGAGTCGCGGACCGAGCCGCCAGGCTGGATGACGCAGGTGGCCCCCGCCCGGGCCGCCTCGTCGAGCCCATCCCTGAAGGGGAAGAAGGCATCCGAGGCCACGGCGCTCCCCTTGAGGGCCTCGCCACCCCGGGCGGTGGCGATCTTCGCCGAGTCCACCCGGCTCGTCTGCCCGCCACCCGCGGCCAGCAGCTTCGAGCCATTGGAGAACACGATGGCGTTGCTCTTCACGTGCTTGCACACCTTCCAGGCGAAGCGCAGGGCTCGCTCCTCCTCGGGGGTGGGGGCTCGCTTGCTGACCACCTTCCACTCGAGCGGCGGCTCGACGGAGTCCTTGTCCTGGAGGACCAGGCCGCCAGACACGCTCCGGGCCTCCAGCTGGGACCTCGGGCGGGCGGTCGGCGAGGCCAGTCCGGGGCCGGCCTCCAGCAGGCGCAGGTTCTTCTTGGCCGACAGCACCTGGAGGGCCTCGGCGGAGTAGGTCGGGGCGATGACCGCCTCCAGGAACGTCTCCGCGAGCGCCTCGGCGCAGGTGCGATCCACCTCGCGGTTGAGCGCCACGATGCCACCGAAGGCGGACACCTCGTCGATGGCGCGCGCGGTGCGGTAGGCCGTGGTCAGGGACGCATCCACCGCCACGCCGCACGGGGTGTTGTGCTTGATGATGACCGCGCAGGGCTGCTCGGGGAACTCCAGCACCAGGCCGAGCGCCGCATCCAGGTCCAGGATGTTGTTGTACGAGAGCTCCTTGCCCTGGAGGACGCGCGAGAAGGCCACGGTGGGCTCCGCGGGCGCGGCGTGCTCGCGGTAGAAGGCGCCGCGCTGGTGCGGGTTCTCCCCGTAGCGCAGGCCCTGCACCTTGCGGAACGGGAGCGCCAGCTCCTCGGGGAACGGCTCGCCGGCCTGGGCCGACAGCCAGCCCGCGATGGAGGCGTCATAGGCCGCGGTGTGCGCGAAGGCCTTGCGCATCAACCGCCGGCGCGTCTCCTCGCTGGTGGCGCGGCTCTTCTCCAGCTCGGCCAGCACGGCCTCGTAGTCGTCCGGATCCACCACCACCGTCACGTGGCGGAAGTTCTTCGCCGACGCGCGCACCATGGCCGGCCCGCCGATGTCGATCTGCTCGATGACGTCGGCCTCGGGGGCACCGGAGGCCACCGTCTGCCGGAAGGGGTAGAGGTTGACGGCCACCAGGGCGATGGGAGCGATGCCATGGGCGGACATCTCCGCCCGGTCGCTCTCCAGGTCCACCCGGCCGAGGAGGCCACCGTGGATGCGGGGGTGGAGCGTCTTCACCCGGCCACCGAGGATCTCCGGACTCTGCGTATGCTCGGAGACCTTCTTGGCGGGGACACCCGCCGCCTGGAGCGCGGCGAGCGTGCCCCCGGTGGAGAGCAGCTCGAAGCCGAGCCGGACGAGACCCTGCGCGAAGGGGACCAGACCGCGTTTATCGGAAACGCTGAGGAGAGCCAGCACGGTGTCGCACGCCTCTGTCAGAGAGAGGCGGCTCGTCTAGCAACCACCCCCCTGGGTGTCAACGAAGCGTACGGTCCGTGTCGGACAGTGGCTCCCACCCCGATTTTCAGGGCTTGCGGGCGGAGACCGGGGGTTCTGCCTCGGTGGCCTCGCGCAGCTTCATCAGACCGCGCGTCTCCACCTGGCGGATGCGCTCGCGGGTGAGGTTCATGATGGCGCCCACCTCCTCGAGCGTGATGCCACCCTTCTCCGCCACGTCCAGGGCGCAGGTGTGCTCCAGCTCCCAGATCTCCTTGTCCGGGAAGTTGAGCTTGATGGAGCCCGTCTCCGGGTTCACATCCAGATAGAGGTTGTGCTTGCAGGACACGAAGAGGCACGGGCGCGGACCGTTCACACAGTCCGCCCGCGTCTTCGGACGCTGCGAGTCGACCGCGTTGAGGAGATCTCCCTCCTCCGGGTCGATCTGGCCCGTCAGGCGACGGCGACGCAGGTCCCTCGCCATCTCCTTGCGCGACATCGTCTTCGAGCGACGGCGCTCCGCCCCACCCTCCGCTTCCGCGGGCGCCTCCTCCTCCGGCCGCTGCTGCTTCACTTCAGACATGTCCCCTCCAGCAATGTTTCCACTCTACCCCTCACCAGCCCCCCATCCTATTGCGAACGGAGCTTTTCGTCTCGGTGCGCGGTAACCGCACTCCCCAGCCGGGCCACGTCCCTGACCAGCTCCCGGGCCCTCGCCTTCAACGTGGCCAGCTCCTCCTCCAGTGTATGCCGGTACTCCGAGCCAAAGGCGCGATCCCTCAGCTGATCCTGAAGACCATCGAACACCTCGGACAGACCCCGCTCGAGCTGATCGATGTGGTTCTTGTGGAAGAGGAAGGAGCGCTTGATGTCCTCCAGGGTGTGACCTTCCGCCATCATTTTTTTGATGGCGTTGATCCGCCGGACTGATTCCACCGGGTACAGCCCCCGGCTTCCCTGGTGCTTCCCCTTGCGCCCCACACGGCGGCTCCGGGGCAGCAGGCCTACCTGCACGTACTTGCGGAACGTGGCCTCGGAGAGCTGAACGCCCCGGGGCTGGAAGATCTCGACGATCTGCCTCGCCGGCAGACCGCCAGCGAAGTCGCGCTCGATGCGCTCTAGCTCCTCGGGATCCAGCAACCGCGTTCCTTCCATTGAATAGATGCTACTGAATGGACCACACTGAATGCCAGAGACGCCGTGAAGCTGTCAAGAAAGACCTGTAGCGAGCGGTAGCACCGGGCGTGCGGATGCCGGGCGCGACCGGGCGGAACCGGGCGGGTGTTGGGGAGTTACGCGCGAACGCGAGGCGCGGCTGGACGCACTACCGCTTGGCGCGGAAGGTCTTCGTCACCTTGCCGCCGGGCGCGAGGGTGAAGCTCTGCTCCTCGGTGTTGGCCGGGTGCTCGAAAGTGAGCACATGGTTGCCCGGCGCCACCTGGAAGCTGGCGCGGCCCTGCACTTCCTTCTTGAGGATCTTTTTGTCCAGGTAGACGTCGGCGTACGGGGTGACCACGACGGTGAGGGTCCCCTTGGCCTGGGCCACGGGCGCGGCCGCCGGCTGTGGGGCGGGAGGAGGCTCGACCGGCGGCGCCACGGCCAACACCGTGCCGGCATCGGAGGGAGGCGGCGTGGGAGGAGCCTCGGGCTTCACATCGGCCTTCACCTCGGACCCGGCGACGGAGCCCTTCTGCGAGGCGGTGGAGGAGGTCCCGGCAACCTCCTGGGAGTTCGCCGTGACGGTGGGACCGGCGGCCGGGGCCGGGGGAGCCGACGGCTTCGGCCACACAAAGGCCGCCACTCCACCGATGAGCACCAGGGCGCCCACGCTCACGCCCGCCCAGAGCCCCTTGCCCCCGCGCTTCGCCGGAACGGCGGGAACCACCTGGGCCACCCGCATGGAGGGCTCGGCCACCGGCGCGCTCCCCTGCCCCGCCGGGGCGGATGCGGCGGTGACCGGAGAGGGCGGCTCGGACGATGCGGCCCGGGTGTCCCCCCCCTTCTCCGCGTCGCGAGTCAGCACCTGGGTGGACGCCGAGACCAGGGAATCCTCGGGCGGGGTGGAGCGCACGGACCCGCTGCGCCCCGAGACCGCGCCCGGGGAGCGCATCACCGCGGTGGGCTCGCGCTGGACGGGCGCCCGCTGGAGGGTGGGGTCCGCCGCCGAGGGCGTCTCCCCCGTGCGGCTCCGCGCGCGCGCGCTCCGCTGCGAGCGCTCCATCAGCGCGGCCGGCATCTGGATGACCTGCGTGAGGGGCACGTCGAGGAGCTGCCGTACGAAGGTCCCCACGTCCGTGTCGTCCACGCTCCGGGCATGGCGCAGCACGCACTGGGCCAGGGCGCGCTCCAGCTCGCCGGCCGACTGGTAGCGGGCCTCCGGGTCGCGCTCGAGCGCGATGGCCACCACCTCGTCCAGCTCCTCCGGCACGTCCGGGTTGAGACGGGCCGTCGAGGCGATGACGCTCTCCTGCACCGCCCGGAGCACGGCGATCTCCGAGTCCCCGTCGAACAGCCGGCCTCCGGTGAGCATCTCCCAGAGCACCACGCCGAGCGCGAAGACGTCCGTGCGCGCGTCCACCGCCTCGCCGCGCGCCTGCTCCGGGGACATGTACGCGAACTTGCCCTTGAGCATGCCCGGCTGGGTCAACTTGTTGCCCGCCTTGGCGATGCCGAAGTCGGTGAGCTTCACCGCTCCGTCGAGCGACAGCAGCACGTTGTGCGGGGTGACGTCGCGGTGCACCAGGTGCAGCGGCATCCCCTCCGCGTCCTTGAGGCGGTGCGCGTAGTGCAGTCCGGCCGCCACCTGCGCGCCGATGTGCGCCACCAGCACCGGCGGGACGACCACGCCCTTCTCGCGGCAGCGCTTGCGCAGATCCCACAGCGAGCAGCCGCGCACGTACTCCATCGCCAGGTAGTACGAGTCCTCGTGCTTGTCGAAGTCGAAGATCTGCACCACGTTGGCGTGGTTGAGCAGCGAGGCCAGCCGCGCCTCCGCGATGAACATCTGCACGAAGCCCTCGTCCCCCGACAGGAACGAGCGCACCCGCTTGATGACGACTTCCTTCTCGAAGCCCTCGGGCCCCGTGGAGGCGGCGAGGTAGATCTCCGCCATGCCCCCCTCGGCCAGCTTGCGCTTGATGACGTACTTGCCGATGGGAGTGCCAGCTTCGAGTGTCACGACGGATATCCCGGAGAACGAGCTAGAACTTCACCAGCACTCGCGTGTGGGTGTTGGCCTTCACCTCGACCCGTTGGGTGCGCGTCCCCATCTCCGGGTTCGAGAACTTGCATTCGTACACGCCAGCGGGCAGCTGCACGTCCGGCAGCGGCGTCGTCCCCAGGTTGCGCCCACCGCAAGCCACCTCGGCCCACGGAGTGACCGCGAAGCGCACCGAGCCCCGGCGCGTCTCCTGCGAGGACGGGCGCTCCACCGCGGCCACCGCGGCCCGGGCGGGCTCCGGCTTGTGCTCCTCGCGGGGAGACTCGGCCAGGGGCTCGAGCTCCAGCACCACTTCCTGCGTGGGCCCCTCCCCCACCCGCACCGTCCTGGAGAGCGGGCGATGGCGCGGGGCCTCCGCGAGCAGGTTCAGCTCCTGTCCGGGCATGGCCGACACCACCCCCTGACCCTTCTCGAGCGGCTTGCCATCCACCGTCAGCGCCACCTGCTCGGGCTTCGTCCGCAGGGTGAGCTTCACGGAGGCGGCCACGGCCGGCTTCGGGGTCTCGCCCGGGGACGACTCGGACGGCTTCGGCTCCACCGGGCGCTGCGCCGTCGCGGGCCGGGTCGCCTCCGGCGCGGGAGTGGAGCTCAGGGCCCACCATGCGCCCAGGCCCAGACCCACCAGCACCCCCGCCGTCACTCCCACCACGGCGAGCCGTTTCGACTTGCGGCGTGGGGGCACGGCCGGCTGCTTCGCCCGGCTCACGCGCACCGCGGGCTTCTCGGAGGGAGTGGAGCGCGGCGGCTCCTCCACGGGCTCGGGGGCCGGGGCCCGGCGGATGTCCACGGTGCGCCGGGGCTCCACCCCCTTGCGCTCCGAGGTGCCGCGCGACTCGCTCCGGGAAGGCCGGGCCGGCATACGCCCCGTGCCGAACTGGCCCGCCGTGGACTCCAGGGGCTGGGTCCGGGCGGCATCGGCCTCGTTGCGCGCGCTCGCCTCGTCCTTCGAGCGCGGCGCCGCCATCGTCTCCGCGCCGGACTTCTCGACCGCCTTGAAGCCTCCCGAGAGGATCTCTGCCTCCTCCACCAGCACGTCGCCCAGCCGGGCCTCCTCGGCCAGCCGCGCGGCGTAGAGGTCCTGCATGAAGGTCGACACGTGCGCCGAGGACGACGGCAGCTGGTGGGCGACGAGCCAATCCTCCAGCGCGAGCTGCAGCTGCACCGCCTCCGCGTACCGGTCGGCCGGATCCCGCGTCAGCGCCTTCATGACAATGGGATCCAGGTGCGCCGGGACGCGCGAGTTCACCTGGGAGGGCGGCAGGATCTTGCACTCGGCCACCGCCTGCAGCGTGGACATGTCGCTCGGGCGCTTGAAGAGGCGCGTGCCGGTGAGCAGCTCGTAGAGCACCACGCCCAGGGCGAAGATGTCGCTGCGGCGGTCCAGCTTCTGCCCCGCCGCCTGCTCCGGCGACATGTACGAGTACTTGCCCTTGAGCACCCCCGAGCGCGTGACGGTGGCCTGGTCCGCCGCCTTGGCGATGCCGAAGTCCACCACCTTCACCCGCCCCTCGAACGTCACCAGGATGTTCTGCGGGGAGATGTCCCGGTGGACGATGCCCAGCGGCTTGTTGTTGGCGTCCGTCTTCTTGTGCGCGTAGTCCAGGCCGGCGCAGGCCTCGATGATGATGCGGCACACCAGCGGCACCGGGATGAGCTGCCCGCTGCGCTCGGCGCGCTTCCACACACGCCGCAAATCCTCACCATGGATGTACTCCATGGCGATGAAGAAGCTGTCGTCCTGCGCGCCCAGGTTGAAGATCTGGACGATGTTGGGGTGGTTGAGCCGAGCGGCGATGCGCGCCTCGTCCAGGAACATCCGGACGAAGTCCTCGTTCTCCGCCAGGTGCGGGAGGATGCGCTTGACGACCAGCAGCTTCTCGAAGCCCTCGGGCCCCCGCTGGCGCGCGAGATAGATCTGCGCCATGCCGCCCATGGCGAGCCGCTTGATGAGCTGGTAGTTGCCGTAGGTTTCGATCGACACGGTGCGCCCGGGCGCGGAAGGCCCCGAGCGTAAGCGCCCTGGCGGGGAGGGTCAAACCTCCTGTCGCACGTTTGGTTCCTACCCCCCTCGGCGGGCGGGGGCGCGGACCTGGCGGGTCTCACGCATGAGCACCTCCAGCTCGTCCAGGTGCCGCTGCAGCACGGGCATCAGCAGGGGCGCGGCGTCCACCCGGTCGAACAGGTCCAACACCCGGTCCACCCGGCGCTCGATCTCCGCGGCCCGCGTCGGGGTGATGCGGCGCAGGAGCAGATCCACTCCCGCCTCCATGAGGACCCGGGCCACCGCGTCGCGGGAGACCAGCGGCTCGTCCTGCCGGCGCTGCCCTCCGCCTTCGATGACGCGCAGGCCGCCCGGCGAGCGGGCGGGCGTGGACGTACGACGCGTGAGCGGACGCTCGGAGGGGGAGTTGTCGTCGTGCTGTCGGGAGCTCACCGTCGCCTCCTGCTGCGGGGACGCCCTCAGGGTACTCAGCATGGGTTGCTCTCCAATTTTCCGGTCAACCGCACAGACCGGTGCAGAGCTGTAGCACCCGGGGCCGACATGTCTCGCCGGAGGCCGATTGGTCGGCCCCGGCGAGATGACCCTCCCCCGCTCTCAACCGCCGCAGGCGCGGCGGTAACGGATCTCCACCTTCGCGCCCGGCGAGGGCGCCGTGGAGAAGACAACGCTGTTGGTCGCGCCGTCATATGACCAACCCGTGGTCACCGGGGAACCATTCACGCGCACCACCAGGCTGCCCGCGTCCGGGGCCTCGCTGAGAGGGAACCGGTCCTGGGCGGAGAAGGCCTTGTTGGCCACCGCGCGCAGCAGGGGCGCGTAGTCGGGGGTGCACACGGAGAGCACTTCGCCACCGGTGCGGGCCGCGGCCTCCGCGTAGCGCGTGCCGGCGCCGCCCGAGGTGGGGCAGCCCGAGGCCGTGGGCGCGATGGCGTAGATGGTCATGCGCTGCGGCTGGTTCACGCCCTTGCGCCCCTGGAGGAAGCGCACGTAGGTGTCCACGCTGTCGGGCGAGTGGTCGTCCTCGTCGCCCATGAAGACGACCACCAGCGCCGCCTCATCGCGCAGGAAGCCCTTGTTGCCGTCGTTGCGCTCCGGCGTGCGCGGGTCATCCGCGCCGTTCACCAGCGGATCCGACAGGGCGCGGCGCACGGCCTCGAAGCCCTGCTCCACCGCGGCGCACTGGCCCACGTCCACGTTCTTGCGCAGCACCCCCGCCAGGTCCGGCGTGGTGTTCGTGAGGATGCGCGGCCGGCTGTTGTCCACCGGGAAGAAGCGGCCCGCCTCGCCCCCGCGCGCCCCACCGGGGCAGGCGTTGGTGGCGGCGTCGATGCCGGTGGTGGTGACGGCCACGTGCAGGTCCACGCCCTTGGCCAGGGCCGCGTCGGCGAAGGCGGGCATGGCCGAGACGATGCGCGGCTGCTCCTCCACCATGGACGCGGTGTTGTCCACCACGAAGAGGACGTCCACCTTGGAGCCGTCCTGCTGGACGAAGGCGTCCGTCTTCTCCACGTTCTTGGAGGACTCGCCGATGAGCGGGACGAGCAGCGGCGCGGGCAGGTCCGACGACGCCACGAAGAGCGGCGACAGGTTCAGCCCGTTCACCTGGGCCAGGTAGCCCACCTCCACGGTGAAGCCGTCTCCCGGCTCGAGCGTGAAGGGCGTGCCCGGCGTGTCGTTGAGCACGAACTCTCCATCCGTGGTGCCCGGCCCGATGTTCACGCCCGACACCGTCACCGGAGCCCTGCACGCGTTGAGGTAGTTCACCTCGCGCGGAACCATCGGGCAGTCCGGGCGCGCGACGCCGTAGTCCACGAAGCGCGGCGAGGGCACCAGGCACGCGTTCTGCGAGTGGGCCGTCAGCGGCACCAGCACCAGCGGGTGGGTGGGGTTGGCCGGCTCGAGCTGCAGCAGGCCCGCGAAGTCGCCCCCCGCCGCGGGCGCGGAGAAGGCCACCATGAAGCTGAACCAGTCGCCCGGGTACATGACGAGCCCGTCCAGCGCGCCACCGGGCATGGTGAACACCCCGCCCCCATCGTCGCGCAGGCGCATGTTCTTCACCGCGCACAGGTCCCCGCCATGGTTGGCCACCTTGACGCCCAGCACCGCGCCCTTCCCGGGCGCCACCGTGCCGAAGTCCAGCGCCACGGGGGAGATGTCCAGCGTGCAGGGCGCGTGCTCCTGCGCGGAGCCCGTGAAGTCGATCTCCGTGCTGTTGCCCGAGTACACGTCCGTGGTCATCAGCAGCCGGCCCGACGTGGCCCCGGCCCGCGTGGGCTCGAAGAAGACCTTGAGGTTCACCTCCTCGCCCGGCAGCAGCCGGTGGGGCAGTTGCATCGGCACGACGTTGAACTGCACGTCCGTGTCCGGGTGCCCGTCCAGGGAGTGGAACTCCAGCCCGTAGAGGGTGAGCGGGCCTCCGTTCGAGGCACCACAGTTCTTCACGTTGACCACCACCGCCGTCTTCGAGCCGATCGGCTTGCGTCCGAAGTCATGGTTGAGCGGCGACACGCACAGCTCCGCCGCGCCACCGAAGCCGCGCAGCGCCACGTCCGTGGTGGGGTTGCGCTTGCTCTCCACGCGGAACGTGGCCTTGTCCTCCGCCGGCCCCATGTGTCCCGGGCTGTAGCGCATCTCCCACGAGCGCACCTCGCCGGGCGCCAGCACCAGCGGCAGGCCCGGAGCCCCGTGGCTGAAGGAGGCCTCCGTGCCCCCCAGGGTCAGCTCCGTCACCGTCATGGGCTCCGTGCTGATGTTGTGCAGCCGCGCCAGCCGGAAGCTGTCCTTGTCCACCGGGATGGCGCCGAAGTCGAGCTCGGGCGGCTCGGCCACCACCGCCCTGTCCAGCGACTCGGCCGCCACCTGCACCGCCACGTCCGAGCAGCCCCGGCACGGCGACACCGCCAGCGCCACCTGCTTGCGCCCCACCCTCCCCGGCGAGAAGGTGATGGGCACCTCGCGCTGCTCCCCGGCCCCCAGTGACACCGTCGCCGCGGAGAACTCGTCCCGATCCGCCCCCAGCAGCTTCGGCGTCACCTCCACCGGCATGTCCGTGGGGTTGATGACGGTGACGTTCAGCGTCTTGCTGGACTCGGCCTCGATGCGCCCGAAGTCCAGCTGCCGCGGCGACACACGCGCCCACGCGTCCACGCCCGCGCCCTGCAGCGGCACACGGATGAGCGGCTCGCGTTTCGCGTCCGAGCGCACCACCAGCGTCGCCGGCAGCGGCCCGGACTCGGACGGAGCGAAGCGCACCCGCAGCGTGCACTCGCTTCCTGGCACCAGCGTGTGCGGGCCCTCATGGGTGAAGCTCACCTGCCAGGCCCCCGCGGGCCCCTCCACCCAGGCCTCGTCCACGTTGATGCGGGCACGGCCCACGTTGCGCAGCACCACTTGCGCTTCGCGCCCGTCGAAGACCGCCACCCGTTGAAAATCCAACCCACCCGGTGTCGCCGTCAACCTGCCGTCGGCGATGGCCGGGCGGTCGCGATCAGCACACCCGGTCAACACCACCAGCACCGCGAGGACCCACAGGTCCCTTCGCCTGCTCATGGCTCCCATTCCCCTTCCCACCCCCACACCCAGCCCAAGACCCACGCGAGCACCTCGCGGGATCAGGGTGCGAAGCTAGGCACCCACCGTAGGGTGGGCAACGGCCACTCCGAGGCCACTGTCCGGGACTCATACACACCTGTCGCTCCCACCTTTCAGGCATGTCCGATTCCCATCGGAGCGCGGCCACCGGCGGCCTCCTGGAGAACGGCACGCGCCTTGCTCTCCTCATGCGTGGACATCCCACGGAGGTAGACCGTCATGAACGAGCGGCAGATGCGCGACTGGATGAAGGAGAACCTCGACCGGCTGAAGACACTGCGTGATGAGATCCGCGTGGACATCCACCTGGCCAGCATGGACGCCAAGGACAAGTGGAAGGAGCTGGAGCCCGTGGTGCGCGACGCGGAGAAGCTCGCCGACGAGGTGACGGACGTCTCGCGCCGGGCCATGGAGGAGATGGTGGAGAAGTTCCGCCACTTCCGCGAATCGGTCCGCCACCACCGGCCGGGCGGGCAGGCCTAGGGCACGCAAGCCTTGCGTGACGCCGCCCCGGCGCCCGCAGGCAATGCACCGGAACCGCGGCCCCCACTGGCGGGGCCCTCTCTCCCGCTCCATGTTGGGGGCCCTATGAACGTGCAGCCCGCGGTGCTGCAGTCACTGATGGGGCGGGCCGGACGCCAGCTCGCCTCCTGGCTGTTGGCCGAGCCCCTGGAGCACATGCGCTCCATCCCCTTCCGGGACGCGGGCCACGGCCATGACGTCTTCGGGTACGAGCCCCTGCACGCGGCGCTCGCCCTGGCCGCGCTGGAGCCGGTGTACCGGCACTGGTTCCGCGTCCGCTCGTACGGGGTGGAGCACGTCCCCGCCCAGGGCCCGGCCATCCTCGCGGGCAACCACTCGGGCACCCTGCCCTTCGATGGGATGATGGTGTGGACGGACGTGGTCCTGCGGCGCCGCCGGCTGCCGCGCATGGTGGCCGACCATTTCGTCTCCGGCATGCCCTTCGTGAGCACCCTGTACGCGCGCGGTGGGGTGGTGGGCGGAACCGCGGGCAACCTCCGCGTGCTGCTGGAGGCCGGCGAGCTGTTGATGATCTTCCCCGAGGGCGTGCCCGGCATCTCCAAGCCCTTCCGCGAGCGCTACCAGCTGAGGGAGTTCCGCGTGGGCCACGCCGAGCTGGCCATCCGCCACCAGGCGCCCGTGGTACCGGTGGGCATCGTGGGCGCGGAGGAGCAGATGCCGCAGCTGGCCCGCCTGCCCGTGAGTGCCTTCGGTGCCCCCTACCTGCCCGTGCCGCTGACTCCCCTACCCCTGCCCGTGCGCTACCACCTCCATTATGGCGAGCCCCTGCTCCTCCACGAGGGCCTGCGCCCCGAGGACGCGGATGATCCGGAGGTGGTGCACCGCGCCGCCGAGCGGGTGCGGCGGGCCGTCCAGGCGCTGGTGGACCAGGGCCTGCGGCTGCGCAAGGGGGTGTTCCGATGAGCGCGCCCTCGGACTGGCGGGCCCCCAGGGGCGTGCTGGTGCTGGGCGCGAGCACCCCCCTGGGAGGCAGCCTGTGCCGGGTGCTGCTGGAGGACCGTTCCCTGGGCGCGGTGCTGGCCGTGGGCCGGGAGCCTCGCGAACAGGTGCGCCTCCCGGAGGACGCGCGGCTGTCGTACCAGCGGGTGGACATCACCCACGCGCGGCCGGTGCACGACATGCTCTTCGGCGCGGCGCGCGACCTGGGGGTGGACGTGGTGGTGCACCTGGCCCTGCACCGGGCCAACGACTTCGGAGACCCGGTGCACGTGCAGAACGTGGAGTCCCTGCGCTGGCTGTTGTCCCTGTCGGACCGGCACCCCACCCTGCGGCGGCTGGTGTTCCGCTCCCACGCGGAGGTGTACCGCGTGGAGCGAGGCCTGCCGTCCGTCATCACCGAGGACCACCCGCTGGAGCTGTCCCCGGATGCCCCCCAGTGGGTGCGAGACCGGGTGGAGGCGGACCTGCTGGCGTGCGCGCAGATGGGGATGGCGGCCGGGCTGGAGATCGCCGTGCTGCGCTGCGCCGAGCTGTTGGCCCCCAACGAGGGCTCGCAGCTGCACGACTACCTCTCCGCGCCGGTGTGCCTGCGCTCGGCGGGGTTCGACCCCATGCTCAACGTGCTGGCGCTGGAGGACGCCACGGAGGCCCTGCGGCTGGCGGTATACGCCGGGGGCACCCAGGGCATCTTCAACATCCCCGGCGCGGACACCCTGCCCCTCTCCGCCTGCATCCGCCTGTCGGGGCGGCTGGACGTGCCGGTACCGGGGCCCCTGCTCGCGCCCATCTACGAGGCCCGACGCCGGCTGCGGGGAGGCCAGTTCTCCTACCGCATCAACCGGGGCCGCTTCCACCTCGCGACCGTGCTGGACGGAACGTGGGCCCGCCGGGAGCTGGGGTACGAGCCCCGCCACCGGGTGGACTGGCCCTCCACCAGCCGCTGAACGTCGGACGGTGGGTGCAACATGCCCGCAAAGTACGCGGCGAAGGCCGCAAGATGCGCTAAGCCAGGGATCCCACGCCCCCTTGGGGCCGCGGAGGCATCGCAATGACGATGGAGTCGCAGCAGAAACGTGAGCCGCGCCACTTCTCGATGATTCGCACCTTCACGCCAGCTGACTTCGTCACGTTGGGCAATGCCTTCTCGGGCTCGGCCTCCATCCTGGCGCAGATGCAGTACCTGGCCACCGGCATGCCCCACTGGCTGTGGCTGGCCTTCGGGCTGATGCCCCTGGCATTCATCCTCGACGCGCTGGACGGGCGCATCGCGCGCTGGCGCTTCCAGTCCTCGCCCCTGGGGGCGGACCTGGACTCGCTGGCGGACGTCATCTCCTTCGGCGTGGCGCCCGCGGCACTCGCCTTCGCCATGGGGCTGCGCGGCACGCTGGACGTGCTGGTGCTGCTCTACTTCGTGGGCTGTGGCGTCAGCCGCCTGGCGCGCTTCAACGTCACCGCGGCCACGCTGTCGGACAACACGGGCAAGGTGAAGTACTTCGAGGGCACCCCCATCCCCACCAGCCTGGCGCTGGTGATGGTGCTCGCCTACTTCTTCTGGCGGGGCCGCACCGGGGACACCCTCCCCTTCGGCGTGTGGGACATCGGGCCCTTCCAGCTCCACCCCCTGGTGCTGATGTACCTGGCCAGCGGCAGCGCGATGATCAGCAAGACGCTGCGCATCCCCAAGTTCTGAGCCGCGCCCGGGCTACCGGGTGACGGGCCACCACTTGCGCCGGGTGAGCGCCTGCGAGGTACCGATGCCCGCGGCGAGCGCGCTCACGCGCAGGGAGGTCTGCACCAGGGTGGCGGTGCCGGCGGTGTAGTCCTGCGCGGCCAGCTCCAGCACGGTGCGGAAGGCCAGCACCCCGGGCACCAGGGGGATGAAGCCCGGGATGACGAAGATGCTGGTGGGCATGCGCAGGGCGTACGAGATGGGCTCGGAGAGGAGCACGATGGCGAACCCGGCCAGGAACATGGCGCCCTCGGGCGGCAGGGACGGGGCGAGCAGCACGGAGCTCCCGCGCACGGCGTAGCCCACCGCGCCCACCAGGGCACAGGGCAGCAGCGCGCGGCGGGGCACGTCGAAGAGCACCGCGAAGCCGGTGGTGGCCGCGAGCGCCAGCAGGGTGGCGAGCCAGAGCGGCGGCGGCTCGCGGGTGGCGAGCGCCAGGTCGACGCCGGAAGCGAGCAGCACCGTGAACAGCCCCGCCCCGACGGTGGCGATGATGAGCGTCGCGGAGGCGGCCCGCGCCATGCCGGAGAGGGTGTCCCCGCGGAACAGGTCCGCCACGGAGCTGACCATGAGGACGCCCGGCACCAGGAGGAGCACCGAGGCTGCCAGGGAGAGGCCCGGCGCGGGAGTGCCCACCCCGCGCGCCCCCACCAGCCCGAGGCCGGCGGCCAGCACCGTCACCAGGAACGTCGACGCCAGCCGGCCCATCTGCAGCCGGCCCAACACCTCGCGCAGGGCCTGCGCCGCCGCGGCCGCCACGCCCGCCACCCCGGCATCGGCGGCATCACCCCCGAAGAGGAGCGCGAAGCACGCGCAGGCGGCTCCCACCGCCAGGACCGTGAGGGCATCCCCGAAGCGCCGGGGCGCACGGGCGATCCGCTCCAGCTCGTCGTGCAGCTGCGCCCGGCTCAGCTCACCGGAGCCCGCGCGCTCGGCGAGCGCGTTGACGGCGGCCACCCGGTTCAGGTCGATGCCCGTCTTCACCACGCGCACGATGCGGGTGCGGTGCAGGTCGTGCGCGAGGGCGGTGGTGACGATGCCGGTGGGCGTGGCGAACACGTCCAGCCGCTCGGCGCCCAGGGCCGTGCCGAAGCGGGTGACGGCCTCCTCCACCCGGGCCATGTTGGCGCCGTTCTCCAACATGATCTGCCCGGCGCGAAGCGCCACGGCGAGCACCTCGCCGAGCTCCTGACTGCTGAGGGTGCGTGTCTCCATCCGGGCCGGAAGCTACTTCAAGCGCCCGGCCGAGCGGACGCCCGATCTCACTCCTGCTCGATCTTGGGACCCTCGCCGAAGCCCTGGAAGAGGCCCTGCATGGTGCCCATCAGGAAGGAGCGGGACATCTCCTTGATGGCCTTCAGCTGCTGCTGCTGCTCGAACATCGCCTGCATCTCGCCGTTGAACTCCGAGCCGACAGCGGAGTTGGAGGACTGGGACTGCTTGGCGGAGTCGATGGCGCTGGAGACGATGTCCCGGCCGGAGACGGCCGCACCGCTCCTCGGCAGGTTCACGGCGCCGCTGGCCCCCGCCTGCACGCGCGAGATGAAGCTGGTGCGCGGGGCCTCGCGCGCCGCGGACGGGCTCGAGGTGGGGACGCGGGGACCGGTCAGACCCTTGATGGTGGACATGAAACCTCCAGTTCCCTTCCATTATCGCCGAAGCCGGTCCGAAGTTGCTTGGGGGAATTCCGCCGACCGCGGATCGGCTATGTTCCACCCCCCCATATAAGGAGAGACGGCAAGAGGATGGAGCACCCCAGGAAGGTAGCGACCGCGCTCACGATCGCGGGCTCGGACAGTGGTGGAGGAGCGGGCATCCAGGCGGATCTGCGCACCTTCGCGTTCCACCGTGTCCATGGAACCAGCGCGCTGACGGCGCTGACGGCCCAGAACACCCTGGGTGTCACCCGGGTGGACGTCGTGCCCGCCGAGGCCGTGACGGCCCAGATCGACGCGGTGGCGACGGACATCGGCATCGACGCGGCGAAGACGGGCATGCTGTTCAACCGGGAGATCATCTCCGCGGTGGCCTCCCGCATGCGGGCCCTGGGCATCACCCGGCTCGTCGTGGATCCGGTCATGGTGTCGCGGGCGGGCTCCCGGCTCATCGACGACGAGGCCGTGGCGGCCCTGCGCGAGCAGCTCCTGCCGCTGGCGACCCTCGTCACCCCCAACCGGCACGAGGCGCAGCTCCTGGCGGGCCTGGAGCTCCACACCCTGGCGGACATGCAGGAGGCGGCGCGCCGCATCCACCGGCTGGGGCCGAAGGTGGTGCTCGTCAAGGGCGGCGCGATGCCGGGCGATCTGCGCGGCACCGACGTCTGGTTCGACGGCGAGCGGCTGGAGACGCTGCACCTCGCCTCGGTGGAGACGCCCAACACGCACGGCACCGGGTGCACGCTGTCGGCCGCCATCGCCGCCAACCTGGCCCTGGGACAGGGGCTGCTCGACGCCACCCGGCACGCCAAGGAGTACGTCACCCAGGCCCTGCGACACCCGCTCGCGGTGGGCCGGGGCAACGGTCCCATCGGGCACTTCTTCCCGCTGCTCGAGGATTGAGCTTCCGTCACCCGGCGTCGGTTCAGCGTATGTGAGGGCCCATGAGCACCGACGAGAATCCGGCCCCGAGCCTGTGGGCGTCCCTGAAAGAGGCCGTCCACGGCACCGAGCAGGATTTCACCGAGGCCCCCGTGGGACGCGCCATCCTGCTGCTGGCCGTCCCCATGGTCCTCGAGATGGTGATGGAGTCCATCTTCGCCGTCGTGGACGTGTTCTTCGTGTCCCGGCTGGGTGCCGAGGCCATCGCCACCGTCGGGCTCACCGAGTCGCTCCTCGCGCTGCTGTACGCGCTGGCCATGGGGCTGAGCATCGGGGCCATGGCGATGATCGCCCGGCGCACGGGGGAGAAGGATCCGGAGGCGGCCGCGCGCGTGGCCGTGCAGGCCATTGGCCTGGGCATCCTCGTGTCGCTTCCCATCGGGGTGGCCGGCGTGCTGTTCGCCCAGCCCCTGCTCACGCTGCTGGGCGGCTCGCCCTGGGTCGTGGAGCACGGGTTCCGCTACACGCAGCTCATGCTCGGCAGCAACGTCATCATCCTGCTGCTCTTCCTCATCAACGCCATCTTCCGCGGCGCGGGCGACGCCTCCATCGCGATGCGCGTGCTGTGGCTGTCCAACTCCATCAACATCGTCCTGTGCCCGTGCCTCGTGCTCGGCCTGGGGCCCTTCCCCGAGCTGGGCGTGGTGGGCGCGGCCACGGCGACCACCATCGGACGTGGCGTGGGCGTCTGCTACCAGCTCTACCGGCTCTTCCTCGGCAAGGGCCGCGTGGCCGTCCGCCGCGAGCACCTGCGCTTCGAGCCGGCCACCATGCTCGTCATGACGCGGCTGTCGGGCAGCGCCATCTTCCAGATGCTCATCGGCACCGCCAGCTGGACGGTGCTGGTGCGCATCGTGGCGGCGGCCGGGAGCGCCGCGGTGGCGGGCTACACCATCGGCATGCGCATCATCCTGTTCGCGCTCCTGCCCTCCTGGGGGATGAGCAATGCCGCGGCCACGCTGGTGGGGCAGAACCTGGGCGCCCGCAAGCCGGAGCGCGCCGAGCAGGCAGTCTGGCGCGCGGGCTTCTACAACATGGTATTCCTCGGCCTGGTGGGGCTCGCGTTCATCGTCTTCGCCGAGCCGCTGATCGGCACCTTCACCCAGGAGCCCGAGGTGCGCGCCATCGCGGTGCGCTGCCTGCGCATCGTGAGCGCGGGCTTCATCTTCTACGCTTACGGCATGGTCCTGACGCAGGCCCTCAATGGCGCCGGGGACACCACCACCCCGACGTTGATCAACCTCGTCTGCTTCTGGGTCGTGGAGCTCCCACTGGCCTGGCTGCTGACGGGCCCGCTCGGCCTGGGTCCCTCGGGCACATTCACCTCCATCTCCATCGCCTTCTCGCTCAGCGCCCTGCTGGGCGCCTGGGCATTCCGCCGCGGACGGTGGAAGTCACGCCGGGTGTAGGCCCGTCTGCCCTGGAACCGGGCGTGCGGGCTTGGACATCTCGCCAAGTGGACCGATGATGGGCCGCTGCCGCCCCTCCCCCAAGGCGGGCTAGCATGGGGAAACGATGAAGAAAGCAGTCTCGGGTCGTCGGCCGGCTTCCACGCGGGAGCGCCCCCCCTCGCGCCAGAAGGTGACCGAGAAGGCCCTTCAGGCCACCAACCTCCTGCTCCAGGCGCTCACCGACGCCCACCTCGAGTTCACCCGGGGCAGCGCCGCGCACAACCTGTTCGACAAGCTGCTGCAGGTCCTGCTCGAGCTGACCCAGAGCGAGTACGGCTTCATCGGAGAGGTCCTCCGGGAGCCGGATGGCGAGCCCTACTTCCGCAGCCACGCCATCACCAACATCGCCTGGACGGACGAGCTGCGCGAGCACGTCGCCCGTCAGATTCCCCTGGGCCTGGAGTTCCGCAACCCGCACACGCTCTTCGGCGCCGTGCTCACCACGGGTGAGATGGTGGTGGCCAACGAGCCCTCGACGGATCCCCGCCGGGGCGGCCTTCCCCCCGGCCACCCTCCCCTGCTCGCGTTCCTGGGCCTGCCCCTCAAGTTCGGCGATGAGATGGTGGGCATGCTGGGCATCGCCAACCGTCCCGGCGGCTACGGCCCCGACATCATCGAGTTCCTCCACCCCTTCGTCGCCACCTGCTGCAGCATCATCGTGGGCTGGCGCAGCGAGCGGCAGCGGCGAAGCGCCGAGGAGCTGTTGCGCCAACGGGAGGAGGAGCTGCGGCGCCACCGCTCCCAGCTCGAGGAGCTGGTGCAGAGCCGCACCGAGAAGCTGCGCTTCACCACCCAGGCCCTGGAGGAGCGGCAGGCCCAGCTCATCCAGGCCGAGCGGATGGCCTCGCTGGGACATCTCGTGGCCGGTATCGCCCATGAGATCAACAACCCGCTGGGCTACATGACGAGCAACCTGGCCACGCTCACCCAGTACCTCTCGGTCTTCACCGAGCTGCTCGAGAACTACCGCGAGCTCGCGACGGCCGTGGGCCCGGGACTCCAGGGACCGGCGGCCGAGCTGCTCACGCGCATCCGGGCCCTCCAGGACCAGGAGGATCTCGACTACCTCCTGAGTGACGTGAAGGAGCTGCTCAAGGACTCGCGCGAGGGCGCCCAGCGCGTGGCGGACATGGTGCAGAGCCTGAAGGCCTATGTCCGGGACGACTCCGGGCAACCGGAGCTGGTCGACGTGAACAAGGAGCTGGCCACCACGCTGAAGGTGGTGTGGAACCAGCTCAAGTACCGGTGCGAGGTGAAGAGCGACTACGGGCAGATCCCCCCCATCCTCGGCCAGCCCGCCCAGCTCAACCAGGTGTTCACCCACCTGCTGCTCAACGCCTCCCAGGCCATCCCCCAGCGCGGCGTCATCCACGTCCGCACCCGCCACGAGGCGAACGAGGTGCTGGTGGACATCTCCGACACCGGGCACGGCATGACGCCGGAGGTGATCTCCAAGCTCTTCACCCCGTTCTTCACCACCCGGCCTCCCGGCAAGGGCGTGGGGCTGGGCCTGTCCATCAGCCAGGGCATCGTCTCGCGCCACCAGGGGCGGATCGAAGTGCGGAGCCAACCCGGCCAGGGCAGCACCTTCACCATCCGGCTTCCCGTCGCCAGGGACTTCTACTGACGGACCGCTCCCTCCGCCCGCCCGCCCAGGGGCCCGCCCGCCGAGGCGCTGTCACGAAACCGGCCCATGGGCATCTGAACAAGCAGGGAGGAGTCCATGCCGAACCCCCGAGACCCGAGCCGTTGGTGGAAGGTGGTGCTTGTCACCAGCGCCATCGCCCTGCCCTCGCTCGCGGCCATGCCGGAGCCGGGAAGCGCCCTGCCCTCCTTCACGGCGGAGGATCTCCTGGGCCACGAGCACGCGAGCCGCGAGTACGCGGGGAAGGCCACGCTGCTCGTCGCCATCACGCACAAGAACGCGGGGGACGGGATGCGGAGGTGGTTCGAGGCCGCCGATGCTCACATTCCCGGCGGCGTCCAGCGCGAGTCCCTCATCTCCCTCCATGTGCCCTTCTTCGTGGGCATCGGGACGGTGCGCCACCGCGTGAAGCAGCAGGTGCCCCAGCAGTTCTGGGACGACACCCTGCTCGACCGGGATGGTGACATGGCCAGGGTGCTGGGACTCGGCTCCAGCAAGGAGCCCTACGTCTTCGCGCTCGACGAGCACGGCCGCGTCCTGGCCGCCGTGCACGGGCCGGCCGACTCACCGGATGCCGCGCGCATCTGGTCGTCCCTCTCTACCCCGCGGGTGCCGGCGGGTACTCCCCCGGCCTCCGGATGGGATACATCTCCACCGGGCGGCGCACACGGTCCGGAAAACAAATGACGAGATGACGCAACCCAAGCTGTGTTCGTTGCGATAATGTCACTGCCTGCTTTCTTGGCTCCTGAGACCGGAGGCTCACGCCATGTGGATTGAAACCATCGTCATGCCCCGGGAAGAGCCAGCCCACTACCGCCCCGCACCCCAGCGAGACCGCACGGCCGGATACGCGGCCGCGTGCGCCATGGGTGAGCAGTTCCGGAACTCCGTGCTGAGTTACCTCCAGTCGCAGAACCTGATGGACGCGGTGAAGTGGGTCAGCGATCCGGGCAGCATCGCCATGGTCACCCTCCACTGCACCTCCCAGGTGCTGGAGGAGCTGCAGAAAGAGCCTCGCTTCGAGGCGGGCCGCTCCCTCTCGTTCACGGCCTATTGAAGGTTCCGGCTGGGCTCCGGCGTGGACCCCCCTCCCCCGAGGTGGTCCCTTATCCCACATGCCTGAAGGAAGGGCCCCGGCGCACGGGAGGCCCCCGGGCAGGACGGCGGAGGTTCTGTTATTCAGGGGGACCATGACGGACACGCTCAGATACGTCCCGGATGCACCCACGGACGCGACCCTGATCTCCTCGCGGCAGGACAACGTCCCCGCTCCCATGCTCTCCCGGGATGGCGCCCAGGCGGCGGCCGCCTCCGCGCGGCGCAGCACGGTCCTGCCCCGCGTGCAGTGGAACGGGGACCGGCCCGACGTGGTGCCCTTCGAGCGTGAGCGCTTCGAGGAGGTCAGCCAGCTGGGCCAGGGCGGCATGGGCGAGGTGGTGCTGCTCAAGGACCACGACATCGAGCGGATGGTGGCCCTCAAGCGCCTGCCCGAGGGCGCCGATCTGGATCGCGTGCTGCGCTTCGTGGAGGAGATCCGCACCGTCGGGCAGTTGGATCACCCGAACATCGTCCCGGTGCACGACGTCGGCATCGACCAGCGCGGCCGGTACTTCTTCGTGATGAAGCACCTGCAGGGCGAGACGCTCGAGTCCATCATCGACAAGCTCCGCCAGGGCGACGCCGCCATGCACGCGCGCTTCACCTTCCCCATGCGGGTGCAGGTGTTCATGGGCGTGCTCAACGCGGTGGCCTACGCGCACCGCAAGGGCATCATCCACCGCGACCTCAAGCCCGCGAACATCATGGTGGGGCCCTACGGGGAGATCACCGTGGTGGACTGGGGCCTGGCCCGGCGCGTCCGCCAGCCGGACACCGTGGCCCGGACCGCGACCCCGGTCAGCGCCCAGACCAGCCTGCGCGAGGCCGTCTCCATGCAGACGCAGATGGGCGCCGTGGTGGGCACTCCGCTCTACATGTCCCCCGAGCAGGCCCGGGGGCAGCACGACGCGGTGGACGCGCGCAGCGACACCTACAGTCTGAGCGTGCTGTTCCACGAGTTCCTCGGCCTGCACCACTACCTGGAAGGCCGTGAGACGCTGGCCCAGGTGCTCGACGGGGTGCAGAACGTGCTCCCAGGCAAGAGCATCATGGATCCGAACCCCCTCCAACCGACCGTCCCCGCCGAGCTCGGCTGGTTCGTCATGAAGGGTTTCGCGAAAAATCCAGCGGAGCGATACCAGTCCATCGACGAGATGAAGGATGTGCTGATGCGCGTCATGGACGGGCGCATCGACGTTCACTGCCAGCGAACCCTGCTCAAGAATGGGTTCCACAAGGCCCTCCGCCTGGTCGACCAGCGTCCGAGCGTCTTGCTGCTCGGACTCCTGGTCGTCTCCTCGCTAGTGCTCACCGGTCTGATCGACCTGATGTGGAGGCTCCTCGACTGACGAGGAGGGGCACGAAGGCGGAACGGGTGTAACGCAGGGAGATTTCAGGTAGATTTCCCACCACTCCCCGGGCTCCGTGCCGCACAACCCAAGGTTTTGTTCCATGCCCTCCCTCCCCCAAGGCTCAGGTCCGGTCTCCCGGGAGCGCCCCGGTCTGGCCATCGCTGGCCAGAGCACCGCCGAGGAGACGCTACGGGCCAGCCATCAACTTCTGCGGGCCATCGCCGAGCTCCAGTCGGAGTTCATCCGAGGGAGTGAGGCGCCCGCCCTGTTCGAGCGGCTGCTCGCGGTGGTGCTGGAATTGACGGGCAGCGGCTCCGGCCTCATCGGCGAAGTGCTCCACGCCGTCTCCCCGGCCCCTTCGCTGCAGATCCTCGCCAGCATTCCCCGCGAAGAGGGGGACGCGCTCTGGCCGCTCACCGCCCCGAGCGAGGTGAAGGAGCAGGAAGCGCATGAGCCGCGCGTGCTCGTGCACGCCATCCACGCCTCCGGCAAGCCCGTGCTGACCGAGAGCTTCCTGGGCCTGCCGCTCGACTGCGGCGGAGAGCGGGTGGGCCTGGTGATCCTCACCGGCCGCCCCGGCGGCTACGACTCCGGGCTCGTCGACTTCCTCCAGCCCTTCATCGAGGCCTGCGGCAGCATGCTGCTCGGCGGTCGCAACGAGCGGCGGCGGCGGGCCGAGCGGGAGCCGCACCGCGCCCAGGAGTCCTTCGAGGAGCGCCTGCGGATGCTGATCGACGGCATCCATGATGGCGTGTGGGAGCTGGACCCGACCACGGGCCGGATGTTCGTCAACCGCCACTGGCTGGGCATGTTGGGCTATGCGTGGGACGAGCTGCCGCACGACTTCTCCACGTGGGCCCTGCTGAGCCACCCCGAGGACGTGGCCGAGAGCGATCGGCTCTTCCAGGAGCACCTGGCGGGCCGCACGCCCTTCATCGACCGGGAGCAGCGCCTGCGGCGCAAGGACGGCGAGTGGGCCTGGGTGCTGAGCCGGGCCAGGGTGGTGGCGCGCGACGAGCAGGGCCGCCCGCTGCGCATGGTGGGCACCAACGTGGACATCACCGCGCGCAAGCTCGCGGAGGAGCGCCTGCGCGCCCTGGTCCGCACCCTGCCGGACATGGTCTTCCGCCTCAGTTCGGACGGCACCTACCTGGACTGCCAGGTCAACGACCACGAGGATCTGCTGATCCCGCCGGAGACCGTCATCGGCACCAACATCCGGCAGATGCCGATGTCGCCGCAGCTCGTCGACAAGATGTTCACGCACCTGGGGCGTGCCATCCGTGACGAGAGCCTGGAAGTCTTCGAGTACGTGCTGGAGATGCCCCTGGGCCCCCGGTACTTCGAGGCGAGGATGTTCCGCAGCGGGCCGGACGAGGCCGTGTCCATCGTCCGCAACATCACCGAGCGCAAGCTGGCCGAGCAGCGCGTGCGCCAGCAGGAAGAGGAGCTGCGGCGCCACCGCGACAGCCTCGAGGAGCAGGTGCGCAACCGCAGCGAGCGGCTGCGTCAGGCCACGCTCGAGCTGGAGGAGCAGCAGAGCCAGCTCATCCAGGCCGAGAAGCTGGCCTCGCTGGGGCAGATGGCGGCCGGCGTCGCGCACGAGGTCAACAACCCGGTGAGCTACGTGATGAGCAACCTGGGGACGCTCGACCAGTACGTCTCGTCCATCTCCCCGCTGCTGCAGCTGCAGGGCGAGCTGGTGCACATCATGGAGTCCGGCGAGCCCGCCCCGGTGGAGATGCTCGAGCGCCTGCGCGAGCTGTGGGACCGGGCCGACGCGGGCTTCATCCTCGAGGACATGCCCGAGCTCATCGAGGAGTCGCTGTCGGGCACGCGGCACATCAAGGAGATCGCCCAGAGCCTGCGCTCGTTCGCGCGCGAGGACTCGGGAGAGCCGCAGCTGGTGGACGTGAACACGGAGCTGGCCTCCACGCTGAAGATGGTGTGGAACGAGCTGAAGTACAAATGCGAGGTGAAGCGCGACTTCGGTCCGCTGCCTCCCGTGAGCTGCCACCCCACGCAGCTGGCCCAGGTGTTCACCAACCTGCTCGTCAACGCGGCGCAGGCCATGGACACGAAGGGGGAGATCCGCATCCGCACCCGCCACGAGGGCGAGGAGGTGGTGGTGGAGATCTCCGACACGGGCAAGGGGATGACGCAGGAGACGCTCTCCAAGCTCTTCACGCCCTTCTTCACCACCAAGCCGCGGGGACAGGGCACGGGCCTGGGGCTGTCCGTCAGCTACGGCATCATCACCCGCCACAAGGGCCGCATCGACGTGCAGAGCGAGCCCGGCAAGGGCAGCACCTTCACCGTGCGCCTGCCCGCCGCGGAGCGCTGAGGCCCACCCGGGCCTCCGGCCGGCAGGCCGTGATGAAACCATGATGAAGAGCGGAGCCCCGCATGCGGCACGATGCGGGCCGCATCCGGATGATGGCGCTCATCCCGATGCCCGAGGTGGCCTCCACGATGAAGCCCGTTCTCTCCAGTCTCCTCTGTTGTGCCCTCCTGCTCCTGTCCGCGCCGGCCCTCGCCCAGGCCCAGACCGGCACCATCCACGGCACGGTCACCGCCGCCGCCATCAACGATCCCATCCCCCTCGTGGTGGTCACCGCGAGCTCGCCCGCCCTCCAGGGTGAGCGGGTCGTGCAGACCGACGCACAGGGCCAGTACGTCCTCTCCGGGTTGCCCGCGGGCGTCTACACCCTGCTGTTCGAGCATCAGGACTTCAGAGCGAAGGCGCGTCAGAACCTCCTGCTGTCCGAGGGCGGCACCCTCCACGTGAACGTGACTTTGGAAGTCTCGACCATGGAGGAGATCGTGGTGACGAGCGGACCGGCGCCCCTCATCGACCTCGGGGCCATCGGAAGAGGCGTCAGCGGCTTCTTCGAGCGCCTCGCGGGTTCCGGCAACAAGGGAAGCCAGGGCGGCACCACGGCCAGCGGTCCCCCTCCATCCAACACGACGCCCCCCCACCAGGCGCCCCCGCCCCCCGAGCGCACCGCGCTGCCTCCCCAGCAGCCCTTCGCGGACATGTACTTCAAGAGCTACGGGGTGAACCCCACCATCGACACCGAGGAGGAGCGCTTCTCCACCTTCTCCGTGGACGTGGACCGCGCGTCCTACGCACTCGCGCGGAGCTACCTGGAGCGGGGGGCGCTGCCCGACGAGCAGGCGATGCGGGTGGAGGAGTTCGTCAACAGCTTCGACTACGGCTACGAGAGCGACCCCGAGTCCCCCTTCAGCGTGCACGTGGAGGGCTTCCCCTCGCCGAGCCGCAAGGGCTACCACGTGGTGCACATCGGGCTGAAGGCGCGCGAGGTGAGCCGCCAGCAGCGCAAGCCCTCCCACCTCGTCTTCGTCATTGACGTGTCCGGCTCCATGGACCTCGAGAACCGGCTCGGGTTGGTGAAGCAGTCGCTGCGGCTGCTGGTGAACGAGCTCGACGAGCGCGACCGGGTGTCCATCGCCGTCTACGGCACGACGGCGCACACGGTGCTCGGGCCCACCCGCGCCACCGAGAAGCGCAAGCTGATGGCCGCCATCGACAGCCTCGAGTCCGAGGGCTCCACCAACGCCCAGGCCGGCATCGAGCTCGGATACACCCTGGCCTCGGAGCACTTCCTGGAGGGCGGCATCAACCGCGTCATCCTGTGCTCGGACGGGGTGGCCAACAACGGCATCACCGACGCGGACGGCATCTGGCAGCGCGTGCGCGGGCAGGCCGCCAGGGGCATCACCCTGACCACCGTCGGCTTCGGCATGGGCAACTACAACGACGTGCTGATGGAGCGGCTGGCCCAGGTGGGAGAGGGAAACTACGCGTACGTGGACCAGCTGGAGGAGGCACGCCGCCTCTTCGTGGGCAACCTCGCCGGCACCCTCCAGGTGGTGGCCAAGGACGTGAAGCTGCAGCTCGAGTTCGACCGCAAGGCCGTGGCCCGCTACCGGCTGGTGGGCTACGAGAACCGGATGCTCGCCAAGGAGCAGTTCTCCGATGACCGGGTGGACGCGGGCGAGGTGGGCGCGGGCCATGCCGTCACCGCCATCTACGAGGTGAAGCTGCGCGAGCCCACCCCCTCCTTCGCCACCCTGCGCATCCGCTACAAGGCGCCGGAAGGGGGCGACTCGCGGCTGGTGGAGAAGGAGCTGCCCGCCAGCATCCTGCGGCCGGCGTACGGCCGCGCCGCGCCCCCCACGCGCCTGTCCTACGTGGCGGCCGCCTTCGCCGAGAAGCTGCGCGGCTCCTACTGGGTCCGCCCGCTCACCTGGTCCCAGCTCGTCTCCCTCTGGGAGGAGGTGGGCGAGCCCCTACACGACCGGCCAGACGTGGCGGAGCTCGGCTCCCTCATCCGCAAGGCCCAGACGCTCGACCGGAGGGCGGACCGCTTCGAGCAGCTCGTGCCCGTGAGCACCATGGACTTCGACCGGGTCCCGGCCATCAAGTAGACCCGCCCTCATGCTCCGCAGGCTGCTCCCCACCCTCTCCGCCCTCGTGCTCGGCCTCGCCGGGCTCGGATGGGGCCTGTGGCAACTGCAGCGCATCTTCGCCACCGAGCGCGAGGATGCGCGGGCCTCGCTCCGCTCCCGGCGCGAGGCCCTCGAGCAGTACGCCCTCGCCTCCCTGAGCCAGGTGGTGAGGGAGAAGCTGGAAGCGGCGCGGCCCGCGCTGGAGCTCGCCGCGGCCGATCCACTCGCGCCCGCCCAGGGCCTCTATCTGCGCGAGCGCGGAGAGCAACTGCTGCCACGGCTGGCCCTCCATGACTCGGGACAGGATACGCCCGCGCGAGACCGGTACACACGGCTGCGCGCCGGTACCGAGGTGGCCGACGAGGAGGATGGCCCCTGGGTGGAGCGGCTCGCCCTGATGAGCGCGGTGGAACGGGCGCTCGACCGGAGAGACGGGCGCGCCGCCACCGAGGCACTCGTGGCCTTCCTCCACCATCGCAGCCGGTACGTGCTCGCCTCCACGCGGGATGTGCCAGGCCATCTGGTGGTGCTGGAGACGCTGGCGGAGCGGGGGAACGTGGTACCGCAGCTCATGCAGTCGCTGGTCCGCGAAGGGCTGGACGAGAGCAAGGGGGGACGGATGGATGGACTGCAACGGCTGCTCCTCCTCAAACGCTCGCGCTTCACCCGCGCCGATTTCGACTTCCTGCGCGAGCGCGTGGTGGCGCTGTCCACGCGGACGGGAACGCCGGTGATGGACTTCGAGGCACGCACCGCGGAGCTCGCCGCCGCGCCCCTGCCCCTGCCCGCGTCGCTCGCCGGGCCCGTGCTGGTGCGCTCCGGCTGGTACCTGGAGCCGCGAGACGAGGGGTACGCCCGGGGCGTGGCGGTGGACCCTGGGGCGCTATTGGAGTCCCTCGCCCGGGAGATGCGCGAGCGCGGGCTGCTCGGCCCCGAGGGACACGTGCGCCTGCGCGGGGAGGACGAGGTCCTGCCGCTCGCGACCCTGCGCCTGGACGTGGAGACGCCCGAGTGGGCGCGGGAGGAGAGCGCGTTGGAGCAGCGCTACCAGCTGAAGACGGGCATGGTGGTGCTGTGCGCGGGGCTCGCCCTCACCATCGCCGCGCTCGCCTTCCTGGGCCAGCAGCGCAAGTCCCGGTTCCTCGAGCTCAAGAGCGACTTCGTGGCCACCGTCTCGCACGAGCTGCGCACGCCGCTGGCCTCCATCCGGCTGCTCGCCGAGACACTCGAGTGGCGGCTGGCCCAGGGCGTCGAGTCGCGCGACTACCCCGCGCGCATCATCCACGAGGCGGACGGGCTGGGGTTCCTCGTGGAGAACCTCCTCTCCTTCAACCGCATCGACAAGGGCCGCTGGGTGCCCCACCTCTCGCTCGTGCGGCTGGAGGAGCTGGTGGCCACGCTGCGGCGCGACCTGGAGGGCTGGGCCCGGGTGCCGGTGGAGCTGACGTCCGACGTGGGCGAGCGCGAGCTGCTCGCGGACCCGCAGCTCCTGCGGCTGCTGCTGGCCAACCTCGCGCGCAATGCCTGCGCCTACAACACGCGCAACCCCGTGCGCCTGCGCCTGGAAGCGCTCGCGGACGGACGGGTGCGCTTCTCGGACAATGGCGTGGGCATCCCCGAGGCCGAGTGGGAGCGCATCTTCGGCGAGTTCTACCGGCTGCGCGGGCAGGGACGAGAGGTGCCCGGCAGCGGCCTCGGCCTCGCCCTGTGTCAGCGCATCGTGCGCCTGCATGGAGGCACCCTGCGCGTGGCGGCCTCCAACCCCGAGGGCACCACGTTCGAGCTTACCTTTCCGGAGCGACGCTGAATGACGTCTCCCAACCCCGCCATCCTCCTCGTGGAGGACGATCTCAACCTGCGGCTCGCGCTGCGCGACAACCTGGAGAACCAGGGTGGCTACAGCGTGGAGGAAGCAACCACCGTGGCCGAGGCGCGCGCGCACCTGGCCCGGCGCGCCTTCCAGCTCATCCTGCTCGACGTGATGCTGCCGGATGGGGACGGCTACACGCTGTGCCGCACCTTGCGCCGGGAGGGGCTGGAGACCCCGGTGATGATGCTCACCGCGCGCACGCTCGAGGACGACGTGGTGCGGGGCTTCGAGTCGGGCGCGCAGGACTACCTGGGCAAGCCCTACCGCCTGCGCGAGCTGCTCGCGCGGGTGGGAGCGCTGGTGCGGCGGAGCGGAGGTGTGCCCACGCAGGTGGTGCGCTTCGCGGGCTACAAGATGGACCTCGACCGGCGCAAGGTGGAGACGCCCGAGGGGAAGACGGTGGAGCTGACCCGCACCGAGTTCGACCTGCTGGCCTTCTTCGTGCGCGAGCGAGAGCGCGTCCTGCGCCGGGACGAGATTCTCGACGCCGTCTGGGGGCGCGACGTCGTCGTGGACCCGCACACGGTGGACAACTTCGTCTCGAGCCTCAAGCGCAAGCTGGGCTGGAACAGCACCTCGCGCTTCGCCCTCCAGACAGTGCGCGGCGTAGGCTACCGCCTGGAGGTGGAGGGGTGACGAGCACCCTCCTCTTCCTGCTGCTGCTGACCGTCCTGCTCGCGGGGATGCTGTCCATCGTCTTCCACACGCTGAGGACCGGCATCTCCCCCATGCCCACCTCCGGGAAGGTGCGCCGCCAGCTGCTCTCCCTGCTGCCGGAGGACCTCGAGGGCACCGTGCTCGAACTGGGCTCGGGCTGGGGGACGCTGGCCTTCGCGCTGGCGGACCACTGCCCCCGCGCCCGGGTGGTGGCCTTCGAGCTGTCTCCCCTGCCCTACGCCTTCTCGTGGCTGCGCCAGCGCCTCGCGCCACGCCCCAACCTCCGGCTCCTGCGCGAAGACTTCTTCCGCGCCTCCTTCTCCGAGGCTTCGACCGTCGTCTGCTACCTCTTCCCCGGCGCGATGACGCGGCTGGCGCCCAGACTGGCCGGGGAGCTCTCCCCGGGGACGCGCGTCCTCAGCCACACCTTCGCGCTCCGGGGGTGGAAGCCGCTGCGCACCCTCGTGGTGGACGACCTGTACCGCACCCCCATCTACCTCTACGAAGTCCCCGCCCGGGAGGCCCGGCTCAGCTCCATTGAAGGGTGAGCGTGTCGTCCTCTTCCAGGAGGACGTGCGTGCCGAATCGGCGGCCCTCCCGGTTCAGGATGCCCTGCAACCACCTGGCGTCGGCGGCGGAGACCCGGCACTCCCGGAAGCGGCGCACCTGCATGGGCGTCATGCGGAGGGAAAGCAGCCGGCCGCTCGTGGGCTCCAGGGTGACGAAGTACATCAGGGTCAGGTCACCCCGAAAGCCTTCGTAGCCACGGATGCCTTCGTAGTCGTTCAGGAAGTCCCCGCAGCCGTAGAGGATGAGACGCTCCCGGTAGACCTCGATGCCGCGGGGATGGTGGGAAGAGTGGCCGTGGACGACATCCACCCCCGCTTCGTCGATGAGGGCCCGTGCGAACTCCCGCTGCGCGGAGGGCACCTGGTAACCCCAGTTGCTCCCCCAGTGGATGGAGGCGATGACGAGGTCTCCCGCGCGATTGATGGCTCGCACCCGCGCACCGACGTGCCGGGCCGTGGTGGGCGTCAGGTCCGCCAGCAGCTCCACCCCTGGCCTGTCCACCCCCGCCGCCCACGTCGGTGGGATGCCACTGCTTTCCGACCCAAGCGAGAACACGGCGACCCGGCCCTTGCTCGGGACGTCCAGCACGGCGGGAGCCCGCGCTTCTTCCAGGTGGGCTCCCGCTCCCGCGGTGGCGATGCCCGCGCTCCGCAGGGTGGCCAGCGTCTCCCGGAGCCCCTCGTACCCCCAATCGAGCACATGGTTGTTCGCCAACGCGCAACAGTCGATGCGGGCGGTGGTGAGGCAGGCGACGTGCGCCGGGTTCATCCGATAGTGGATGTCCTTGTCCGGCCACCACGCCTCGCTGGTGGTGATGCTGGTCTCCAGGTTGATCAACCGCACGTCCGGAGCACGCCGCGCCAGCTCGGCGAGCGCATCACCCCAGACATGGTCGAGGCCCACGGGCCTGGGAATGGAGCCGTTCCGATCCTCGGCCAGCGCGATGTAGTCCCGGGCGTCCCGCACATAGGGCTCGTGCAGCTCGGGTGGACACGGGTGGGGAAACGCCTGGTCGATGCCTCGCCCGGTCATCACGTCGCCACAGAGGAAGACGGTGAGCGCGCTCGCCGGGGAAGAAAGCTCGCCAATGTGCTCCGGCTCTGGCATGGGCAGCGTCTCCCCAGAGGGTAGACATGCCCGGCGGGCATGGCATTCCGCGTCCCCCGGCGCTCCCCCGCTCCGCCATGGCACCCCTCCTTCCCTCGGAAG
Source organism: Archangium violaceum (assembly GCF_016887565.1). NCBI lineage: Bacteria > Pseudomonadati > Myxococcota > Myxococcia > Myxococcales > Archangiaceae > Archangium > Archangium violaceum. The sequence goes on from NZ_CP069396.1 coordinate 8,412,840, forward strand.
TCAGGCCCTCCATCCGCCCTGTCTGGTCCTCCGCTCATGTCAGACCCACCGGATACGATTCTCTTCTTCGCCGCGAGGGAGATGCGGCGCGCAACGGAGGGATTCGTGGCAGACATCGCGGACGGCGCCCAGGTCGAGATGAAGGGCTCTGGCTCCAAGCCGTACATCCTGAAGAACACCGGGGGCGTGTACTCGTGCTCGTGCCCGGCCTGGCGCAACCAGTCGGTGGCCATCGAGCGGCGGACGTGCAAGCACCTGCGCAAGGTTCGTGGGGATGAAGCGGAGGACGCGCGGGTGGGCGCCGCGGAGACGAGCGCCGCGGCGAAGCCGGCGGCCCGCAACGTCCGTCCCCGGGCGAACGCGAGCGAGGACGCGGACAGCACGGTCCCCCCGCTGCTGCTGGCGCACTCGTGGGAGAACGATGTCGACCTGACGGGCTGGTGGATGAGCGAGAAGCTCGACGGCGTGCGGGCCTACTGGGACGGCAAGCAGTTCATGTCCCGCCAGGGCAACCCCTTCTTCGCGCCCGACTGGTTCACCGAGAAGCTGCCCGACTTCCCGCTCGACGGAGAGCTGTTCGGCGGGCGAAAGAAGTTCCAGCGCACGGTGAGCGTCGTGCGGCGGCAGGACCGCAGTGACGATTGGAAGGAGCTGGCCTTCGTCATCTTCGACGCGCCGGGTCTCGAAGCGCCCTTCGAGGAGCGGCTGGCGCGCTGCCAGCAGTACGTGGAGGACGTGGCACCGCCGTACGCCGAGTGGTTGCCGCACGAGCCCTGCAAGGGCGTGACGCACCTGCGCGAGGAGCTGGCGCGGGTGGAGGGACTCGGGGGCGAGGGGCTGATGCTGCGCCAGCCGGGCTCGCGCTACGAGGCGGGCCGCTCCCACACGTTGCTGAAGGTGAAGAGCTTCAAGGACGACGAGGCGCGCGTGGTGGGGCACCTCGCGGGCGCGGGCAGGCACAAGGGCCGGCTGGGAGCGCTGGAGGTGGAGCTGCGCGACGGCACCCGCTTCTCCGTGGGCACCGGCCTCTCCGACGCGGAGCGCGAGAACCCGCCCCAGGTGGGCACCATCATCACCTTCCGCTACCAGGAGCTGTCCAACGACGGCGTGCCACGCTTCCCCTCGTACGTGGGAGTGCGCATCGACGCCGTGCCCTTCGAGCCCGTGGCCACCCGCAGGCGCGCCTGAGCCGGATTTAACCCTTCTCCGGCTCGGGGGTTTTCAAGGACAGGAGACGCCGGGAGGCCATCCCGGCGTCATCCCTGGAGGAGAACCCTGTCATGCGCCTGAAGCTCGCCCTGTCCGCCGCCGTTGCCTCGCTGCTGTTCGCCGCTCCCGTGCTCGCCGAGGAGCCCGCCCCCGCCCCCGCCAACCAGGCGGCCCCCGGTGACAGGGCGGCGCACCGGCACGAGCGGATGATGCGCAGGTTCGAGCGCATGGAGCAGCGGATGAACCGCGCCGTCGAGCGAGGCCGCCTCTCGCGCGCCCAGGCGGATGAGCTCATCGCCGAGGCCCGGCAGCTCCGCGACGAGGCGCTCGCCCTGCGTCAGTCCAGCGGTGGAAAACTGACCGAGGAGCAGCGTCAGCAGTTCCACCAGCGCAAGCAGGCCCTGCGCGAGAAGGTGCGCGCGGCCATGAAGGCCAACGCGCCCCAAGCGCAGTAACGGCGCCGTCACCTCATCAGGGAGACGTCGGAGGCTACCGTCCCTCCTGGGCGGTCTGGAGGGAGGGCGGGCCACCGATGAAGCCGGAGAACATCAGCCGGTTGGGCGAGCACGAGCCCGGGTTGGCCACCTTGCCGGGGGTGGAGTTGTCGACGAGCGCGGCGGCCACGGCGGCGGGGGCGGCGGTGGGGTTGCGCTCCAGGAAGAGCGCGGCGAGCCCGGTGACGTGCGGAGCGGCCATCGAGGTCCCGCTGAGGAGGCGGGTGGCGGTGTCATTCGAGAGCCAGGCCGAGAGGATCTCATGGCCCGGAGCGAAGACATCCACGCAGCTGCCCCAGTTGGAGAAGGTGGCGCGCGAGTCGGAGTTCGTGGTGGCGCCCACGGTGATGGCCTCGGCCGTGCGCGCCGGGGAGACGTTGCAGGCATTCTGGTTCTCATTGCCCGCCGCGAGGATGAAGGTGACACCCGAGGTGATGGACTTGCGGATCGCATCATCGAGCGCTGCGTTCTTGGCGCCGCCCAGGCTCATGTTGGCCACCGCGGGCAGCTCGCGGTTGCTCGTCACCCAGTCCACGCCGGCGATCACCCCGGCGGTCGTGCCGGAACCGGAGCAGTTGAGCACGCGCACCCCGTGGAGGCGGACGTTCTTGGCGACGCCATACGTGTTGCCGCCCACGGTGGCGGCCACGTGGGTGCCATGGCCGTTGCAGTCATTGCCCTTCTGATTGTCGCCGATGGAGTCGAAGCTGGCCTCCGCCCGTCCGCCGAACTCGGAGTGCGAGGCGCGGATGCCGGTATCGATGATGTAGGCGTGCACGCCCTTGCCGTGGGCGTTGTAGAGGTAGGTCTTGTCCAACGGGAGCTCGCGCTGGTCGACGCGGTCGATGCCCCAGGTGGCGTCGGGCTGGCTCTCGCTGATGGTCATCACCCCGTTCTCCTGGACGTACTCCACCTCGGGGTCGGCGGCCATGGAGCCGGCCTGCTCGGGGCTCATCCGGCTGGCGAACCCCCGCAGGGCATGCGCGTAGGTGAAGAACACACTGCCGCCGTATTGGGCCGAGAGACGCTCGGCGGCCAAGGAGGGCTCGAGCGTCTTCTCACCCGGGCGCGGCGTCCTGAGCACGACGATGTACTCACCGGGGACCGGCTGGGGCGAGGCGACGAACTTCCCGGTGCGGGACTCGCTCCCCACGGCGTCGGCCTTGACGCAAGGGTCCGAGGGGTTGGGCGTGGGCGTGGGAGCGGGAACGTGCTTGGCCGGGCAAGCCACCAGCATGGACAAGGACACAGCGGACACGGCCACCCACGACGCGATGTGGAGACGCATGGTTTCCCCCTGTTGCGAAGAAATTCCAGACTGCGTGTTTCAGTTTAAAGAGACGTCTGACGCGGTTCCTTCTGATTCACGCCTGGCGCACACGTGTTCAAAACGAGACATGCGGGCGATGTCGGATGGATGTATGGCTTTGGCCGCTACTTCCGGGGAGGCGGTGCCGGGGCGTCGGAAGACAGCCCTGGGGGAGCCTCGCGCTTGAAGGGGCTCCAGGACACCACCACCTCCTGGCCCGCCGCGTCACGGCCATACAGGAAGTCGAGGATCTGTTTGATATCGGGCGGAGCCTCGGAGGCGCTCACCGTCACGTAGCCGCGGAAGCCCCCGTGCCCGAGGTGCTCCTCCACGTGGATGGCCTCGTTCCAGGCGCGCGTGACGGTGTCCGCCTGCCCGTCCCAGTGCAGGGAGATGCGCTCGAGGCGCTCCCAGGTGAGGGCCGAGCCGTCCGGGGCGTACACCACCACCTCACTGCGCCACCCCTCGCCCTCGGGGAGCGGACGCCAACGGGAGACCCGAAGGTCCACGGGAGGCGGCACATCGGAGGGGGGCTGCCCGCGAACGAGCGCGAACGCCGTGGCCTCCAGGGGCCCACCCCGGCCGAGCCGGGCCTGGAGCCTCACGGTGAAGCTCCTCACCTCCTGGGGCTCGAGACCCTGGAGCGGATAGGAGTGCTCGACACGAGGCTCGGTGGTGGTGGCGGCGGTGCCATCCCCGAAGTCCCAGGCGAACGCCACGGTGCGCTCGCCGCCCTGGTACAGGGCCTCGAAGGCGAAGGTCCCCTGCCCTCGCTGCACGACCCCGAGGCGGAGCGGCTCGTCGCGCTGCCCCTCCCCCTCGGCGCACTGGCGCACCTCCACCTCGACGTCGCGCTCGGCCAGAACGCCGACGCGCCGCCCTCCGAGGTCCGTGCAGACCTGGAAGCGAACGAAGTACCTGCCAGCGGCCTTCGGAGCCCGCCATTGGAGCGTCGGGCCCGGATGCAGCTCGGCACCGCCCCCGGCGACGGGCCAGACCCACCGTTGGACAGCGCCCGGCTCGGGAACACCTCCGAGGCGGGCGGACAGGCCCATCGACTCACCGGCGCACACCCAGGGACGGTCCTGGTCGATTCCCTCGACCACGACACTGGACGCCAGGCTCACCCGCTCCTCGTGGAGCGCCGCGGAGAGCATGCCCCCGCGAGAGGCCGGCGAGGCGGGCACACGGGGTGTGGGAGGCGCCGGTGGTGGAGCGGAGGACGCCGCTGGCGGTACCTCCAAGGCGGGGGCACGGCGCTGGGGAACGGGGGGCGTCCGGAGCGCCTCACCGCCATCCTGCCGGGGCCACAGCACGAAGGTGAGCACCGCGAGCAGGACCCCCACGACCGCGAGCCCCAAGAAAGAGCGGAGGGGCGCCCTGGCGGGGCGTCCCGGGTGTCCTGGTGGCACGGGAGCGTTCCGCACGAAGCGCTAGAACCCGAAGTCGTTCAGGTGGCGGCGGTAGCCCTGGGAGTTGGGGCGATACCACTGGTCATCCCAGCCCTTGAACTCCACGTCATCGAGCAGTCGCTCGGTCTTGCCGTTGAGGAGGACCTGGTTGATCAGCTGAACGCCGGTCGAGCCCACATTGCGGGAGACGAGCCGATCCGTGGTGTCGAGGTACTGGTAGGTATGGCGGCTGCAGTAGTCCTGAAGGAAGCAGCCTTTGTCGCAGTTGGCCAGGTTGTTGTAGGTGGCGTGTTTGTCTTCGGCGACGTAGAGCGTGGGCCAGCCGCGATAGGCATTGCGGGAGTCGATCGCGGTGTCGTACTCGAGCTGGCTGTACGAGTACCAGGCGGACGAGTCACAGCTGCTCTTGCGATGGGCGGACATGTAGACCCAGTCGAGGTACCACCTGCCACCGGAGTAATGGACCTCGAGGATCTGGAACTCGGGATCTCCATCGTGTCCGGTGGTGACACCGGAGTCCTCGAGGAAGGTGTCCATGTAGAAGATCTGCAGCGTGCGGGTGGAGAAGCTGGTGCTCTTCACCGCGTAGTAGGGACGCCGGGCATGGCCGCTCTCGCCGCTGTCGAACCAGAAGAGCGGCATGAACCAGAAGGCGACCTGGTACTCGCAGTCATCATTGAGCCCGTCACGATCGGCATCCGTGCCGGAGCCCCAGCAGTTGTCGCCATAGGGGATGGAGCCGAGACCGTCGGCGCGGGCCGTCTCCGTCATGGCGAGGAGCAACACCAACGCGACGACTGCGCTTCTTGCGATGCGGTCCACTCGGGGCCTCCGGGGTAGGGGGGCCGCGAATGCTATACCAACCCGCGGAGGGACCGCCCGGCCCTGACAGGACGAACCGGGCGGTTCCGAACCTCGAGTCCTCTCAGAGGGCCAGCAGGCGCGCGCGGAGTCGCTCCGCGACGCGCGGCAGATCATCGGGCGCCTTCACGGGCTCGAACCGGCTGGTCGCCGGATCCGAGCGGCTCACCTCGATGAAGGCCGCGGGCATGAGCGGCTTGCCATCCGGGCGGGTGAGGCTGCTGGCCTCCGCCGTCACCTGCTCGAGTTGAAGCACGGACTGGCCCTCCACCTTCTTGGAGACCACGCGGTAGGGAATGGGGATCTCCTTCCCGATCATGGCCTCCAGATCGAAGGTGATGTTGTTGGTCGAGATGAACTGATGCTGGGTGGGGTCCACCTTCTCGACGAGCTGCAGCTGCCCCTTCAAGCGCACCGGCGCGGCGCCCGCGTCGAGCGCTCCGCTGGGGTTGGCGCGCGGGGTCACCTCCACCGTCATGGCCCCGCCCTGCTTCAGGTGCAGCCCGATGACGACCGGATCGAGCGTCGCCGCCAGGTTGTCCACGTTGGAGAAGTACATGTGGCGAACACCGCGCCGGCGCAGCTCCTCCCCCACCCCGCTCTCGCGCAACGCCCGGAAGACGTCGCCGTGCCCGGACGGAGCGAACGACAGCTTGCCGTCCGGCTCGCGGAACAGCTCCCCGCTCGGAGTGAGCCGGGGGAGCATCCGCTGGCGGAAGAGGAACACGCCCTCCTCCTCGCCCCGCTTCGCCAGGTACGCGGCGATGTCATCATGGGTGAGGTAGGACGTCATCAACGCCACGGGCACCGGGCGCCCGTAGCGAGCCCCGAGCCGGCGGGCCTCCGCGAGCTTGAAGTCGAGGAAGGTGCGATCCCCCACCACGGGGATGAGCCCCTTCACCCCACCGCCGAAGCGGGTGCCGGCGCCACCGGCCACCACGAGGGCGGCCACCTGGCCCTGGCGGAACGCCTCTTCCCCGAGTGCGCGGCACTCCTCGTACGCGGGAGTGCCCTCGCGCGGGAGCGGTTGGATGTCCCCCTCCCGGAGCGGCTCGAGGGAGCCCGCGAGCGGCGGTGCTTCGACGAGCTCCCCTCGATGATACCGGGCGAGCAGTTCACGGAAACTCGCGGCGTCGAAGCCATCGCGCGCGAGACTGGGATTGTCGAGTTCAGTGTCGGTCGGTTGTCCTGGCACGGAACGAAGGTTCCGCGATCCTCGCGGCGTGTGCAATCGGCAGTGTGCCGAAGCGCGTCCGGATTCGAACCATCCAACGACCCTCAGGGCACCAGCACCGTGGCGGAGTGTCCCGAGCGAGCCGAATAGGCCCGGGCGATGCGCTGCGCCACGGCGGCCCCGGTGCCCGTGCGAGCCAGCGCCACGATGGAGCCACCGAAGCCTCCGCCGGTGAGACGAGCCCCCAGCACATCCGGCTCGCCCCGTGCCAGCTCCACCAGCAGGTCGATCTGCGGCACGGAGACCTCGTAGTCGTCACGCTGCGAGACGTGCGAGGCGTAGAGCAGCGGTCCGAGGGCCGCCAGATCGCCCGTGCGCAGGGCCGTGACGGTGGCCAGCACCCGCGCGTCCTCGGACACCACGTGGCGCGCACGACGGCCCAGGGGGTCGGGAAGCGCGGCCACTCGAGGCAGATCCGCCTCCGTCAGGTCGCGCAGCTGCGGCACGCCCAGCAGCGCCGCCGCGCGCTCGCACTCGGCCCGGCGGGTGCGGTAGTCGCCCGCCGCGTGGTTGTGCGCCACCCCCGAGTTGATGACGATGGGCTCCACGCCGGCCGGCAGGGACACCCGCTCGAAGCTCATGCTGCGCGTGTCGAGGAAGAGCGCGGAGCCTCCGTCCGCCAGGTGGCAGGCCATGGGGTCCATCACCCCGACCGGAGCACCGACGAAATCGTTCTCCACCTTCTGCCCCAGCAGCGCCAGCCGCACGTCTTCCAGCTGGAGCGAGAAGGCCTCGCGCAGGGCGCGCAGGAGGCACACGTCCAGTGCCGCGCTCGAGGACAGCCCGCTGCCCACGGGCACCTCCGAGGAGATGCGCACGTCGAAGCCGTCGAACGAGAAGCCCTCGCGCTGGAGGACGAGGGTGACGCCCTGCACGTAGTCGAGCCACCCGCGTCCCGGCGCCTGCTGGCCGAGGACGAACTCCTGCACCCCGCCCTGGCTGCCCACGGTGGCGCTGAAGGCCCGGACGGTGCGGTCCTTGCGAGGCCTCAGCTCCACGTGCGTCCGCTGGGGGATGGCCATCGGCAGCACGAAGCCGCCGTTGTAGTCGGTGTGCTCACCGATGAGATTCACCCGGCCCGGCGCATGCGCCACCACGCTGGGAGGGTGTCCGAACAACGCTTCGAAAGAGGGGGCCGTACCAGTTTCCATCGTCGAGCACACCTTGGTCGGGCAGGACTACTCGGGGGTGATCCGCAGCGAGTCGAACCGGACGGAGGCACCCGCGACGCCTCCAGCGACGAGCGCCACGCGCACGCCTTGATCCCAGGAAGGCAGATACGAGCCCTCCTCCTCCGCGTCAACGTCGATCCAGGTGGTGCCATCCGCGCTCACCGCGAAGCCGAACACCTTGCCGTTCGTCGCCCGCATGCGCAGATGCAGCTTGCCGTTCATCGTCGTGGGCGCATCGATGCCACCGAGCACCTGCTCCTTGCCCGCCTGCCGGCGCCACGCCTCCACCTTGCCGGACCTGATGGCGAGCCAGAGCGCGTTGTCCGGGTTGCCGTAGGCCGACAACCCCGCCGACATGCCCTCCGTGAGCCCGCTCACGTCCACGAGGGTCTCGGCCGTGTAGTTGGCCGCGTTGGTGGAGCGCGCGAGGACCGCGCCGATGGGATTGGCCGCCTGCTCGGAAGGAGGCGCGAGGGTCAGCAGCCCCCCCGCGAGCCCCGTGGTCGGCTGTCGTCCATTGGGCCACTGCCAGCCGAGCACCAGGGACGTGGAGGTGAAATCATCGAAGAAGGCCACGGGCTTCGACAGCAGTCGGCCCCCGGGACCCTTGCGCCCGTTGATCGTCGGCCAGCCATCCGCCCCCCACTCGATCGGGTCCAACAGACCCTGGCGTCCGACGTAGACGGAGCTCTGGGTGCTGTAGGCGTGATACAGGAAATAGTCCCGGCCCAGCGTGTCCGACACCACGCTGCCGTGCCCCGGACACTTCCAGTCCTGGTTGGCCTTCATGATGGGATTGATCGGGTTCTTCTCCCAGCCCTCGAGCAGCTTGCGCGAGCGCGCCACGCCCACGCCATAGTTGCACTGGAGCCCGCAGCACCCGGAGCCGGCGTAGAAGAGGTAGAACCAGCCGTTGCGCTTGATGAGGTGCGGGCCCTCGATGAGCTGCCCCTCCCACGGCGTGTCATTCATGAGGATCTGTTTTGGCTCGCCGATGAGCCGGGTGCCGTCCTCCGACAGGGGCTGCGCCCAGAGGAGAGTCGGAAGGCCGCGGCTGTTCCCGTCCTCCTTCCAGACCAGGTAGAGCGTGTCGTTCTCGTCGCGGATCAACGCGCCGTCGATGGAGCCCAGCTCCTGGCAGACCAGCGGACCATGATCGGTATAGGGCCCCGAGGGCTGAGAGGCCGTCGCCACGGCGACGCACAGGGGACCGCCCCGCTTGTGCGCCGTGTAGAAGACGAAGTAGCGACCCTTGTCGGTCGCCAGCTCCGGCGCCCAGTAGTTGCCGTCCGACCAGGCCGGCGAGGTCTGGAAGATCGAGTCCACCAGCTCCCAGTTGACCAGATCCCTCGAGTGCAGCAGCGGGAAGTGAGGAGCCCACCCGGACGACGTCGCGGCGGCCCAGTATTCATCCCCCACGCGGATCACCGAAGGGTCGGCGAAGTCACCGGGCAGGATCGGGTTCGTCACCTCGAGCGGCGGCGGTGGCACCGGGGGAGTCGACGGTTGAGAGGTACAGCTCGAGAGGGCCGCCAGCATGGACAGGGAGAACACGGCTGCGGACAGGACGACACCGCGTGAACGCATGGGGGGGATCCTCGACTTGGGGGGGCGCAGGCTAGGGAGATGCTCAACAGGGGTCAATCAAGTCCGGGGCGAGTCCCTTCAAACCGATCGCGAAGGGAAGAGCGCTCGCCCCGCTCCGTCCGCTCCCCAACGACTTGCCGCGTCATTTTGTCTGTCTTTCAACAATTCCTATCCGGATGCACGGGAGTCGGGTCCTGGCGACCCCTCCCCCGAGGGCCGATAGATGTCTTCCTTGACACATTCCATGGGGCTGGATGAGATGCGCCACTTTTTTGACTTTGCAGTCAGGAGCGGAGCCAGGCCGGAGCATCGAGCCGTTCCAGCTCCCCCACAGGGGAGGAAGCAGACATGCGGAGAGGTTTGTTCTCGTCACGGTGGTGGGTGGGCGCGTTGCTACTGCTGACCACCACCGTGGCCTGCACGGAGGCTCCGCCCCAGAAGAGCTATACCAATCCCCTGAGGGTCTCGATTCCGGGCGGCGGCATGGTGGAGAACTGTGCCGACCCGACGATCATCCGCGGGAAGCAGGTGGGGGATTACGCCTGGTACATGTACTGCACTTCGGATCCCCTGAATGATCAGGACAGGGATTCCGAGGGTCAGTACCGGGAGCACCTGATCGCGATCCTGAAGTCGAGCGATCTGGTCGAATGGACCTACGTCGGGGATGCATTCACCGAGCGGCCGGAATGGGCGGAGCCCACCTCCGAGCTCTGGGCCCCCGAGATCGAGTACTTCGGGAACCAGTACCACCTGTATTACACCGTGACCGACTCGAAGCAGGGAGACAGCGCGATCGGCGTTGCCACCAGCGACAGTCCGACGGGGCCCTGGACGCACGCCGCGAAGCCGGTGGTGGAGCCACACGAGGCGCCCTGCTGCGGTGGTTCGCAGCGGTGGGTGTACGACCCCGAGGTGCTCGTCGAGCCGAACGGCGACAAATACATCTACTACGGCAGCTATTACGGAGGCATCTCCGTGCGGAAGCTGTCGGCGGATGGCGCAAGCTCCGACCCGTATAGCCAGGTGGAGGTCACGGTCGCCAACCGTTATGAGGCCGCCAGCATCATCAAGCGCGGTGATTACTACTACCTGCTGGGCTCTTCCGCGGACTGCTGCAATGGAGCGGTCACGGGCTACAGCATCTTCGCCGGGCGTTCCAAGAGTCCCCTGGGGCCCTTCGTGGATCGCGAGGGCGTGCGCCTCACGTTCAACCGCGTCGGAGGGACGCCCGTGCTCGGGCTGAACGGCAACCGCTGGGTCGGCACGGGCCACAACGGGATGCTGACCGACTTCGGTGGCCAGGACTGGCTCGTCTACCACGCGATCGACAGGGACAGCCCCTACTTCGCCCCGCCGGAGAAGGGAGCGCGTCCCGTCAAGCGCCACGTGATGATGGATCCGCTGGACTGGGTCGACGGTTGGCCGACCGTGCGCGGTGGCTTGTGGGCCTCGGACAGCGAGCAGCCGGCGCCGGCCGCCCAGCCCGGCGAGAAGAGCCGTTATCAGATGACCCGGGTGAAGGATGACGCGCCGGGAGCCGCCATCGCCTCGGCCTCGGACGAGTTCGACGGCACCTCGCTGAGCTCGCGGTGGACCTGGATCCGCCCGCCGGCCGAGAACGGCTTCGGGCTGGAGAGTGGCACCTTCCGCTTCGACACCCAGGGCAGGGAGCTCCACCAGGACGACAACAGCGCCGCTGTCCTCACCGAGCCGGCGCCAGCTGGAAACTACCTCGTCGAGACCAAGGTCACGCTGAACCTCCCCCCGGTGAGCTGCTGCCACAACTACGTCCAGGCGGGGCTCATCATCCACGGCGATGACAACCACTACGTCAAGCTGACCCACGTCTCGAACTGGGAGACGCGGCAGATCGCGTTCGCCAAGGAGGTGGGACCGGAGAGCTCGCCGCGCTACGGCGAGACGTTCGGCGGCCCCGCGGACGAGACCGTCTGGCTGAGGATCGCCAAGCGCGACGTGGGCGGGGAGCAGCACTACACGGCGTACTCCAGCCGGGATGGCTCGACCTGGACCCGGGCCGGCACGTGGATGCACCAGCTTGGCCCCGAGGCGAAGATCGGACTGGTCTCGATGAGTGGAGGCGGCTTCACCGCTCGTTTCGAGTACGTCCGCGTCCATGAATTGAAGGAGTAGGCCGCTGTCGTTGGCAGTCACCGAATCCGGCGGCTTCCGAGGGGAAGCCGCCACTCGCAGTGGAGAGACACATGAGATGGTTGATCGCGGTTGCCCTGTTCGCGCTGGTCGGATGTAAGCAGCAACCTTCGGAGAAGCAGCAGCAGGCCGCCGAGGGAGCCGGCTCGGCCGCTCCCGCCGCCAAGAAGCTGGTCATCGGGTTCTCCCAGGTGGGAGCCGAGAGCGCCTGGCGCACCGCCGAGACCAAGTCCATCCGTGGCGAGGCCGAGAAGCGCGGCGTCGAGCTCAAGTTCGCGGATGCGCAGGGCAAGCAGGCCAACCAGATCAACGCCCTCACCTCCTTCATCGCGCAGAAGGTGGACGCCATCGTGCTCGCCCCGGTGGTAGAGACCGGCTGGGAGTCCGTGCTGATGCAGGCCAAGGAGGCCAACATCCCGGTCATCCTCGTGGATCGCGGCATCAAGGTGAGCGACGAGAGCCTCTACACCACGCTGATCGCCAGCGACTTCGTGGAGGAGGGCCGGATGGCGGCCGAGTGGCTCGCGAAGAAGACGAATGGCAAGGCCAACATCTTCGAGCTGCAGGGCACCACCGGCGCCGCCCCGGCGATCGATCGCAAGAAGGGCTTCGAGGAGGCGCTCAAGAAGTACCCCGAGATGGTCATCCTCAAGAGCCAGAGCGCCGACTTCACCCGCGCCAAGGGCAAGGAGGTCATGGAGGCCTTCATCAAGTCGGACCGCGAGAAGATCCAGGCCGTCTACGCGCACAACGACGACATGGCGCTCGGGGCCATCCAGGCGCTCGAGGAGGCCGGCATGAACCCGGGCAAGGACGTCACGCTGATCTCCATCGACGGCGTGAAGGGGGCCTTCGAGGCGATGGTCGCGGGCAAGCTCAACGCCACCGTCGAGTGCAACCCGCTGATGGGCCCGATCGTCTTCGACACCATCACCAAGGTGAAGGCGGGCGAGAAGGTTCCGAAGTTCATCCAGAGCAAGGATCAGCTCTTCGAGCAGTCCACCGCCGCCCAGGTGATCAGCACCCGTGAGTACTGAGCCGATCCTCGTCGCGAGAGGAGTGGAGAAGCGTTTCCCCGGGGTCCACGCGCTGCGGGGCGTGGACCTGGATGTACGAGCCGGCGAGGTCCATGCCCTGATGGGGCAGAACGGCGCCGGCAAGTCGACGCTCATCAAGCTCCTGACGGGTGTCTACCCGCGCGACGGGGGGACGCTCACCTTCCAGGGGCGGGACTTCCGCCCCACCTCACCCGGCGATGCCCAGCGCAAGGGCATCAGCACCATCTACCAGGAAGTGAACCTCATCCCGACCCTGACGGTCGCGGAGAACCTCTTCCTGGGCCGTGCGCCCCGGCGCTGGTTCGGCATCGACTGGCGCGCCATGCGGCGCAAGGCGGAGGAGCTCCTCGCCACCTTCGAGCTGAAGGTCAACGTCGACCAGCCGCTGGGGAGCATGTCCACCGCGGTCCAGCAGCTCGTGGCGATCGCCCGCGCCGTCCAGACGGACGCGCGGGTCATCATCATGGATGAGCCGACCTCGAGCCTGGACAGCCACGAGACGGAGCTGCTGCTCGACATCATCGGGCGGCTGAAGGCGCGGGGGCTCGGCATCGTCTTCGTCACCCATTTCCTGGATCAGGTCTACAAGGTCAGCGACCGCATCACCGTCCTGCGCAATGGCGCGCTCGTGGGGACATATGAGGCGTCCCAGCTCTCGAAGCTCGACCTGGTCTCCCACATGCTGGGCAAGGTCCCCGAGGAGCCGGCGCTCCACGCGCGGACCGGGGAGACGCGGCCGGCGGTCATCTCCGCGCAGGGGCTGTCACGCAAGGGGATCGCTCCGTTCGATCTGACGATGCACCAGGGAGAGGTGGTCGGGTTCGCGGGCCTGCTCGGCTCCGGGCGCACGGAGGCCGCCCGCCTGCTGTTCGGCGCCGACCGCGCGCGGAGCGGTACGGTCAACGGCTCGGTTCCGAGGAATCCCCGGCAAGCCATCGAGCGGGGTCTGGCGTTCTGCCCCGAGGACCGCAAGGCGGAGGGCATCATCCCGGACCTGTCGGTGCGGGAGAACATCGCGCTGGTCGTCCAGCGCAAGCTGGGTTTCACGGTTTCACGGGCGCAGCAGGAGCGGATCGCCCAGGAGTTCGTGACGAAGCTCGGCATCAAGACGCCCTCGGTCGAGCAGCCCATCCGGTTGCTCAGCGGAGGCAATCAGCAGAAGGTCATCCTCGCCCGGTGGCTGGCGTACGACCCGAGCGTGCTGATCCTCGACGAGCCGACGCGCGGCATCGACGTGGGCGCGAAGGGAGAGATCGAGCGCCTCATCCACGAGCTCTCGCAGAAGGGGCTCTCGGTCCTCTTCATCTCGGCCGCCTTGGAGGAGGTCCTGCGGCTGTCGCACCGCATCGCCGTCTTCCGCGACCGGAAGAAGGTGGGCGAGCTCACCAGCGCGGGGCTTCCGGAGGTCATGAAGCTGATCGCCGGAGAGGAGCACCATGAGTCCTAGGAATTTCTGGCCGCTTGTGGCCCTGGCGGCGCTGCTGGTCTTCAACCTCGTCTTCACCACGGGCTTCGCCAGGCTCGAGTTCCGGGATGGCCGGCTCTTCGGCGCGCTCGTGGACATCTTCCAGAACGGCGCCCCCGTGATGCTGCTCGCGGTGGGCATGACGCTGGTGATCGCCCTGGGTGGAATCGACCTGTCGGTCGGCTCGGTGATGGCGCTCGCGGGAGCGGTGGCGGCGCTGCTGATGACCGAGCACGGGCAGCCCGTCCCCCTGGCGGTCGTGGCCGCCCTGGGCACGGCCCTGGTGATTGGAGCCCTCAACGGCGCGCTCGTCACCTACGGTGGCGTCCAACCCATCATCGTCACACTCGTGACGCTGGTGATGGGACGGGGGCTGGCGCAGGCGCTCACCCAGGACCAGAAGGTCCGCTTCGAGAGCCCGGCCTTCGAGTTCCTCGGCAACGGCACCGTGGTGGGCCTGCCGGTCCCGGTCCTGATCGTCGCGGCCGTGTTCGTCCTCGTGGCCCTGCTGCTGAGGAAGACGGCGACGGGCCTCTACATCGAGGCCACCGGCGGCAATCCCCAGGCGGCCCGGCTCTGCGGCTTGAGGGTGCACACCATCCAGATGACGGCCTACATGGCCAGCGGGCTGTGCGCGGGGCTCGCCGGCCTCATCGCGGCGGCCGACATCAAGGAGGCGGACGTCGCCAACAGCGGGCTCTACCTCGAGCTGGACGCCATCCTGGCCGTGGTGCTGGGCGGGACCAGCCTGACAGGTGGCCGTGCCAACCTCGTGGGCTCGATCATCGGCGCCACCTTCATCCAGACGCTCACCATCATGCTCCAGATGCGAGGTGTCATCACCGAGCACACGCTCATCATCAAGGCGATCGTTGCGCTGGGTGTCTGCTTCATGCAGACGGCGGCGTTCGAGCGCATGGTGCGGCGGTTCCGCCCCGCGGAGGGTGCATGAACTTCCTCCGCAAACACGTCACGGTGCTGGCGGGAGTCCTGGCCTACGTGCTGCTCTATGCCGCAGCGGCGCTGAGGTACGACGGCTTCTTCTCGCTGCCGATCTTCATCAACTTCCTCTCCAACAACGCGGTGCTCGGCATCGTCGCGGTGGGCATGACGTTCGTCATCCTCTCGGGAGGCATCGACCTCTCCGTCGGGGCCGTCATGTCCTTCTCCAGTGTGCTCATCGGGGTCCTCGTCATGGACCACCACTGGAACGTCTTCGCCGCGATCGGACTGGCGCTCGCGTGCGGGACCACCCTCGGGGCCCTGCTCGGGACCCTCATCCACACGACCGGCATCAAGCCCTTCATCGTCACGCTGGCCGGGATGTTCTTCGTGCGAGGGCTCGCGTTCATCATCCACCTCGAGTCGATCGCCATCGTGGATCCGCGCCATACCGCCATCGCGACCACGCGGATTGGCTCGCTGCCCCTGACGGCGGTCCTGTTCCTGGCGTTCGTCGCCATCGGTTGGTACGTCGCGGTGCTCACGCCCTTCGGCCGGAACATCTACGCGCTCGGAGGGGGCGAGGAGGCCGCGCTCCTGATGGGATTGCCCGTCAAGCGCACCAAGATCGCCGTCTACGCCGTGAGCGGCTTCTGTGCGTCCTTCGCCGGCGCCGTGCTCACCTTCTATCTCTCGAGCGGCAGCCACCTGGAAGGTGTCGGGATGGAGCTCGATGCGATCGCGACCGTGGTGATTGGAGGAACCCTCCTCGCGGGCGGAGTCGGCTCCGTGTTCGGCACGCTCGTCGGAGTCCTGATGCTCGGCCTCGTCCTGACGTCGATCACCACGTACGAGGGCATGTTGAGCTCCGGGCTGACCCGTGTCGCCATCGGGGCGCTCCTGCTCGGGTTCGTGCTGCTGCAGAAGCTGCTGACGCGGCGGATCGTCGGCGTGGGACGGGCCACGTAGGAACCGTCCCAGCCTCGAAAGGAGGAGTAGGCCGCGTGGGACCTACTCCTTTTCGATCTTCAAGTAGTAGCCGTCCTCCCACTGCTTGGTGAGGTATTCGCGGAACTCGTCGACGACGGTGTCGATGTCCGACGCCTCCCAGAGGAACGCGCTCCGCGGCTCGAAGTCCCCGATGCGCACGCTCTTGGGACGACGGTCGCCAACGACGGCCGCCAGCAGCTTCGCCAGCGTCTTGAGCTCGGAGCCCGGCATCGTCAGCAGTGCGTCCGTCAGCTCTTCATCGCTCTGGGCCTCCAGGACCTCGGAGAGCGACTTCGGGCCATCCTCGACGGCTTGGAGGAGCGCATGGACCCTGGGTGAGCGCAGGAAGGATGCGAACCCGCGAAGAGCGACCCTGGGAGTGTCGAGCAGCCGCGTCAACGCCTCCCGCCGGAGGTCACACTCCCTGGAGAGCCGCCGGAACGTCAACACCTCGTTGTCCACGACATCCAGCACGCTACCCGTGGCACGGGCGTCCTGCTCCGCGGCATCGCGATCCTCTGGGCGCCGACGAAGGGCACGCGGTGCTTCGCCGCTCTCCTGGCGCACCTTCTCCAGGATCCGGCCGGCCTCCTGGAACCCGCTGAACTCGCCAAGGACGCGCAACTCCGCGCTGCCCTCGATCTTCCTGCGCGCCTCCTCCACGTCCGCCTGGAGCGAGTCCAGCGACATCAGCGCATCGAGATAGGCGGGGACATAGACCTCCTCGAGCCGACGGAACCGGGGCTCGAGTCGCGTCTTGACCGTATCGGGATTCACGACGAGCTCGGCGACCTTCTTCAACTCGTCCAGAACGTCCGCCTGCGCGCGCTCGATCTGCTTCGGCACTCCCGACGTCGGGAGTTGCGCACGCGCCAGCCGTGCCGCGCGAAGGAGGATCAACCGCGTGGTCTCGAAGGAGTCGCGCAGCTCGACGAACCGGCGGCGATTCTCGCGGAACGTCGTCAGGTGCTCCGACGTCAGGGCGGATGGCTCGCCTGCCCCGGAGACCACGAGGACGGCGCGGCACAGCGACTGGAAGACCTCTTCGAGCTCGACTGGCGCGGAGCGGATCTCCTCCGCGAACTGAAGCCAGTAGATCAGCAGGTCATCAAAGGGGTTCTGCTGCTCGGGGCCCAGCGTGCCGAACAGATCGCGGAGCGCATCCATGACGTTGTTCACGTCGGCATCACGGACCCAGTGCTGATTCCGCAGCACCGCGAGCGCGTCGTCGGCGACCGCCTTGTCGTACTTCGGACCCAGCGACCCATCGGACCGCTGCAGGAGGACCTCGAGGTACGGGCAGAACACCTGCCAGTCCGGCAGCGCCTTCGGCAGCTCGATGCGATTGAGATTCCGGAAGTGCTCCGGCTTGAAATCAATCTCACCAATCGTGGCGCGATCGATCCACCCACCCTTCTTGTCACTGATGCGAATCTGCCCCTGCTGGGCCAGACACAGCAGGTAGATGTCCACCATGCGGCGCGTGAGGCCTGGCGACTCATTGCCGTCCTTGGCGTCGTACCCGGTGAACCAGTTGTAGACGGTCCGGATCTCCAGACCCGCGCCTCCCCGCTCCTCGACGCGCTTGCGGATCTCACCGAAGAAGACCGAGCCCGTTGGATCCAGTCGCCTCGGGTTGTCCGTGCGGACGAGCCCCAGCGGTCCCGCGAAGTTCTCGACGGCGCTCCACAGCTGATCGCCTTCGCTCACGGCCTGGCCGCGCTTCACGAGGCCGTTCACGAGCTTGACGGCTCCCAGCGCATCGAACTTGCGGTTGCCGAAATCGAGCACGCGCGATCGGTAACAGGTGTCCATGGCCTTCTGGGCCATCGACTCGATGGCGCCGCGAACACCTCTCACCATGGAGACATCCAGGGAGGTGCGTCCGGTCCGAGCCGCTCCGCGGACGTACATCGCCTGCAGGAGGGTATGCGCCCGGGTCGCCTCGCGTCGGAACTCCCGCCGGCCGTCCTTCTCGAACGCGGAGTTCTTGTGCTCCTCCGCGACGAGGAGATGGGCCAGGACCGCCGCGAAGGTGGACTTCTCCTCGGGGCTCGGCTCCGCGGGAGCCCAGACCACCAGTCGAGGATCCACCTGCGCGTCCGCCTTGAGGAACTTCTCCACATCCTTGTCCGACATCGGACGTCGCGCGAGCACGACGAGGAAGTCATCCTCGTTACCGTGGGTGTCGATCTCCGGTGGCCGGGCGTTCTGGCGCAGAAGGTCCGCGGCGGTGACGCGTCCAGAGCGCTCCTGCCCGTGCCAGGTCGTCTTCACCTGGAGCTGGCGCCAGTCCTCTTCCGGCACGAACTCGGAGAATGGTGATGGAGCATCAGGGTCCGCCGACACCATCAAGCGGTCCATGTACTGCCAGAAGAGCATCGGGTCGCTCTTCAGCCGGTCCGTGGCTTGAGACACGAGGTCGTCGTACTGACCCGTCTCCTTGGGAACGAACTCGTAACGCCCCTCGCGGAGCCGGACCTGATTGCGCAGCTTGCCGCGCATCTCCTCGAGGATCGTCTCGTAGTGCCCGAGTTGCGCCTCGAGCTCATCCTCGTTCGGCTTGAGATCACAGACGGTATCGAGGATCTGCTCCTTGGTGAGCCCCTGGACGCCCGCGAGGTGGTACAGGAACAACGTATTCAGGATGCGTTCCGCCCGGCTCCGGTTCTGGGGCCGTGCGAGCTGACCATCGGTGATGCGCTTGAGCGTGGCCTGTGCCGCGTCGAGCGCGGCGACCTCGCCGCGGAACTTGCTGCGGATGCTGATCGCCCCCGACGACGAGGTGGAGGGGGTCTCGTTGTACGACATCAGGTCGTCGAAGACCTTCCAGAGGGGGACGAGATCCTTGTCGCCCGTTTCGACGGCCCGCTTGAGGGCGCGGTGGAGGAAGCTGATGGTCGACCGCGTACCGGTCAGCCGAGTGGAAATCGCCCGGATGACCTGGATGGCGTCAGGGGGGAACGGGAAGGCCGACTCGAACTCTTCCTTCGGTGTGTCCTTCACCCAGGGAACGAGGTTCTTGTAGCCGCTGTAGTAGACGGCCACGGCGCCCGGGTCGCTGATGGTTCGCGTGCGCTGAACCACGATGTCCCGGAAGCGCTCGGCCTTGTGCTCGAGGAGCTCCTCACGGAGCCGATCGGGTCCGATGATCTTCTTCGGGTTCGTGTGCTCCGACTGGGCGGCGACGAGAGTCCAGATGGGGAGTGCTCGCGCCTTCGCCAGCGTGCTCGAGAGCGTGAGGAGACAATCCTCGTCGTCCGAGGTGAACTGGGAGCGGCGCAGGTATTCGGACATCTCGTCGATGGCAACGAAGACACCGTGGTACCCGGCCTCCAGGATGTCCTGCACCGCGCGCGCGAGCCGCTCGCCTCGCTCGGTGGGGATGCGCGGCATCAGGTTCTTGTGACGGTAGAACGCAGTGAGGACCCGCCCTGAGTCGCGCTGGCTCTGAGGGTCCTGAAGAGCCTTCACGAGCTCGTCGTACTCATACTGGGGCAGCCCGCGCATGAGCCGCTTGTCCGCGAGGAACACCCGCAGGTCGTCGCGGAACGCCTTCTGGTGTTCCTTCAAGAAGAGGCGGGCGAGATGCTCCTCGGGGTAGACGGCGAGCGGCTTCCCCTCGCGCAAGCCGAACGTGGCCTGCGCCTCCTCGAGCACGAAGTCCTCGAGCTTCTTCTCGTGCGAGCCACCGCACCCCTCGAGGGAGAACACGATGGGGAAGATCTTCTTGCCCTCGAGCTTCTTCCGCCACAGCGCGTCGAGACGTGCGCCCGGGCCCGCCCTGTTCTCCTCCTTCTCGCGCTGCTTCACCCGATCCCAGGCCGGAGAGCCACCAATGGCGAGAACGGCCGTGGCCGCCATCAGGTGCGACTTACCGACGCCGAACTCCGCCTGGACCCAGAAGCCCTGACCTTCACCCTCGGCGACCTTCTCGAGGATGCGGTTCAAGTAGGCACGAACGGGATCGAGGAAGAACTCGTCGAGCGTCTCCAGACGCACCTTGTTGTTCTTCCGCGATTCAGTGCGCTCGGCGTCGCTCTCTCCCGCCCAGACGTGCTGGGTCAGCGAGTAGACGCTCTGGACGCGCTCGGGAACCTTGACGATGTCCTTGAGCGGAGGCCGGCTCGCGAAGCTGTTGAGTTTCATCTGGCTCATTCGTCGGTCCCTTCGTCGTCGCCCGCCGCGTCGTCCTCTCCGGCGTCCTCCGCGACCTTGCCGCTGCGACGGCGACACTGCGCGTAGTAGTCCTCGGCATCATACCGCTCGTCCTCGGAGAGCTGACCGAGCTGGTCGATGAGGCCACCCTTCTCGTAGATCGCCACGCCCTCCTCCACCAGACCGAAGGAGGCGCAGTGCTTGAGCCAGGCCACGAGCGTCTTCGCGTCCGGCAGGCGCTCCTTGGGCAGCTCCCCTTCCCCCTGGAGGAAGGCCGTGTACTGCCGGATGCGGCGGCCCAGGCCCGTCTGCCGTGCCTTCCGCAAGCTCTGCGCCTCGGCGGCGTCGGGAGTCCGGTGCAACCACTTGTCGCCATCCTTGAAGCGCACGAGGTACTCATCGAGGAAGTCGACCAGGTTGCGGCGCGGCGTCTTTCCCGCCGCTCGCGCCTTCAACCACCGGGTCAGGTAGAAGAACAGGCAGTCGTAGAACTCGACGCCCTTGAGCCTGCCGCCGAGCTCGAACTTCCCCGCCTGCTTCTTGTCCTGGATGAGCGTGTCTTGAATCCAGCGCTGCACCTGGGTCTCATCGCAGTCGTCCCCCGCGAGGTCTGGCCTTCGCAGCACGACCTCCGCCGCGAGGCTCGAGCGGACCCCCATCATCCGGAGGCGCGCGAACTGGACGAGCGCTTCACCGGCCTTCTCCTCGTTCTTGATGTCGTTCTCGGAGAGGCTCTCGAACTGCTCTTTCAGGAACCAGCGTCCCGACTCGGACCGTACGGCGATCTCGGACAGAAGGTCGTCGAAGCGGTGCTCGGCCATCTGCCCGCGTGACAGCAGGCGCCTGGCCACGACGTCCCAGAGTCGGTCACGCGTCTGCCCTCCTCGTGTCCCGAGCTCGCCGAGCAATATCTCCCGGACACGATCAGAGACCGACGCCTCGCTGGCGGCCTGGGGCTGGTTCTCCCCTTCCGCACCAGCCTTGCGGCAGTTGAGCACCAGATCCGACTTGACGACCACCTCGGCGGTATTCGCGTTCTGTGACTTGGATCGAGGCTCCAGTGTCGTGACGCTCTCGATGACGAAGCCGACATCCAGCAGGACATCCTGAAGGGCGGTCCACGTGGAAGGATCGGTGTCGTGATAGCAGACGGAGACACAGCGGCGCGGCTTCAGCACGCGATGGATCTCCGAGAACACGACGCGTATCGCGGAGAGCCAGGCATCGAATGACTTGCCACGGCTCTCGTTCTCCACGATCTCATCGACGAGCCAGTCCGCCTTGACGCCGAGCATCGCCTCCCAGAAGAGGTTCAACTCCCCGTACTGCATCTTGAAGGTATAGGGCGGGTCCGTGAAGACGTAGTCCACCGAGGACGAAGGGACGCGGCGGAGCCCTTGCGCGGCGGGCTCGTTCGAGATGAGCGCGTGGCCGGGGGAACTCGGGGCCATCGCCGCCTTGTGCTCGAAGTGCCCCAATATCTGACTCTTCGCTTGTGACAGGTACTTCGTCGGACGGGCCTCCATCCGGAGGGGAGCGATGTAGTAGGTCCCCTTGTTGACCCGCCCGACACCATCGGCGTTGCACCCCATCAGCATGGAGCACTTGTGGACGATCCACGTCAGGAACAGACGCGGATCCACGTGGGCTTCGCGTGGCGCTTCGAGGAGCGAGGAGAGCGCGGCGCGATTCCTGGCCGTGAAGAAGTCCCCCACGGTCTCGATCCCGAAGTTCCACAGGGCGTCCCGCTGGTACCGAAGACCCTTGGGGAAGGCCATCTTGAAGGCGGGATGTGCCTTCCTGGCGTCCCGGGCCGCCGTGGCGACCCGCACGTCTTCGCGGACCGCGGCCAGGGCCTTGGGGTCGTCATCGAGCACCGTGCGAAGCGCGGCCTTCGGCCTGCACCCTCCGAGGCACGAGACCTTCGTGCCCACGGGAACCGCGGGAAACTTCTTGGAGCGGGTGGAGACCGCGAAGTCGCGGTTCGGCTTTCCACCGTTGTCCGCGAGGCACCCCGGGCAGACACGCGCCTTCTTCAGCGCGCCATCCGCCTGGGGGACGGGCTTCTCGGGACACGAATAGATGGGGACGATCTTCGCGCACTGCGGGCACTGGTACTGATCGCTCCAGAGCACGTATTCGATCAGTGCGTCACCACCGCACCGATGGCATCGGGTCTGGAACTCGGCGTCGGCACGATCCCCGCGTCCTTCACCCAGCAGCAGGTCCAGAGACTGCTTCGCCGCACCCGGTGGCGGCAGGAGCGTGTAGTGATACGCCAGGAAGCAGGCCGCGGGAGACACGTCGAACAGGAGCGCATTGCGTCCAGAGACGACCGCCGCACATCCCGTCGTTCCCGACCCGCACATCGGGTCCAGGACGAGGTCCCCTTCTTGCGTGTAGTGCTTGATGTACTCGGCGATGGCCGAAGGGTCCTTCTTCGACCAGTAGGTGTGCATCGTGTACAGCTTGTTGTGCTTGTGGGTCTCGATGTCCTTTTCGAACGCGGAGGACGCGTACGGAGCGTCGCTCCCGGTCCGGTGGGCCTGGACGAAGGCCTCCACCTCGGGATGAGGGCCAACGGTCGAGGCCGAGGGGACGGACGTCGATGCTCCGCTCTCGTCCGAGAGCAGGTGCATCTGAGAAGACTCGACCTTGCGAGTGCTGCTGCGCCTTGCCATGACAGTTTCCCTAATCCGCGAGCTCGAAGACCCAGCCCGAGTTCTTGAACACCAGCGCCTCGGGGAATTCCCTACGAGACTCGGCGTCCTCGTCGAAGATCCACAGCCGCCCATCCCGCATCCTGCCCGGGACGAGCAGGCAGACGCGCTTGCCGTTGATCGCCACCTGGCGAGCGAGCGAGATGTCGTTGCCGCCCAGGTCATAAGCGTACAGCAGTTCGAAGTCGGCCACGAACAAGCCCACGGTACCGGCGGCCTCGATCCGGCTCGTCATGAGGTCCCGAAAGGTGGAGGACAGGAGCCCCTTGAGCTGCTCATCGCGACGCTGATCGGCGAGGCGCCCGGCCTGCGCATAGGTGCCACGAGCCTTCAGGTGGCCGAGGAGGTCGTGGCTCAGGGAGAGATACTCGACCGCGCCAAGCTTGTTGAAGCTGCCCTTGGCGACCTCCTTCTTGAGGCGCTCGGAGAAGCGTCGCAGCGACGCCTGGCTGCCGAACACGCAATACACATGGCGGTCGTGGGCTGGCGCGGCGAAGAGCGCGGCCAGCTCACGGAGCACATCGGACGGAGGTAGCTTGCGAACGTCGTTGGACATGTGGCGTCACTTGTCCTGGGGAAGCAATGGGAGTTGTACCGGCTCCGCCCTGCCCTTGCGCTTGCTCTTCCGAGGAGCGCCCGCCGCGGGCTTTCGCTTCTTCACGGGCTTCGGAGGCACGGGGTCTTTCCTGGCCTCGGGCTCGGGGGTTGGAGATGGCGGCGGGGACGAAGGTTCGCCGAAGAGCCTGCCAAGCCGTACCTCGGCGGAGTCGGCGAGCGTGAACTGGTGGTACTGGTCGAGCTCGGAGATCTTGCTCACGTGGCCGGCGCGCCGCGCGGCCTCCAGCATTCCGGGAAGGCACGGGCGCGGCCAGAGCATCGCGCGGAGGAGGGGCTGTCCGGCGAGCTGCTCGACACGAACCATCGCGCGCTCGGGATAGAGGCGAGCGAGGACGTAGAAGAACGCCTCGGGGGAAGGCTCGGACCAGACCGGGATGTACACGGCGGGTTTCGGTGACGAGATCTTCCGGCACCTTCGAAAGGTCGCCACGGCGGCCGTGGCCACCCGGTCCGAGTCGCGGCCCCCAAGGCGTCGCTCGAGGAAGGCCAGGAGCGAGTCCCGGGAGCTGCCTTCCGGCGGCAGCTCCGCCAGCCACAGAGAGGCGATCTCTTGAAGGACGGGGCTGGCTTGCAGCATCTCGAAGTAGAGGATCTCGCGCCCTGTGCGGGAGTCGCCGTAGCGCGCGAGCGCCCGCGCGAGGGCCAGGTTCATCTGCCCGTCCTGGGAGAAGCGCTGGGAGATGTACTCGGCGAAGCGCTGTCGCGTCTGGACGCTCGACTGCGGGAGCTGCGCGATCAGGTATGCGCGGAAGGCGCTGGACGTCGGGTGCTCGACCGCCGCGGGGAGATACCGGAGGCTCTCCTCGACCAGCGGGTTGTTGAAGTACGTCCGCCGCGCGCGTTGGGAGAGCGCCCTGCTCAAACGAGAACCTCCTTCAGCGCTTCTTCCGCCTTCTCGACGAACACCAACTGCACGCCGCGGCAGACGTCGGCGGGGAGCTCGCGCACCTCCCGCTCGTTCTCCTTGGGGAGGATCACGACGCGGGCGCCCGCATCCCGGGCCGCCGCGATCTTGGGTGCCACTCCGCCGATCCCCAGGATGTTCCCGTGGAGGGTGATCTCACCGGTCATGGCGACGTCGTTTCGCACCTTGCGATGGGTCAGTGCGGACACGATTCCCACGGCGAACGCGAGGCCAGCGGAGGGACCCTCCTTGGCGATCGCTCCCTGGAGCGCGAGCACCGAGAGGTCGTAGCCCCCCTTGAGCTCGCTCACGATCTGAAGGGACTTGCGCCGGTGGGACACGTACTCGTACGCGGCCTTCACGGACTCCTTCATGGACTTGCCCATCGACCCGAGGCGGTGAAGCGCACCATTTCCCTTCTGCGCGACGACCTCGATCACCTGCAGGCTGCCGGCACCGTCTCCCCCCACGGCCAGCCCCACGACGACTCCGACCTGCGGCTCGCTGGGAATGCGGAGCGACCTGCGCCGGGCGCGCTCGGGCGGCTCCACCAGCGTGCGCTTTCCCGCGATCTCGAACTCCATCGTGTACTTGGGGTACTCGCCCGGAGCGAGCACCGAGAGCTGGTCCTTGACGCGCTGACGGGCCTCGACGGCGAAGGCCACGTACTCGGCCAGCTCCTCATCGGTGGCGCGCCCGTCCGGGTGCAGCAGCTTCATGAGTCCGCGCACGACCTTGTGGATGGCCTCGACGTCCCGTCCCTTCGCATTGCGAAGCACATAGCGGGTACTGGGATCGGTCGGGAGCAGCGAGCCACGAAGCAGATGGAGGAGCTCGGCGAAGTAGTCCAGGGTGAACCCGTAGCCCTCCGCGAAGCTCTTGTCCGTCAGCTTCGGCATCTCCCAGCCCGGCAGGAACCCGTGAATGCGCTCGAACAGCGCCGTGTCGACCAGCTCCTCCGGCAGGGGCTCGAAGAGATGGTCGTACTTCTCGTGGGGCTGGTTGCCGAGAACATCGAGGTTGCCGATGAAGACGATCGACGCCTCGCCCTTCACCTGGAAGCGGCCGAGGCTGAAGTTGCCGTACTCCATGTAGTCCTTGAAGATGGAGACGGTGGCGGTCGGATCCTTGAACTCCGTGTTGGCGATTTCGTCGAAGACGAGCGTGTCGAACTGAGCGACGAGCCCCGGCTTGCCGGTGCCGCCGTGGACGAACAGCGCCGCTGGCGTCGCTCGTCCTCCGGAGAGCATGTACGAGTAGTACGAGAGGTTCTTGTACCCGTAGCTCTTGCCGGTCTCCCTCGGGCCCAGCTCGATCAGATGGACCATCCGCTCCGCCATCGGCACGAGGCGCAGGATGGTGAGCAGCTGCTGTCGGAACGACAGCACCTCGGGGTTGAGGCCAATGGTGTTCACGAGCAGGGCGAGCCACTCGTCCCGCGTGAACTGGGAGCGCTTCTCGAGGAACTCGCTGATGTCGATCCGGCCGTGCTGGAACGGGGTGAAGTCGGAGAGCAGCAGGGGGGTGATCTTGCCCTTCCAGACCTGCGCCTCGTCGTACGTCAGCTCGGCGATTCCCCACATTCCGCCCATGAGGCGCGGGTACTTGTTGACCAGTCCCTCATCGACATGGACGTGCCGCTCGTTCAACGCGGCGAGCTGCGCCCAGTACTTGTCCTCGCTCGTCTCCAGTCGAACCTCGACCCGGGCGATCAGATCCAGGCTGCGCTTCTGCTTCAGCTCGTGGAGGATCCGGGGAGCATCGGCCGGTGAGGCGTAGTTCTCGGCGAGCTTGCGGCGAACACGACCGAGCTCGGCCTCGAAGTCATCCCCAGGGCAGAACTGGTTGATCAGGTACTCGAGAACATACCGGGGGAACTCCTTCAGGTCGGCGAGGCGCGTCCGTCGCTTCTCGACGACCAGCCGGCCGAACACCTCGGGTATCTTCGTCTCCCGCCCCATCACGTATCTCCAAAGAGCCTGGCGAGCTTCGCCCTGGCCACATCGACCTTGGCCCTGGCGGGCGCGACATCGACTTCGATGCTCGTCTCACCGACCTTGTCACCCGCGAGGAGCGCCGTGAGTTGAAGCGTGTGCTTGCCTGGCGCACCCGGCACATACCGGAGCTTCACGGTCTGGGGCGTCGTCGTGACCCCCGTGACGACGGTGGATTCCACCGCGGGTTGAGCCGCGGCAAGCGACACGGGGGACGACAGGATCCCATCGGCCGAGACACTGAGCTCGATGACCGACGCGACTCCGACCTCGAACGCCCCCGCCGCGTGGGCGACGAGGCGTACCTGCGCCTTGGCCGTGCGGTGTTTCAGCCTGATGAGCGGTACCACGACCTCGAACAGGCTGATGCCACCGTGCCGGTAATTCGCGCTCGGGCGGAACCTGCGGGACGCATCCGAGCCATCGCGCAGCGCGTGGCCTGGACGCGGGAAGACGAACCAGCCGGGGCTGCCGTGCCGGAGGTCACGCGCCGGAATCTGGAAGACCCTGGCCGCGTCATGTCCCTCGACACGCGACGTGACGTACGCGGAGCGATAGCCCACATCGTCCGCGTCCCGCAGATTCACCGGAGCTCCGCGTTGCTGCAGGATATGACCGTGGTCCGCCGTGATGAACACCATCGCCTCGGGGCCGATGTCCGCGAGCAACGCGCGGATCTCCCGAATCAGATGGCGCTGCCCCTCTTGCAGCGTGTGGGGATCCCAATCGACCTCGTGAGACAGGGCGTCGGGAAAGTCGAAGACCGCCGCGTGGACGGACTGGTCGCGAGTCCGCACGCCAAAGCGCATTCCGGGGCGGCGGCGAGGAAGTTCCTCGAAGGTGATGGCGGACCCATGCACGGTGGAGAGCAGCTGTGCGAAGAGCTCCGACTCACTCCCCGACGACGGCGTCGACGCGGGAGGCAAGCCCGCGAAGAAGGAGCGCCGCGACACGTGCGTCTCGGAGGGCAGTAGCGCGAAGCCGAACGACTCCTCGACCTCGTAGTCCCGTTCGAGCGCGGGGCGCAGCAGCTCACGCCAGATGTCCACCCGCATGCTGTCGACGACGAGGACGACCGCCTTGCGCATCCCCCCGCCGCTCGTTCGACGCCGAGGAGCGATGAACTTCTCGTAGAAGAGGTCCGTCGTGAGCACCTCGGATGGAACGATCTCCGCGTACCGCGCCTCGAGCAGCTTGCCGAACGCGAGGTCGAGCTCGTCACGCAGTCGCCCGGCGAGCGCCATCGTGTCACGACACGCACGCTGCTCCTTCGACCAACGCGCCTCGAAGCCCGTCACGCTCCGCCATTGGTGCCGCGCGGGACCTTCGATGAAGTAGATCAGGCTCTCGAGACGGCCGACGATCCGATCGACCCGATGAAATCCCCGGTCGATGAAGATCTGGATCAACTGCCTCGCGGTCTGGTTCTTCAGCGGAGACAGCCGGAGTCCCTCGATCACCCCCTTGGTGGCATGGATGATCGTCTCGAGCTCCTTCTTGAGGTGCAGGAACTCCGGCACGAGCTGATCGAGCCGGAAGTCCTCGCCGCCGGATTCGTGCACGGATTCTGGCGCCTGCACCTCGAACGGGACCAGTGAGCGCAGCTTCCGGGAGAGGCGCTCGCGCTGGGCAAACGTCCTGGCCTTCTCCGGCGAGCCGAGGTCCAAGGTGTCGCGGATGTGGCGCAGGAACTCATCGCCGCAGGCCTGCTCGAAACGCGGAACCTCGCTCTCGGAGAACCAGGAGGGGGCGTCGACGCTCGGAAGCACGTCGCAGTCCCGGTATGACCCGAGCGCGGGGGAGAGGAAGGGCAGCTGCTTCCCGGGCTCCTCGAAGTGCTGGCGCAGCAGGAGCAGTGAGACCAGCGCCAGGCGGGCCGTCTCCGCGTGCTCACCGAAGAGGTCTCCGAGCGGACGCGGCAGCGAGCGGAGATGCCGCCGGACGATCTCCTGCTCGGCCGGGTTGAAGAGTTCCTCGACGGCCTGCCATCCGTCCTGCGAATGGAACGCGAGCTCCAGGGCAATCACCGGGCTCGTGATGTCGAACAGGTCCACACCGAGCACGGCGCTCGCACCGACGACGACGAGATCGCTGTCGGTGAGGGCACGCCCCATGCGGCGGAACGTCTCGTACGCCTTGACGAGCGCGGCCGGCCGCTCCCGGGCGAGCTTCTCATACGGGTAGATGTTGACCTGAACGGGCCAGTCCTCGAAGCCCGTCATCGACATGAGGAACTCACGGATGTTCGGCCGGAAGAACGCATCGGCCGCGACGCACGGTTTCCAGTCGGGAGCGGGAAGTGGCCTCAGGTCCGAGGGCTTCGCGTCCTTCGGCAACAGGTGCGGATCACGGATCGTATAGGACTGATCCACGATGACGGCCTTGGCCGCGCGTGCGTCTCCCCCCAGGCCGTCCAGGGCCTCGCGGAGACGGAAGGCGTTGTCGACGCACACCACCCGGCGGCCCGTCGGCTCGAGCACCTTGCGCAATTCGCCGAGCTCGGACTCCTCGAGCATCTGGTACGGATCCTCGACCCACACCAGCTTGTGGTGTCGGGCGAGCGCTTCGGTACGATCCCTGGCCCACTGTGACGGACGCATCTTCCACTTCTCTCTGTCACGCGGGGCAGCGTCGCGCCAAGGCGCAAACGAAAAAAGCCCCCGAGTCACTTGGGGTCGGAGGCTCCTTCGGAGTCCAGGGCGGGATTCGACCCCGGTAAGGGGGGATGGAAACCTCGAGCAGGACGCGCCCTTACCCACCATCCCCTTGATTTTACTCGGGTTCGTCATTCCGTCCCATCCCACTCCGACCCACCTGGTTCCGCCTGATTCCGCGCCGGAGGGACACATACGGGGCACATGAGCGTGCCCTACGGCACGGAGTCACGACGAGGTCCAGAGACAAGGAGACAGGCAGGCGCTCATAGGGGCCGGCGCCTCGAGCGGCGCGCAGCATCACCCGCCCGAGCTACCGCCGCTCCGTGCTACGCCACGGGCTTCCTTCTGAGACGCGACAAGTGCTCCTCGCCGTTCTCCGCGAACCGCCGCGCCAGTTCGGCCTGGCCCTCCGCGCCGTGCTCCAGCAGGTACTCCAGCTCCGAGGGCAGCAACGCCTTGACGGTGACGAGCTTCACCTCCCCATACGGTGTGGAGAAGTGCCTCGGCAGCGTGCGCGACTCCACGCCCAGTAGCACAGCCACCCTGCCATCCTCGGTGACGAGGGACCTGGGCAGGCCCTTGCCGGACACCTCCATGGAGAAGAGGCCCGCCTTCACCCCCTCGCGCACCTTCTCGTGCTCGGCGACTTCATCCGCCACGCGGTTCAGCAGCAGCAGGGGCCAGCCCTTCGAAATGTCCTTCACGGACGCGTCCACCTCCAGGGCGAGCTCCAGGCCAAAGCCCACGGAGGGCTCCAGACTCTCGATGAACGGGTCCGAGAGCCCGTGCGTCACGAGCAGGGTGCGCCCTGCCTCGCGACGGATGACGCGCCAGAGCTGCCGGTGACCCGGCCACGAATCGCTCATGGCGATGGGCATGAAGACCTCCTCGTCCAGCGTGCCCAGGGTGCGCCAGGCCGCCTCACGAGCGGTGGCCGCCGTCTCCAGCAGCTCGCGGCTTTTCCGGTCCCTCGCTCGCTCCTCCGCGCTGATGGTGCTGGGGCCGGTGACCTCTTTGAACTTCGGCCCCGTCGCGCCCAGTTCTTCAAGGGCCACCTTGATGGCCTCGGAGACGACCATGGCTACCCAGCCCCAAGTGCGGAACACCTGGGCATCGCCCACCTTCGAGGGATCGATGCGCATGCCGATCACGGAGCGGTACTCTCCGAGTTGGTCCGGCAAGCCATGCTCCGGTGTCACGTAGCGCACCTCGTCGGAAGCCTCGTCGTCGATGCACTTCACGACACGCGTGATGTTGAGAAGGAAGTATGGCTCGCTCTGTCCCTCCACCTCGACCGGAATGAGCTGCACATCGCCGGAAGCCAGCTCGGCGAACACGGCCGCCACCCGGGCATGAACTACCGGGATTGACGTACCCGCCAGGGAAAAGTCGAGCGCCTTGCCAGGGGAATAAAGGGGAATCCGGATTCGTCCCTCGACCATGACGGGCTCGCCCCGTCTAAACAGCCAGGTTCCGAGCGCCTGCCCCTGCTGATCCACGGGCTCACTTAGCTCCCACCGGCCCGGGATATGAATGTCATCCAAAAGCCTGAAATATTGTCCTGCCATCATATAGAGATTCCCTAGCGGGGTTTTCATTCGGTCAGTAGCCTATTGAGCCGGCTTCCCTTCCTGGTTATCTCCGCAGCCAGCTCCCCAAGCACTTTCCGCAATGCACGCGCGCACTCCTGCTGAGTGACACTGTCTTTCGTCGCCATGTCCAAGTCGTCAAAGACGGCTTGATGGTACTCCTCAGGATGAGGTCCATAGTGCCCGGGGAGTTGGACCTTGTTGGCCGGGTCCTCCATCGACATGCCCGCCTTGTCGAAGATTGGCTTGAACCTCTTCGTCCAGGGCCCGCCGCGCAACGTGGACTTCTCGTTCTCGACGGTGGCGATGTGGTGCACCTCCGGCTTCTTCTTCGGCGGGCCCACGCGAGCCGGAGAGCCCCTCGCGGCCATGCTCACGACGTTGGCGGGCAGGACGACACTGAAGGTGCCCTCGGCCACGGCGACCTTCACCTTGTCCGCCTCCTGCGCGGCCGTGAGCACGTCTCGGATGCCGGCATGGGACTCGAGCGCACCGGCGGCTTTCGCGAAGCCCGGCAGCTTCGGGGCCTTGGACACCAGCGCCGCCGTCTCCCCCACCGCCGCCGTTCCCAACAGGAGGAGAATCCGCACGCTGTTGGGCCCGATGACCTTGCCGAAGCGGTCTCCCGCCTCGCGCAGCTCCGCGAACGTGCTGGCCTCCGCCGCCTCCTCCCAGAGCTTGAACCAGGCCCGCACCAGGTCGAAGAGCTCCCAGCCCAGGTAGCCCCACATGAGCAGGGCCAGTGCGCCGGCCACGCATTTAGAAACGGGCTCGGGTGCCGCAACCAGGGCGAGGTATCCAATGATGGTGAGGCTCAGCGTCGTCCACAGCTGCGTCGTGGAGAACATGCCGCGCAGCTCCGCGTCCCGGGACTCCAGCGCCACATTCACGGAGAGCGCCAGGGCCAGGTCGCGCTTGTCCTCACCATCCAGGCCCGGCCCGTCCTTGAACAACCCGAGGCAGTCGCCCGGCGTGCCTTGCCGCTCGCAGAAGCTCCCGTAGGAGCGCGCCAAGGGCGTGCGCCACTCCTCGCTCGTGAGCGAGGCGGAGGCCAGCGCCAGCTTCCGGTGGAGGTAGAGCGGAAAATGGGAGTCGGCCACCCGCAGCGGCATGTTCAGCACCAGGGTGGCCAGGGCGTCGTTGAGCTCGAAATCGCTCACCTGCACCGCCCCGAATCGGGTGGGCAGGAAGAGGTGAACCCGCTCGTCCGCGGCCTCGCCCTCCTCCGCCTCGGCCGTGGAAGGCCGGGCGTCTTCGTGGAAACGGGGTGTCAGGGGCCGGTAATGGAAACCCACCAGCATCCCGCCCCGAGAAACGCCCGTGGCGCATGCGGCGTTGAGGAAGAGGACGATGAGGACCCAAGCACCCAACCAGGGGCGCTGCCGCGTGCCTGCCAGGCGCGAACCAACGGGACGGGTGGACACGCCGCACCTCCGATAGGCGGGGACTGAACCCAGGATGACAGCGGGGTCCGACAGGCACGTCAATCCATCAGGAGGGCGGAGGGATGGGCACCGACGGCTCCACCCTCACTCGCGGCCTCGTGCCGGGAGTCACCACTGCCGGGAGTTGCTCGTCGCGGACCCCTGCCCTTTGCGGTAGACGGACACCATGGACGAGAAGCTGCGACACGCCCTGGGGAGCGCGGCCCGGGCTGCTCGCCTGCGGCTGGGCCTCACGCAGGCGGAGGTGGCCAGGAAGGTGCGCCTGAAGTCCGGCGTCTACGGCCGGGTCGAGCGGGGCGCGATGGTGCCCAGCGTGCCCACGCTGCGGCGCATTTGCGAGACCCTGGGCATCTCCTCGGATGCGCTCCTGTCCCTGGGTGCGCAGGCCCACGAGACAACGGCACCGGCCCCTCCGCCCGCGGCCGGCGAGCACCCGGAGCTCAGCCGCATCATCCACATCTTGCACGGCTGGCCCCCGGAGAGGTTGGCGCTCCTGCGCAAGCTGCTGGAGACGGCCGACTCCCAACTCTCGGACGTGAGCTAACGGGGCCCAGGCAGCACGGCCTCCGTGACTTCCTCCTCGGCCGTGGCTTCCTCCTCGGGGGTGGGCAGCACGCCTCTCTCAAGGGGGAAGGCGCGCGTCTCCTGAGGGGCGGGCTTCTCGCGCACGAGGGCTCTCAGCTCCGCCGCCGCCCTGGAGCGTCCGAACCGCTTGCCCTGGCCGCGCAGCCACGCGCACAGCTCGTCGCGCATCTCACCGCCGGTCTGGTAGCGATCGTCCGGGTGGGCGCGCAGCGCCCTGTGGAGGATACGCTTGAGCGGCTCGGGCACCTTTTGGGCTACCCGCTCCACGTCCTCCGGGCCGAAACGCAGGATGCGATCGGCCAGCGCCCCCGCGCTCGTCCAGGAGGGGCGCTCGGCGCGCATGCGGGCGTTGTACCGGACCACGTCCGGGGACTCACCCGCGGGCAGGTTCACGTCTGGCGGATCCAGCGGGTACTGACCCGACAGCATCTCCAGCAGCACCATGCCCAGCGAGTAGAGGTCCGCCCGCCCATCGGGCTTCTGGCGGCGCATCACCTCTGGGGCGGCGTAGGCCAGTTCCGCACGAAGTACCCTGGAGGGCGTGTCCAACCGGCCCGCCATCCGCGAGTACGCCACGCCGAAGTCGGTGAGCTTCACCCGGCCGCTGGACTCCAGCCGGATGCTCATGGGGCTCACGGCCCGGTGGACCACGTGCAGCGGGTGGCCGTCCCCGTCCTGGCTGTTCCATGCACAGTGGAGCGCGTCGGCCACCTCCGCAGCGATGTAGACGGCATGGGCCGGTGCGAGCGTCCTGCCCAGCAGCAGCGCCGTCTCCATGGCTGTCGCCAGGAAGAGTCCCGGGGTGTGCTCCATCACCACGTAGAGCTCGCCCTGGTGCTCAACCAGCTCGTACACCTGGGCGATTCCGGGGTGGCGCAGACGCGTGGCGAGCCACACCTCCTCCACGGCCCGCTGGCGGCGCTCTTCCTCGGGCAGCATCTCCACGCGCTTGAGGATGACGAGGCACGGAATGCTTTGGCCCCGCGGAGAGGTGCGCCAGGCGATGGCCAGGGGATCATTCCCGTCCCGCAGGGGGGCAACGAGCGTGTAGCGATACTCGGGTCCCTCGAAGAGAAGACCGTCAGGACCCATGGGTCGGATGGGGAAGCTGTCGTTGCGCGCTGGGCCTTTCACGAGGGCACCTCCTGAACCATTCAGGTTCTCGGCGTCAGGACCGGGTTGCTTTCGGGCAACACGGGAGACCCTCGAAAGAAAGCATCAGCCAACCAGACAGGTCAACCCCCAGACTTGACCTTTTGGAGCGGGAGAGCCGCAGCAACCCAACGCCGTCCATCCACCTGGAGGATGCGAACGTCGTAAACGAGCCGCCTATGGGAACGTCACGCCTTCGAGGCTCACGCTCCCGATGTCGGCTCCTCCCGCCCACAGCTTGAGAGTGTAGGTGCCCCGGGCCTCGCTCTCCGCAGCGTCCAGTTCCACCACCATGAGCTGCGACTCCCCCGGAGCAATGGGCTTCAGGGGCCAGACCGTCAGCCCCGTCAGATCCTCGCGCTTGGAGCCAACCAGGGCCACCCCCATGGGCGTCCATGCCACCGGTCCGCGGTTGCGCAGCATCACCTCGACAGCCACCCTGCCCCGCCCCTCGGGTCCAACGGCTCGGTAGGTAATGACATCCTGCGCGTACAGGGCGTCTCCCGAACGTGAGGTGACATCCTTGAGCCACCGG
This sequence comes from Archangium violaceum, assembly GCF_016887565.1. Classification (NCBI taxonomy): domain Bacteria; kingdom Pseudomonadati; phylum Myxococcota; class Myxococcia; order Myxococcales; family Archangiaceae; genus Archangium; species Archangium violaceum. The sequence goes on from NZ_CP069396.1 coordinate 8,447,102, forward strand.
GAAACAACACCCCTCTTGCCGAGCCATCCGTTGACGATGAATCCCGTGAGCCCCAATTGCCCACTGCACTCCTCCTGAAGACGCGCCTTGTCCTCCCTGCACTGCTGGGCCTCGGCTCGCGCCTGCTGCTCGCCCAACCGAAGGGAGGCCATCGTGCGCTCATGACGTGACACCTCCACCTGCCGCTCCGCCTGAGAAGGATGGACTACCAGCACGAAGGAAGCAGTCGTCGGCGCTACGTCGTCCTGGAAATAGACCGTCACCGGCACGCGCTCTCCGTCATGTAGCATCTCCGACGCCACGAGCGTCAGGGTGTCGTCCATCATCTTCACCCGGCGGAACCTCTCCCTCCCCTCCACTTCCACGCGCGCCAGCTTCCCGTCGAAGAACAGGTTGATGGACAGCTCCGGCCGAATGCACACCTCCGGCGGCTTGTTGGAGGCGTCCGCCGTCAGCTCGATGTAGCGCGTGCCCGTCTCACAGGTGGGAAGCGGAGCCTGCTCGGCGGCATCCGAAGGGACGGTGAGCAGGGTCAGCCCGAGCAGGGCGGTGGAGGACAAGACGAACACGGAGCGGGAATCTCCAAAGTGAAGAAGAAGAAACTGGAGAAGTAGGCCCCTAACACACCTTCCTGCCCGGTAGTCCGCGTTCCGGTCCGGGCCTCCAGCCCACCAAGCTTCAGGATGGGCGCTACTCGAAGTGCTCCACAGCCTTTACATCGGCTACGGGGTGAACCTTGACGGCTCCCTCGCCAGGCTCGATTTCGAGACCGCGATCCAGTTCTTGGTACAGTTCCATGCAGACGGTGAACGTGTCCCCAGCGGGCGTAACGGCCTGGGTGATGCGGCCGTAAACACGCTGCTCCCCGACACAGAGCTGCCCGGAGAACAGCGTACCGTCCGGGAGCACGACTCGCCCGCCCACGCCCATGGCATCGGCCCCCACTTTCCAGGCACCTGACAGCTCCAGCGAAATGGGACCGTCTTTCACGGGCACGGGCTTGTGACTGCCCATCTTCATGCCGGGAAGAAGGGCCTTTGCGCCCCTACCTCCGAGGCGAATGCCCAATTGACCGGTCATGGTCTCGACAGCACCGGCCGGGCACGCCTGGGGCGCGGGCTCCTTACGAACCTGGGCACCGGGACAGGCCATGTTGGCGGCAGCGGCCACGGCGAACAGCACGTTGGCCCCAGTGGAGCCGTTGCCCTTCTTCTCTCGCTCCGCCTGTGAGCCGGGGGCCTTCTTCTTCATGCGAGTCGTTCCCGAGCTGAGCGTCATGGTGGTGACGGGCGCAGAGTAAATGCTCGCCCGAGCCCGTCGTGACGTGAGCGCCGAGACGTGAGCATGTCCGTCGTCCCCAAGAAGGAGGCGGAAGAGATGGACATGAAGGAGCAGGCGGAGAAGTTCCGGAAGGTGGTGCAAGAGCGGGGAGGAGTGGGCCCGAGAGCGCGCTACACGGAGGAGCAGAGACAGGAAGCGTTGGAGTACGTGCGAGCGCGCCAGCAGCAGGGGGCGAGCGTGGAGGAAGCGGCGAAGGAGTTGGGCATGAGCAGCTGGACGCTCAGCCGGTGGGGCAGCGCGGCGCGCCGAGCCACCCAGCAGCAGCCCGCGAGGGAGGCGCTGGTGCCCGTCGAGATAAAGGCCGAGCGTGCCCAGGCTCGAGGAAGGGGGCTGGTGGTGCACGGGCCGGGGGGAGTCCGGGTGGAGGGGCTGTCGCTGGAAGACGCGGTGCGGTTGCTGAGGGGGCTGCAGTGATTGGCTCCACGCGCAGGCTCGCGGTGTACGCCTACGGGCAGCCGTGCGACATGCGCAAGAGCTTCGATGCGCTGTGCGGGCTGGTGACGCAGGCGCTGGGGCGCGACTTCCTCTCGGGAGACGTCTTCCTCTTCGTCGGACGGGACAGGAAGAGGGCCAAGGCGCTCTTCTGGGACGGCACCGGGCTGTGCTTGTACGCCAAGCGGTTGGAGAAGGGACGCTTCGCCCCGCTGTGGCGGCGCGAGAGTGGCGCGCAGCCGCTTGAGCTGACGGTGTCGGAGCTGGCCCTGTTCCTGGAGGGCAGCGAGATGGTGGGGCGAGCGCCGCTGTCGCCCGAGCCGTACAAACTGGTGCCTCTCTTCCAAGCCCAGACAGTGCAGGGGGTGACTTCGTGAGTCACGCTGCACGGACTACTTGCGCGGGAGGGTGAAGCCATGTCACTACCGGGGGCATGAGCTTCCAGCTTACGACGGAGAAGGACGTGGAGAGGCTGCGCCAGGCGGCCCTGTTGCTGGAGGCGGAGAACAAGCGCCTGGTGGCGCGCGTGGTGGAGCTCACGCGCAAGCTGATGAGCGCGCGGGGCCAGGACGCCGAGGAATTGCAGTTGCGCTTGCAGGAGTTGGAGCGGCAGCTCGCGCAGCGCACCGGCGAGCTGTTTGGCCGCTCCAGCGAGAAGCGCCCCCGCGGCGAGCAGGACGAGGGGAAACAGGCCGGGCCGGCCGAGCCCGCGCGCGGCCACGGCCCGCGCACCCAGCCCACACTGCCACTGCTGGAGGAAGTGCACACGCTGGAGGAGCCAGACAAGCAGTGTCCCGAGTGCGGCGGGGCGCTGACGGAAATGAAGGGTTGCTACGAGGAGGCCGAGGAGGTGGACGTGGTGGAGCGGCGCTTCGTGCTGCGCCGCCACAAGCGACAGAAGTACCGCTGCGGGTGCGGCGGATGCGTGGAGACGGCCCTGGGCCCGCCCAAGCTTCAGCCCGGCGGGCGCTACTCGGTGGACTTCGCCGTGGAAGTGGCCGTGGCCAAGTACCTCGACCACATGCCGCTGGAGCGGCAGGTGAGAACCATGCAGCGCGAGGGGCTGGCGGTGGACAGCCAGACGCTTTGGGACCAGATAGACGCGCTGGCGCGGCTGCTGTCGCCCGCGCACGAGGCGCTGCACCAGGCGCTGCTGACGCGGGAGATTCTGGGGGGAGACGAGACGCGCTGGCCGCTGCTGGGCAGCAAGAGTCAGACGCGCTGGTACGCCTGGGCACTGTGCGCTCCTGACGCCGTGGTGTACCGGATACAGGAGGGCCGGGACGTGGAGGCCGCGCGCAACATGCTCAAGGACTTCCGTGGAGTCCTCATGACGGATGGGCTGAGCACATACGAGAGCGTGGCGGGCAAGAGCGCGGGCATATCTCTGGTGAACTGCTGGATGCACGCGCGGCGCAAATTCGTCGAGTGCGCGGAAGCCTTCCCCCAGGCGAACGAAGCCCTGGACATGATTGCCGAGCTGTACGCGGTGGAGCGCGAGTATAAGCAGGGGCCCGAGAACCTGGCGCGCCTGCTGGAACTGCGACAGCAGAAGAGCCGTCCCATTATCGAGCGGCTGCACCAGTGGGCGTGCGAGCAGCGCGTCCTGCCCCAGTCGGCGCTGGGCCAGGCAATCAAATACATGAGCAACCGGTGGACGGGGCTGACACGGTTTCTGACGGACCCGCGGGTGCCGCTGGACAATGGAGCCACCGAGCGTGCCATGCGCGGGCTGGCGGTGGGCCGCAAGAACCACTACGGCAGCCGGAGCCGGCGCGGCACCGAGGTGGCGGCCCTCTACTACAGCCTGATGGAGACGGCGAAGCTATGCGGGGTGGACCCCAAGCGCTACCTGCGAGAGGCCGCGCTGGCGGCCCTGCGCGGGGAAGCGCTCCCCCTGCCCAACCAACTCGCTCAGCCCGCCGAGGGCTGACGCGCTACGCTACTCATTCCCACCTGTCTCGAGCTGACCGGGCGCCGCGGTGCTTGTTGCACTGCGGTGAGCGCCCCCTCACGCCCTCCATTCGTCGTCAAGCTCTTCGACCACGGGGCTCGGCGAGCATTTACGGTGCAACAGGTGTCACGCTGGCTACCGGGCAAGGCCGTGGAACTGGTGGCGGACAGCGCTTACGCCTGCCGGGAGGTGCTGCGCCACTTGCCACAAGGTGTTGTTTTCGTGGGAGCCATGCGCGCGGATGCTTCGCTGCACCGTCCGCGCACACGCCCGTGCCGCTCGCCTGTCACCGGCCGACGGCTCACCCGGGACATCCCCCTGCCCAAGCCCGAGAAGCTCGCCCAGGACAAGAAATTCCCCTGGCTGTCCATGACGCTCACCCTGTATGGCAAGCCGACGCAGGTGCAATACAAGGAATTGGTGGCGCGCTGGTCGCATCCCGCTGGGAAGACACTGCTCAAAGTAGTCATCGTCCAAGTGCTTCGCGGAGAACTGCCTATACGCGTCTTTTTTTGCACGGACTCGAGCCGTACCGCTCGACAGGTCATTGAAAGCTATGCCTGCCGGTGGGGAATCGAGGTGCTCTTCCGCGACCTTAAGCAACTGCTGGGCTTCTCCTCCTCGCGAGCGCGCTCCCGCCTGGCGGTGCTGCGGACGGCTCCCTGGGTGGGAATGTGCTACACCCTGCTGGTCATCTGGTACATGGAACTGAAATGGGACACGACAGCCATGGGGCTGCCCGTGCGTCCCTGGTACCGAACCAAACACACTATCAGCTTCGCGGATATTCTTCGCATGGCTCAGCGCACCCTGGCCTCTGCGGACTGGGTCAACCCACGTCTCCTTCTCGCCAAGTCGGATGACCCCATTTCACTGTCTCGGCCGAAAGCCGCATGATTGAGCGGCTCGTTAGCCCAAAAATGGCGAAAGTCGAGTCTGACGGTAAGTTCGACTTCCTCCGTACCACCGACGCCTACAAACGCGCGATGGACTGCGCACGCGACCGCTTCAGCTGGTCCAAGCAGACGTTCTGAAGGAGGGGCCGGAGGGGGAGAGCCCACCGCCAGTGGCAGCGGTGGGGCGGAGCCCAAGAAGACTCGGATGCCAGCCGCCCTACCCGCTCCATCTTCCGAAATCCGAGGGCGTCGGTGGGTATCAGCTCCTGAGCCCGGGAATTCATCCCGGCCACAGCCAGGAGTCCCGAATGGTCTTCCTCCCCATCATCGCCAACAACCTCGGCAAGATCGCCGCCGCGGCTGCAACCACCTTGGGCATCGTGGGTTACGTCAACCGCGACCGGCTCGGCCGCTGGCTCTCGGACGAAGAGCCCGACGCGAAGGAGCGGAAGCAGGGGCACCTCCAGGACGCGGGCGTGCTCGAGACGGCCGAGTCGATCAAGAACCTCCATGGCCAGCTGGCCCCGGACGAGCTGGACAGGAAGCACACGGAGCTCTTGGAGAAGCTCACCGCGATGAACACCAAGACGATGAGCGACTTCAGGGTGCTCATCAACGAGGCGCAGTCGGAGGTCATCACCTCCATGGCCGAGTTCGAGGGCCAGCTCGACGCCCAGCGCAGCGAGACGCGGGCGCTCGGCGAGGAGCTGCGTGAGGCCGTGGCAGACCTGGCGCGCCGACAGGACGCGGTGGAGCAATTTCTCCACGGAAAGGACCAGGGAGAGGTCTTCGCTGTGCCCGGGCGCCAGCGCACCGCCACTACGACTCCGAGCAAGCCGGAAGAGACCGGCAAGAAGCCCTCCCCGAACGGCAGGCGGAGGGGCAACGGGAGCACCGCGCCCGAGACGCGTGCCCCCTGACACGCTCCCCCGCTCTCTCGCAGCTGCATGCCGGTGATGGCCCACGAGCCCCCGGCATTTTTTGGCCTCCGCAGCCCGTGCAGCTGCGGTGCCGCGAAGCATCACCAGCCCAGTGCGACATCACACAACGCGCCGCTCTCCGTGAACCGGCACACCAGCTCGTTGCGGCCCTTCTTCCCGTGCGCCACGGGGGTCTGCCGCTCTACCGACAGCAGCGCTTTGACAGTGGGTGAGCCGCACATCTCCGGCAACATGGTGAGGTGCCGCAGCAACGAGCGCGACTCCACGCCTCGCCCTACAAGATGACCCATTACAGCGTGTCGCGGTTGAAGATGGCCAGGGAGTGCCATATCAGCCCGTCTCGGCCATAGAAGAACAGGATGAGACAGTAAGGACTGTCTGACGGCTCATCCGGATGGGGCGTCCACGCTAGCCGGAGACCATCCAGAACCCTCGGACCCACGTCCGGAGAGTAGTTTTGGCACTCCGCTGCGAGTGCGTCTGTCGGGTCGAGTCGCCGGAGATCCCGCCACTCACCGGCTGGACTGGAGAGAAGTGTCCTCAGAACTTCCTGATGGCGCTTCATGCCAACGATGTCGCCAGAAACGAGTTCCAGCACCACCTCCAGACTCATGGGTTCCATATCACCTCCCGAAGAGAGACTTGAATGCATTGAACTCGTGCTCGGTAGCCAGCCGGAGAACACCACTTTGGACTCTACTCCTGTGCGCAGCCGCGCTGCGCCCAGCTACAGTCGTAACGTGCGTACCGTTCTGCTCGAAGATGTGTTCTCGACCGTTCGGACCCCGAACGACGAATCTGCCGTTCTCCGACTGAATGAAGACATCGGCAGGGCGAGCGTTCCTCGCATCGTTGAACGCTGTCCCGACAGGCCGGCCTTCCATCTGTCGCTGCCGGGCATGCTCGGACTTCGATGGCCCGTTCACCGTCATGGCCACGATATTGGCGGGAAGGACGACACTGAAGGTGCCCTCGGCCACGGCGACCTTCACCTTGTCCGCCTCCTGCACGGCCGTCAGCACGTCTCGGATGCCGGCATGGGACTCGAGTGCACCGGCGGCTTTCGCGAAGCCCGGCAGCTTCGGAGCCTTGGACACGAGCGCCGCCGTCTTCCCCACCGCCGCCGTGCCCAGCAGGAGGAGAATCCGCACGCTGTTGGGCCCGATGACCTTGCCGAAGCGGTCTCCCGCCTCGCGCAGCTCCGCGAACGTGCTGGCCTCCGCCGCCTCCTCCCATAGCTTGAACCAGGCCCGTACCAGGTCGAAGAGCTCCCAGCCCAGGTAGCCCCACATGAGCAGGGCCAGTGCAGCAGCGACACCTTTAGAAACGGGCTCGGGTGCCGAAACCAAGGCGAGATATCCAATGATGGTGAGGCTCAGCGTCGTCCACAGCTGCGTCGTGGAGAACATGGAGCGCAGCTCCGCGTCCCGGGCCTCCAGTGCCGCATTCACGGAGAGCGCCAGGGCGAGGTCGCGCTTGTCCTCGCCGCTCAGGCCCGGCCCGTCCTTGAACAACTCGAGGCAGTCGCCCGGCGTGCCATTCCGCTCGCAGAAGCTCCCGTAGGACCGCGCCAGGGGCGTGCGCCACTCCTCGCCCGTGAGCGGGAAGGAGGCCAGCGCCAGCTTCCGGTGGAGGTAGAGCGGGAAACTGGAGCCGGCCACCCGCAGCGGCATGTTCAGCACCAGGGTGGCGAGGGCTTCGTTAAGCTCGAAGTCGCTCACCTGCACTGCCCCGAATCGGGTGGGCAGGGAGACGTGAACCAGCGCGTCCGCGGCCTCGCCCTCCTCCACCTCCTCAGCTTCCGTTTCAGCCGTGGAAAGCCGGGCATCCTCATGGAAACGGGGTGTCGGTGGCCGGTAGGACGAACCCACCAGCAGGCCGCCCCGAGGAACACTCGTGGCGCACGCTGCGTGGAGGAAGAGGAGGATGAGGGCCCAAGTACCCAACCAGGGGCGCTGCCGCGTGCCTGCCGGGCGCGAACCAACAAGACGGGTGAACATGCCGCACCTCCGATCAAGGTGACTGGCCCCAGGATTACAGGAGGGTCCGACAGGCACGACAATCCATCAGGTGGGTGAAGGTATTGACGACGTGAAGGATAGGACCCCGCGCCATGAAATGAGCCGAGCGGGATGGTCGCCGACGGCTCCACCACCGCTCACGGCTGCGTGCCGGGACTCACCACTGCTGGGAGTTGCTCATCGCACGATCCTGCCCTTTGCGGTAGAGGGAGCCTCATGGACGAAAAGCAGCGACACGCGCTGGGGGACGCGGCCCGAGCTGCTCGCCTCCGGCTGGGCCTCACGCAGGCGGAAGTAGCCAAGAAGGTTCGCCTGAAGTCCGGGGTCTATGGCCGGGTCGAGCGCGGCGCGATGGTACCGAGCGTGCCGACACTTCGGCGGATCTGCGAGACCCTGGGCATCTCCTCAGACGTGCTCCTGTCCCTGGGGACTCGAGCCCACGAGGTGACGACACCGGCCCCTCCGCCCGCGGCTGGCGAGCACCCGGAGCTCAGCCGCATCATCCACATCTTGCAGGAGTGGCCGCCGGAGCGGTTGGCGCTCCTGCGCAAACTGCTGGAGACGGCCGACACCCACCTCGCGGACGAGGGCTAACGGGCCTCGGGCGGCACGAGGCTACGCGCCACGTAACCGACAGTCGAGAGCTGCTTGTCGTCCAACTGGCGCAGGGTGCGGAGCAGGCGGCGCAGTCGCGGCGACTCTTCCGAGGTGGGCTCGGGCTCCTTCAACCAGGCCGTCGCCTCGCGGCCATTGAGATTCAGGACGGCGTTGGCATCTACCCGGAGAGCCACGCACAGCCGCCGCAGACTGGGGACACTCGGGGTCAGGTTGCCCCTCTCTACCCGCCCGTAGACCTCAGTGGCGACGCCCACGCGCTCGGCTACGTCCGCCTGGGTCAGCTCGGCCTTGAGCCGGGCCTCTCGCAGGGCCGCGCCCAGGTGAACGGTCAACTTCTTCTTCGTCAGGTGGTTGCTCTTCTTCATGGTCACTCGCTCCGGTCCGTCTTCTCCTCCTCCGTGACTTCCTCCTCGGCCGTGGCTTCCTCCTCGGGGGTAGGCAGTACGCCCCTCTCGATGGGAAAAGCGCGCGTCTCCTGAGGGGCGGGCTTCTCGCGCATGAGGGCTCGCAGTTCCGCCGCTGCCCTGGCGCGTCCGAACCGCTTGCCCTGGATGCTCAGCCACGCGCACAGCTCGTCCCTCATCTCACCGCCCGTCTGGTAGCGCTCGTCCGGATTGCCGCGCAGGGCCTTGTGCAGGATGAGTTTGAGCGGCTCGGGCACCTTCCGGGCCACGCGCTCCACATTTTCCGGGCCGAAGCTCAGGACGCGGTCGGCCAGCTCCCCCACGCTCGTCCAGGAGGGACGCTCGGCGCGCACGCGGGCGTTGTACCGGTTTGCTTCCGGAGTCTCGCGGAACGGCAGCCTCTCGTCCGGTGAGTCCAGCGGGTACTGGCCCGACAGCATCTCCAGCAGCACCATGCCCAGCGAGTAGAGGTCGGCCCGCCCATCGGGCTCCTGGTGGCGCATCACCTCGGGAGCGGCATAGTCCAACTCCGCGCGCAGCACCTTGGAGGGTGTGTCCAGCCGTCCGACCATCCGCGAGTACGCCACCCCGAAGTCGGTGAGCTTCACCCGGCCGCTGGACTCCAGCCGGATGCTCATGGGGCTCACCGCCCGGTGGACAACGTGCAGCGGTCGGCCCTCCTCGTCCTGGCTGTTCCAGGCGTAGTGGAGCGCGTCGGCCACCTGGGCGGCGATGTAGACGGCATGGGCCGGTGCGAGCGTCTTGCCCAACAGCAGCGCCGTCTCCATGGCCGTCGCCAGGAAGAGGCCCGGGGAGTGCTCCATCACCACGTAGGGCTCGCCCTGGTGCTCCGCCAGCTCGTACACCTGGGCGATACCGGGGTGCTGCAACCGGGTAGCAAGCCGAACCTCCTCTACGGCCCGCTGGCGGCGCTCCTCCTCGGGGGGCATCTGCACCCGCTTGAGGATGACGAGGCACGGAACGCTCTCCCCGAGCAAGGAGGTGCGCCGAGCGATGGCCATGGGGTCATGTGCGTCCGCCAGCGGGGCGACGAAGGTGTAGCGGTACTCGGGCCCCTCGAAGAGAAGACCGTCAAGACCTGTGGGGTGGATGGGGAAGCTGTCGCTGCTTGATGGCTCTTTCACGAAGATACCTCCTGAACCTTTCAGGCACTCAGATTCAAAAATGAGTTCCTTTCAGGTAACACAGGAGACCATCGAAAGAAAGCACCGGCCAACCAAGCAGGTCAGCGCCCAGACTCAACCTGCTGGAGCGGGGGAGCTTCTACGGGAACGTCACGCCGCCGAGGGCGAGGCCCTCAGCTCCGGCCTCTGCCGCCCACAGTTTGAGCGTGAAGGTACCCCGGGCCTCGCTCTCCGCCGCGTTCAGCTCGACCACGATGCGTTTCGACTTCCTCGGCGGGATGGGCTCCAGGGGCCACACCGTCAGCCCCGTCAGCTCCTCGTGCTTGGAGCCCACCAGGGCCGCTCCCGAGGGCGTCCAGGTCACCGTTCCCCAGTTGAACAGCTCCATCTCCACGGCCACTCGTCCCCGCCCATCAGGTCCAACGGCCCGGTAGCTGATGACCTTCCATGCGGCGAGGGGATCCCCTGGGCGCGAGGTGACGGCCTTGAGCTCCCGGGCGACAACGCCCTTCTTGCCGAGCCATCGGTTGACGATGAGCCCCATGAGCCCACCCTGCCCACTGCACTCGGCCTGGAGACGCGCCTTCTCCTCCCGGCACTGCTGGGCCTCGGCTCGTGCCTGCTGCTCGCCCTGCCGGAGGGAGGCCACGGTACGCTCGTGGCGCGATACCTCTACCTGGCGCTCCGCCTGGGATGGGTGGACCACCAGCACGAAGGTGGCACTCGGTGGCGCCGCGCCGTCCTCGAAATAGACCGTCACCGGCACGCGCTCCCCATCGTGCAGCGCCTCCGAGGCCACGAGCGTCAGGGTGTCGTCCACCAGCTTCACCCGGCGGAACCGCTCCTGCCCCTCGACCTCCACGCTCGCGAGCTTCGCGTCGAAGAACAGCGTGAGGGACAACTCCGGCCGGATGCACACCTCCGGCGTCTTGCTGGGGGTGTCCGCCGTCAGCTCGATGTAGCGCGTCCCCGCTTCGCAGGTGGGGAGCGGCGCCCGCTCGGTAGCCTCGACGGGTGCGGTGAACAGGGCCAGCCCGAGCAGGGCGGTGGAGGACAAGGTGAACACGGAGCGGGAACCTCCAGGAAGAGACCGGAGACGTGGGCCTCTAACACACCTTCCTGCCCGGTAATGCGCGAGCCGCCTGGGCTTCCAGCCCGCCAAGCCCCGGGATGGCGCTACTCGAACCGCTCCACCGTCTTCACCTCTACGCGGGGGTGGACCTTGATGGCGCCACCGTCAGATTCGATCTCAAGTCCGCGCTCCTCGTCGAACTGGCCGATCAACTCCATGCAGACGGTGAACCTGTCCCCGGTGGGCGTGACGGCCTGGGTGATGCGTCCGTAGACGCGCTTCTCCCCGATGCAGAGCTGTCCGGTGAGGTGGGTGCCACTCGGCAGTGCCGTGCGCCCACCCCGGCCCATGGCATCGGTTCCCACGTCCCAGTCGCCAGCCAGCTCAACGGAGATGGGGCCCGCCTTCACGGGGACGGGCTCGGAACTGCCATGCTTCTCACCGGGCATGCCGGCACCGTGTCTCTCTCCAAGGCGGAGGCCGAGCTGGCGAGTCATGGTTTCAACGGCACCGGCTGGGCATACCTGAGGCGCGGGCTCCTTGCGGACCTGGGCGCCGGGACAGGCCAGGTTGGCGGCAGCGGCCACGGCGAGCAACACGTTGTTCCCGGTGGAGCCGTTGCCCTTCTTCTCCTTCTCCGCCTGTGAGCCGGGGGCCTTCTTCTTCATGCGCGTTGTTCCCGAGCTGAGCGTCACGGTGGTGACGGGCGCAGGGGTGTCCGCCCTCGGAGGCGCTGCGCCTGCGTCAGCTTCGGGCGGCTTCCACGGGGGCGCCACTTCATGGACGTACGTAGCCCATGGCGTCGGGCCATCGGGTGAGAATTCCGCAGGTACAGGGGGCGTCAACACCGGCTGGCCTGGAGTCGGTGTGGAAGGCGGCGGCTGGAGTTGGCCGAGGAGATGAGCCAGCCCCAACCCCACCACCGCAAGCCCCACCACGGCCATCAGGACAGGAGCGGCCCGCCTCACTCGGGTGCGAAGCGTGGGGACGGTTGCCGCGGTGGGCGGCTCGGGTGGGGCGGGAGCCACGGTGGGAGGAGCGGGTGGCTCAGGTGAGGCGGGAGCGACTACGGGAGGAGCGGGCGGCTCAGGTGGGGCGGGAGCGACTACGAGAGAAGCAGGCGGCCTGCCCCGCTTGGGCTTTTGCCGGATCCACCTGCGCAGCCACGCCTGGCTGTCGTAGCCCAACAGCTCTGGCGCGTCCTCGGTGGTGCGTCCGTCCACCGTCCAGCCGTAGCACAACGGCATCTCCCAGCGGCGGGGGTCCGCCTTCGCCTCCTCCAGCAGCTTCTCCAGCGCCACGCACAACGCCTCGTCATCCGGTACGCGGGCGTTCGCCTTGGCCAGCAGGCGCAGACACAGCTCACTCAAAGGCCGGGGTACGCGGGAGTTGCGCACGTGCGGCGGCTTGGGGTTGCCCGCGAGAATCTCCCCCATCAGCTCGTCGTCCGGGCCGTTGAAAGGGTACACGTCGACGGCGAGCACGTAGAGGATGACGCCCAGGGCGTACAGCTCGTCTGTCACCGCGTAGTCGTAGCTCTCCCCCCGCTTTCGGTTTTCGCGCAGGAAGAAGGACACGGCTTCGGGGCTGCGGTAGCGGAGGTTGGCCGGGGCCAGGGCTCCTGTAACGCGCGGAGCGCCCGGCATGGCACCGGCTCCAAAGTCCACCAGCACCGGCCCTCCGTTCCCATCGCGAACTAAGACATTGTCCCCCTTCAAGTCGCGGTGCTTCACATCCTTGGCGTGGACCGCCATCAACGCCCGAGCGAGCGGCAGCAGCTTCTCCACCAGCTCGCGGGCGCACGGATTGTTGTCCCTCGCCCACTGATAGAGCGTCACTCCCGGCACGTACTCCATGACGAGCACCAGGTACTCTGGCTTCTCCTCCGGCCATTTGAAGTGACTCAGCAGCTTCACCACGTTGGGGAACTCGTGACGGAGCATGATGAACAGCTCCCGCCAGCCCCATTCCCCGACGCTCTCCAGGTGGATGAACTTGAGGGCACACGGGCTGCCGTCACGCCACGAGAGGAACACCTTGCCGAAGCCCCCAGCTCCCAGCTTCTTCTCGATGCGATAGCCGCCCACCACCATGTCCGGCCGCACCACGTCCTCCAACGTGGGCTTCATGGTGCCGCTCCAGCGGGAGCACGGGCCCGTGACGGTAGGAGTTCGATCATGCGTTCAACCTCGGGAGTGGGGAAGCTACCAGAACCATGCGCCTCCCGTGCCTGAGGACGTGTCCGGCCCCGGCTGTTAGGTGCCTAGCTGGCCGGGGCGGCGGCTACCGCCCTGCGAGCACAATGCCCTGGGGTGACGTGAGCGCCCCTTGTGCCAAGAGGCAGGCGTCGTCCACAGCGCCCGCTTTCTTTTGGGGGCCGTGCTGGATCATGCAGTGAAGTCCCTCCTCCAAGAGCACAAACACCATCAGGGCAATGCTTCGAATCTCCATTCCCGAGCCATTCGCGCGACCTTGCACTTTCAACACCGGCCTCGGAGAGCGATCTCCGGGGCCGGTGCGTTTCTCCCCCACGTTTCCGTGACCTTCGCCGCTCGACGAGCCCGCCGCGCGCGTGGACCTCGTTCGCGCAGAGAGCGCCGTGGGCGAGAAGGAGCGCGCACGACGAGGGCGTTCTGGGCGGCGTTCGCGCTCTCTGTCCTCCGGGGATAGAGAAGCCGAGAGCGTTCAACAGCGGAGGGCCTTCGGGCAGGACGGAGCCGTTGATGGTTAACTGGCCACTGGGCGAACGCGGGCGAAGCGGGAGGGCGCCGCCTCGTGCTCGCTGTTGATCGCCGGGTCACCAGGGAGGCGCCGGCTCCCGCCCGCAGAACCGCCTGGCGGGCGTTCAAGCCCTAGTCGTTCGCGAGGTCATGCTGAGCCGCCCGGCGATGGGATGAAGCCCCGCCGCCCCTGATCGTTCCCGGTGAACAGCACTACGTTCACGTCACCGATGGCGCCGTCGCTGGGGAGTTGCCTACGGTTCTCGATGATGATGACCTGCGCATCTCCGAAGGACGACTTCACGCTGTCCCAGAAGTGTTTCTTGATGTCCTGCGGGAACTCGGTCTCACCGGCATCCGGCTTCTCGTACACGATCAGCGGCGAGTCGATGAGCACGAGGTTGGGGAACGGCCTCTCCTCTCGAACGCAGTACCGAAGCAACGCGAGGTTGAATGCCGCGCGGAAGATCGCTCGGACACCCTTTCCATGCGTTCGCCGCGCTCGACCGGAGATGACGACGTCCTGGTCCTTCTCGCTGAAGGTGACGCGATCGAGGTTCGGGTAGCGCCACTCACGAAGAAGCGACTCCACCTCCTTGCTGAACGGCTCGGCTTGACCGGTGCTGACGGTGGATGCCGGACCTTCGGCGCGCTCCCTCTTCTGCGGGGTGTTGGCCTCTGCCAGGAGGCCTTCCAGTTCCTGCACACGTTCAAGAAGCTCCAGGGCCTTCTTGCACGCATCACGGCGTGCGCGGATGTCGTCGACCTTCTTGGCGGCGACGTCCACGCGTTGCTCAAGTACGGTCTTCAGTTCCGCCGCGACCGCATCGAACTCGCCTTGGAGCACATCCCGCTCGCTCGTCAGTTGCTCCACCTCGGCGGCGGTGGTCGCGCGCGTCGACTGGAGGTCCTGGAGGAGCCTGATGGTCTTGGCGGATTCGGCCTTACAAGCCTGGGAAACATCCGCAGGTGCGAGTCGCTCCATCCGATGTGAATTGTCGTGGTGTTCCGCCTGCGCACCGCACATCGGGCACCGCTCCTCCTTGAGCTGGTCGAGCCTCACGCCGGCCTCGGAGATCGCCTCCAGACGTCGCAAGTCGGACGCGTACTGCTCATGGAGGAGGTCGAATCGCTTCTGCAGCTCCGAGAGCACGTTGAGCTTCGATTCGGATGCTCGCAGCCGCTGCCATGCACCACGGCGCTTCGCCTCCAACGGGGAAGCATTCTTCTGTTCCGCGTCCCGTTCCGCCATTGCCTGCTGGAGGGCCGCCTCAAGTCGGGCGAGCCGATCGCGCTCGTCGAGGAGGCTTCCCACCTCGCCGACATCGGCCAACCCCTCGCGGGCTTTCTGCAGCAGCACCTCGAGGACCTCGGCCTTTCCCTCTTTCCGCCCCTTCGCGACCTTCGGGTCCTCCTTCGCGATGACCGAAGAGTCATCCGTGCCCGTCAGCAGAAGGCGGAAGACACCGCTCTCAACGGTCTTGTGAATGACCTGCCCACTCAGGACCGGCGACGTCTCCTTGATGACGGTTTCTTCGTCGATGAGGATGAGTGGCGCGATGTCCCGGAAGCTCAGCGGGCGCGTTGTCCCCTGCTTGTTGATGCGGACCTTCTTGCTGCCGAGCCCGGACAACTCAAGGAGGAACTGCGAGACCGTGTCCTCTTTGCCGCCTTGGTGCTTCGCCGCGAGGATGCGATCCGGCTCGCCCTGCGTCGTGAGGCGGATGTCTCCTCCGCGAATGCTTCGCTCGAGCGTGAAGATGCGCTTGTCGTGGTTCGACTCGATCTCGAGGATGACGGTCGTGTAGCGCTCGACCTCGGGGATTTCCTTGGGCGGCTCACCGCTGCCCAACGCATAGTCGATGCATTGGGCGATGAAGCTCTTCCCGGAGTCTGAAGGCCCCGCGATCACGTTCAGCCCTCGCGTGAACGCCACCTCGGCGGCCGGCAAACCGGGCCCGGTGAGAACAAGTCGTCGAAGGGCAAAGCCGAACTTCACGACGCCTCCTCTTCCCAGAGCACGGACTCCATCGTGAACTCGGCGCCCCACGTGCCGATGCGCTCACGAACCACTGCGTCGAGCTCGGCGTCGTCGAGCAGTCCGTAGCTATCGACGAGCCAGTCAGCCCTTGCCCGCAGGCCCGTGACGTACTCGGTGCTGAGGGCGTCGAGGAAACCTGCGGACTTGTCCGTGGCCGTGAAGAAGATGCCGCCATCCTGATAGACGCGCTCGATGAGGCCTCGGCTCTGGTAGAGGAGTAGCCCCTCTTGGAGCACGCCGCGCCGCACGAAGATCTCGCCGCCGCGATGAGGGGTCTGCGGGTGAAGGCCTGCAGGGCCGCCGGGCATGTCATCCGAGTGCACGCTCAAGTAGTCAAACACCACGAGGCGTTCGAGCGAGTACGAGGCCGGGTACGCGGCGGTGAGGATGCACAGCGCACGGAGCCCGAGTTCTACCGGCCCGTTGAACAGCGCGACGTCCTTGAGCGGCTTCTCCGACGTCACTTCACCCACCGAACCTTTCCGTCGTTCGCGAGTTGGTGGCAGATGCCGCCACGATCCCGGACGTGAATTCGAGTGTGAAGGGGGTGGGCTGCCAGCGGCAGAATGCGCGCCGTCTTCACCACAGCCACGACACGCCGGTATCCATCGACGTGGACATCGCGCACGTCGTCCTTGATGCCTGCGTGAACCTCGTCTTGAAGCTTCTCGAACTCGCCCGGAGGCAATGTGTCGCGCGAGAATGTGCGCAAGGACTCGGCGCTGTAGAACTCGACGCGGGAATCGGCGAAGTGCTCCCGAAGGTCATCGCGCGCAGCGAGGTCGTCGACGTCGTTCACGTCCTGCTTCAGATGATCGCCGTACGCCCGCAGGAGTTCGCGCACGAAGACTGACTCAGTCGCCCCAGGCAAGACTGGAGGCGTGAGGGGGGCGGGGCGAAGCGGAAGTCCGCCGCCAAACCGAGCCGCGTGCCACCGGGTCTTCGCGTGCCCGTCGATGATCCGCAGTACCGGCGTGGCTTCGAAGATGGAGAAGTCGAGGCTCGCGATGTGCGCCTTCATCGCTGCGTCGCAGTCGACCTCCTCAGTATTGGTGATCCCCTCACGACAGTATTCATCCCAGTTCTTCAGGAGCCCATCGCGAAGGTCGTCAGCCTTCTTCAGCAGGTTCGACAACTTCGTGCCAGCCCCCTGCGGCGCGATGAAGCGGTATCGGCGCGGATAGGTGTAGTCGCCTCGCTTCGTGTAATAAGCGAGCTTCCCCAGCTCGACCCAGATGTCCGTGGGCTTGAGCGACTCCTTGTAGTGCTTGCACTGGTAGTTGTCCCACGCCCCGTTCCCGCCCTTCACGGTCGCAATGACGTCTCGGCCCATGTCGCCGGCGCCACCACACCGCTCGACGAGCTCGTACTCATCGCGAAGCGAGTCGACCCACTCGTGGACGAAGACCTCCCACTGCGACGCGCTGAACAGCTTGATGCGGTCCTCGGGATGGACCGGCAGACCCGACGCCACGACGTCAGCAGCCAGTCCAGGCGGCGGCGTCGGCGGCTGCGGGATCGGAGCGGGCGGCGGAATCTTTTTCAAGCAGTGACCTCCGAATCGTCGAGGTGCAGCACCTCGATGAACCGCGCGAGGTGCGTCGTCGTCTCCGCGTCCTCGGGCGTGAGCAGGATCGGCTTGAACTTCGGGTCGTAGCTGACCGGCGACAGGCGAGCCCCCGTCGGCGTCAGTTCCCAGCGCTTGAACGTGAAGCCGCCGAGGCGTGGATCGTCCGGGTCCTCGCGGCGCACGAGGAGGTACTCGCCGGGCGCCGGAGCGGGCGCGCCAGCCGGGCCAATATGCTGCCAGAGGCACCACGCGCCGTCCGGCGCGACGCGGTTCATCGAATTGCCAACGACCCTGGCGACGAAGAGCCCAGGCCGCTTCGCCTTCCTGGCCTCGAGGTAGACGCGGCCGAGCTCTTCCGGGTCTTGGCCCTCGGAGAACGCCGTGGCGGCGGCCTTCAGGTCGTAGACCAGCACGGCCACACCCGTCGGCTCGCTGGCAATGGCCATCTTCTTCTGCTTGGCGGCCGACCCGCGCGACTGCCAGTACTTGTCGACCTGCGGGCTCACAAACCGGTAGTCGATGCCGAGCGTCGCGAAGTAGCGCTCAGCGAGCACGAGCTTGCGCCCCTCGTTGAGGAAGCGGAGCTTGTTGAGGTCGTCGCCACCCTTCGTCTCGCGCACCAATTCGAGCGAAATCGGCGCTCCCTTCTCGTGCCGGAGCACGCCCCAGTCCGGGTTGTAGTTGCCGATGATGCGCGGCAGCCCGATGCGGAAGCGCGGCGGGAACTTGAAGTAGACGACGAGGTTCTCCTCATCGGGTCGAAGATGCTCGTTGACGAACTTGCGCTCGACGTCCGAGTCGACCTGGACCTTGTCGTAGAGCGAGGTCGGCCCGCCGTCGATCAGCTCGCGCTGCACCTGGTCCAGCTCCGGCGGGAAAGCCAGTTCGATCGGCCCGATGTCGTCTTCGCGCGTGCCGGTATCTCGGAAGCGAAGCCGGTCGACGATATGGTCCTTCACCGTGTCGCCGACGATGCGCACGAAGGTGTTGGCCCAGCCTTCTGGGTGCGCGTGGAGCGTCACTTTTTGCTCCTGGCTTACGCCCTGGAAGATTCGCCAGAGCGTGGCGCGAGTCAGGAACGTCTCCTCGGCGGCGCGCCCGAAGAAGTCGGGGATCGGTTGGTCGACGTGTGCGGCCGCGACCTCGCGGGTGGGGTTGTTGTCGAGGCGGGTGCCGGAGAAGTGGTGGGTCTCGCTCTCGCTGATCTGCACCTCGTTCGTGAAGCGGACGCGCATCTCGCCGAGGTGGCGACCGATCTCCATCACCTTGAAACCACGCAGGTGCGGGTTGTGCGTCACCTGCGCGAGGTCCGTGTCCACTTTGACATTGACGATCTTCTCTTCGGCCGGGACGAGTCCGAGGTGCAGCTCCTCTGCCTCCGACGACAGCTCGCGGATGCGGAGCTGCGCGCCGTCGGTCCCGATCGCCTTCACGAACTCCAGCGTGTACTCGACGACAACAAAGCGCCCCTTCGTGACGGCCAGCATCGGCTTCGGAAAGGGCGTCGACGCCGGGTCATTGAGCCGGTCCGTTGCCTCCTTGATGAGCGCCTCGGTGTCGATGTCGATCGTGTACTCGAGGCGCTGGCAGAGCTTGTCCCAGAACTGCTTGAACTCGGCGTTCTGCGCGAGCGTATCGCGGCGCTTCGCGACGGCCTTCCCGGGCCGCGTCGGGGCCGGAGGCGCTTGATCGCCCGCCTCGCGGTACTCGGTCTGCAGCGTGCGGACGTAGGTCTCGTAGCTCTCGTTGGCGATGACGGTGAGCACGTTGAGCGCCGGATCGGTGAGCCGCTCGCCCTTCTGGTTCACACAGAGGCGCAGGCCGCGCCCGATCTCCTGGCGCTTCTTCATCACGCTCACCGTCTGGTTGAGCGTGCAGATCTGGAAGACGTTCGGGTTGTCCCAGCCCTCGCGCAGCGCAGAATGCGCGAAGATGAAGGCGACCTTGCTGCCCGGGTCCTTCTCGTTGGGGAACGAGAGCAAGACCTCCTTCTTGCGCATGATGAGCTCGAAGGCCTCCTTGGCCTCCTTCGAGTCCTCGCCCACCTCGTCGAGGAAGACCTCCTCCTCGGCGCCACCCTTCTTCTTCTTGGTCGTCTTGGCGAAGTAGGCCTCGCGGACCTCCTCGGCATCGAAGTGCTTGAAGTCAGGCTCCTTCTTCTTCAGCGCGTTGAAGCACTCGTCGAAGAGGTTCTTGATGCGCGGCGTGTCGCCCGTGTAGTTCGCGACGCGGTCGATGAAAAAGAGCGAGAGCACCTTTACGCCGTGCTTCTTCAGCTCGCGCTGGCGCGCGAAGTGACTCTTGATCGTCTCCTCGATCTGGAGCTTCCACGCCTGCTCTGACGACCCCTGAAGGTCGTCCTCGGTGGTGAGCATGCGCCCGCCGTCGCCGCCGCCATCCAGCTCGATGGCGGCGGGAAGCCCTTCGCCAGCGGCGCGGATGTTCGCGACCTTGAGCCCCTCGTGCTCAGGAAGCTTCGTCTGCTTGAAGATGCTCTCGCCCTGTTTGAAGGTCAGTTCCTTCGCGCGGGTCTCGTTGTTCCTCTCGAGGCACAGCGCGCGCACCTTGGCCACGGGCTTGGCCCCGCTGCGGGTCACGTCGAGCAAGCGCAACGTCGACTTGCCAGAGATGCCAAGCTCCGCGATGCCCGTGACCTGTACGTGCTTAACGAGACCGAGCCGGAAGGCCTGCACGGGCGTGAGCCGGTAGACAGGGTTTGGCTGGTCGTCGGCCTTGTGGGTCGCCGAGTAGCGCAGCACGAAGAGCGGGCGCAGCGTGCGGATCGCCTCCTTCGACTTCTCCGAGCCCATGTTCTGCGGCTCGTCGAGGATGACGATGGGGCGCGTGCGCTGAATCCACTGGTACGGCTTCAGCTCGCTGATGACGCTGTCGTTCGCCTTGTAGAGGTTGTTGCTCGCGCGGCTGAATGACTGAAGCGTCATGATGAGCAGCGACGGGAACACGTCGCGCGCGAAGGCCGGGACGATGCCGGGCTTCCCGCCGTCATAGACACGGCGCGAGAAGTTCGTGGTGCCGAAGAGGGCCTTGAAATGGTCCCTCATGTCGTCGAACGCTTTCTTAACGCCCTCGAGGATGGCGACCGAGGGCACCACGACGATGAACTTCGTGAAGCCGTAGCGCCGATGCAGCTCGAGCATCGTGCGCAGGTAGACGTAGGTCTTGCCGGTGCCCGTCTCCATCTCGATGGTGAAGTGCGGGCATGAGTGAGCATCGACACTGACGCCGTCGAGCATCACGCCGTCATCGCGCGTGAGGCGACCGACGGCGAGCGAGGCCTCGGGCTGTTCGGCGTTGTGGGCGTTCTGGATGCGGCGGAGGTTCTCCTCGATGAGGTCGTCGGCGAGGTCGTCCCACTCATCGGCGTTGCCAATGATGTCCTCGATGTTGAGGAACGACGCGGCGGCGCGCTTGTCGAGGCCATCGAAGAGTTCGGCGACGTTGTTCACCGCCGCGAGCTGGTGCGGGAGGTCCGCCTGGAAGGTGAAGAAGCTCATGCGCGCGCCACCTCAGAGGACCTTGAACGTGGAGTCGGCGAGCTTCAGCGCGTCGTAGAACCGGGCCTTGGCGACGTCGGTGAGCGCTTCGTCACGGCAGACGAAGATGTGGTTCTTCTTGTCGCGGAGCGCGTCGAGGAGGTCGTCGTCGACCTTCGGGTCGAGGCAGAGGAGCAGCGGCTGCGGCACGCGCGGGTTCTCGAAGCGCCAGAGCGTGTTGGCCGAGTCCTGCGGCACCTGCTCGCGCTTGGCGTCGAGCGGAAACCCGAGGAGCAACAGCACCTCGGTGAAGAGGTCGGCGGGCTGAATGTGCGCGAGCTTCTCCTTGAACATCGCGAGCTGCCCCTTCTCGAGCTGTTCGGCGGCGAGGTGCAGGGGGCGCGCGAGCGCGGGCGAATCCTCCTTGAAGACCCGGAAGCCGAGATCGCCCTTCACGCCCTCGGCCTTCATCGCGGTCGAGGCGCGGCGCAGGCGCTCGCAGGTGATTTGGTCGATGGTCTGGTAGTCGGACCCATCTACGCCCTCCGGAACTTGCACGAGGATGAAGCGCCGGGTGCCGCCGTCTTCGGCGTTGTGTTGGAAGACTGCATCGCCGGTGGTGCCCGAACCGGCGAAGAAGTCCAAGATGATGTCGTCGCCGCTGCTGACGTGCTCGATGATACGGCGGATTAGCTGTACGGGCTTGGGGTTGTCGAAGACTTTCCCTGGAACTCGGACGGCAAGGTCCCGTGTGCCATCGTCGGTGTTGCCGGCGTACTTGTGGTCCCAGAAGTTGATGGGCGTGAGTCCACGACTCTCGGATAGAAACATCTTGATGCTGGGCACGGCCGAACGTCCGTCTTTGCCCCAGTAGAGCAATCCCTCGCTCTGAAGGCGCTGAAACTCCTCCTTCGAGCGGCGCCATGCGTTCTTGGTAGGGAGCGTGGTTTCTCCTGTCGTGGGGTTCACGAGCGGGTAGCAAAGGTTGGGGCGTTCGTCTGGCGTCGCAGGATTCAGAAAGGACGCGCCTTTCCAAGGCCCTCGTGGATCGTTATCCGGGTTGGTGTATCGCGCGTCCGCCTCATCGCTTCTTGGGAGCAAGTTGACTGTGAACGCGTCTGAGCGCGCGTACACGAGGATGTGCTCAACAACCGTCGTGAAATCCACGGTGTTGTTGCTCCGCGTGTACCTCTTCTGCCAAATGACGTCCGTCTTGAAGTTCTCGGCGCCGAAGATCTCGTCCATGAGGTGGCGAAGGTTGTGTACCTCGTGGTCGTCGATCGAAATGAAGATCGCTCCGTCGTCGCGCAGGAGGCTACGAGCCACCCGTAGCCGTGGGTACATGAAGTTCAGCCAGTTCGAGTGGAATCGCCCGCTCGTCTGCGGGTTCGACACGAGCCGGCCATGGAGATCCGCCTGCCGCGTGTCTTGCAGGTACAGCTCCTCGTCAACGGCAAAGTTGTCTTTGTAGATGAAGTCGTTGCCGGTGTTGTACGGCGGGTCGATGTAGATGAGCTTGATCGAGCTCGCGTAGCTCTTCTGCAGCGCGAGCAGCACCTGCAGGTTGTCGCCGACGATCACCATGTTGCCGGTGGTGTCTTCGTCGACGCCCGCCTTGGGCACCGGGCGCAGCGTCACGTGCGGCGGCTGGTTGGCGAGCCTGCGCGCCTGCTGCTTGCCGGGCCATCTGAGGCCGTAGTGCTCGGTGTCAGGAGCGTCGCTCGCGCTGTCCTCAAGGACCTCACGCAGACGCTCGACGTTCACTCGGCCGTCCGTGAACACCTCGGGAAACAGATCGCGGAGCACTTCGAGGCGCTCTTCGCTGCTCGGACGACGTTCGATCTTCTCAGGCTTCATGCGCTCGTTCCCTCGTCTTCCACATCGATGCGCGCGGTCGCGGTCACGCCGCTATCGCGCCAATCCTGTTTCTCGGCGTCGCCGCCGAAGTCGGCGCTCGCGTCGCGCAGCGCCTGGTCAGCCCGCCCCGGCGACTGCGCGCGCACGAGCTGGCGGTACGAGGCGCAACCGAAGCGCGCGTCGCAGTTCAGGCACACGTCCTGTGCGAAGGGCACCTTGCCATCGGGTCGCGATGATGCCTTCAGCACTTCGAGGCTGGGCGGGCTGAATTTGCGGTCCTCGATGAGGTCGACGACGCGCCCGAAGCTCTCCATCACCTCGGCGACGACGTTGCCATCCACGGGCACCTCGAGCACAGGAGCCCACGCCTCCATCGCGGCCTGGATCTTCGCGGGCTCCCCGGCGCGCAGCGCGCGGTAGAGGGGCCTCGTCGGGCGCGTGGCGATCACCGCGACCTTGTCGAGCTGCCTACCACGCAGCCCCTTCCAGATGTGCGCGTAGACGTTGAGCTGGCGGTAGTGCGGCTCGACGTGATCGCGCGCGGCGTCGGCGTCGAGGTACGTCTTCAGGTCGTACATGACCGTCGACGAGCCGTCCTCGACGATGTCGACCACGCCCTCGAGCGTGTACTGGCGACCGGCGGGGCTCGTCTGCTCGGGCAACACGAGCCGCACTTCGGTCTCCTCGACCTGCGCGGCGAGCTCGCGCAGGCGGCGGTAGTAGAGCAGCACCTGCTGACGCGCGGACTCCTTAATGAACGGCGCGAGCGACCTGCCGCTCTCCTCGCGCAGTCGCTCGAAGTTCGCCTCGAAGGCCTCCATCAGGAAGCGCTCGTCGTCGGTCAGCGGCATCTCCCAGCTCATGCCGCACCTCCTGCCTGCTGCGCGGCCTTCTTCGCCTTGCGGGCCGCGATCATCCGGTGGTGCAAATCTTCGAGCGTCGCGTGGACGAGGCTGCCGAAGAACATCGTCTGCGTGCGGCTCGCCGCGAAGCCGTAGCGCTCGAACAGCATGTACTGGCGAGGGCACCGCTGGTACGCGAGGTAATCGCTCGTGTAGCTGAAGCGGCGCACGGCGGCGTCGGGCTCTTGCTTCGCCTTCGGCACGGAGCGCACGTCGAAGCCGGCGATGGGCGCGGCGGTGCGCATCAGCTCGTGAAACTCGGCGTCGACCTTCTGGCCCTGGCCCTTCGGATGCGCGAGGACAAGGAGGTTCTGTGCGCGAGAGAGCGCCACGTAGAACATCCGCATCGCGTCGAAGCCAGGCATGCGGTCGAGCGGCTCGCCACCGGGTGGGAGGAACGGGCGCACCAGCTCCTCGACCTTGCGGGCGCGACGCTGCGTGCGCGCGCTGCCGAGGACAACGACCGGGAACTCCAGCCCCTTGCTCTGGTGGATGGTGAGGAACGGAATGCGACCGCGCGGGAACGGATCTTCGGCGTCCTCGTACTCGCCTTCGCCCATGCGGAAGAGGGCAAACAGGAAGGCTTGGTAGAAGCCCCGCTGAAGCATCTCAGTCGCGAGGCCCTGACCGGTGATGAGCGGCGGGAACGTGTCAACGTAGCGCGCGAGCAACTGGCTGGTCAGCGCGAGGTTGCAAACCGGCGCCTCGTCGGTGCCGCCGTCGGCGAGGTCGATCATCTCGCGGAAGCGCTGGAACCCGAGGAAGCGGTAGAAGAGATCGAGCAAGCCCCAGTCGGCCGTCGTCGCCCGGTTGATGACGTTGCGGAGGCTGAGCGGGTTGTTCTCGGCGAGGCGCTCCTTGTAGAGCTTCTCGAGGCCCGCACCGCCGAGCGCGCGCCGCGCGTCCGCCGAGAGTCCCGCTGCGTTGAGGAGCGGGCGCTTGTGCGTCACGGGATCGTAGGCAGCGTCCTCACTCCAGCCCGCCTGTTCGAGCACCGCCTTCAGCGCGGCGTAGTCCCGCTTGATGGCGTTCAGTTCCGAGACGCGTTGGTCGACGAAGTCGCGCAGCGTGGGGTCGCTCGCCATGAGCGCGTCGGCGACCGTCGTGGCGCTGTCGAGCCAGGAGTGGAACTCGCCGTACTCACCACGGTCGAACGCCTCGTTGCGCGGCGGGCGCCCCAGCACGCGCGTGAGGAGCCCGATGATGAGCGTCGGCTCGTCGGCCTCCAGGAAGCGCTTGGCGCGCGGCGCGTAGACGCGGAGGCCCACGCGACCAAGCGCCTCTTCGAAGCGCTCGACGATGGTGCTCTTGAGCGTGGGGAACAGGAACGCGATCTGGTTCGGGTCGGCGACGACCTTCTCGTCGATGAGCCGACGGCACAGGGTCGCGATCTCGTCGACCAGCTCGACGGGATTGCTCGGAGCAGTCGCCACGACCGAGACGCCGTCGTCGGTGCTGTGGGCGCGCACGCCCTTGTCGTGCAGGCGGAACTGCCCGCCACCCGGCCGGGACCAGTCGTGCTCGGTGACGAACGACGTGTAGGCCTGCACGATGCCGCGCCGGGAGCGGTAGTTGATTCCGAGTTCGATGCGGCGCGGCTCGACGCCGAGCACGCTCGCACAACGCTTGGGGAACTCGACGAAGTTCTCGACCGTCGCGCCGCGAAATCGATAGAGCGCTTGGTCATCGTCACCGACGACGCAGACGTTCTTCGAGCCGCCCGCGAGGCGGAAGAAGATGCGCTCCTGGATGGCGTTCGTGTCCTGGTACTCGTCGACGATGACGTGCTTGAACCGGTGCATCGTGCCGTCGTTTGCGAGCAGGGCGCGGTACGCCGCACGCTGAAGGAGCGAGAGGTCGACGCGATTCTTGCCGAGCCGGTCGCGGTAGAGCTGGTACAGACGGAAGAGCGATGCGTACTCGGTGGGCGCCTTCTCGAGGATCTCCTTCGGGTCGAGGTCTTCCTCTGAAAGCCGGTTGAATAGCGACTGGAGGTTCACCACCGCCTTGTGGCGGCTTGCCGACGCGGGCGGGTCGAACTGCGCGTTCAAGGTCTCGCGGAACGCGGGCCGCTCGCCCTCGAAGCCGAGCTGCTTTATGGCCTCGGACCAGAACGAGCCCTGGGCCAGCGTGAAGTACTGATCCAGCTCGTCGAGCACGGCGGGCGCGGAGGAGCGCTCGCGGTCGGCCACGAAGGTGCGGTCCTGAAGCAGGCGGTGGCAGAGCGAGTGGACCGTGCCCACGTACATGCCGGAGAGGTCGTAGGGCTTGCCGGTCTGCTCACTGGCGAGACCGAGCAGCGACACGAGCCCGTCCTGGAGCTGCTTCGCGGCCTTCTCGGTGAAGGTGCTGAGGAAGATCGACTCCGGCGAGACGCGGTGGAACACGATCATGTTCACGACGCGCCAAAGGAGGACGCGCGTCTTGCCGGAGCCCGGACCAGCGACGAGGAAGAGCGGGCCATCGAGGTGCTCGATGGCGTGGCGCTGGCTCTCATTCGGCGAGAAGCCCACACGGGCAAAGAGGGACTCGATCACTTCCGGACCCCCTTTGGCCGCCGTGGCCCCTCGGTCTTCTTGGTGGTCCTCGCGACCTGCGAGGCCATCCACTCCTCGATGTCGGCACGCCGGAACCGCCACTGCCCGCGCACCTTGAACGCCGGGATCTCCCCCTTCTGGGCCATCGTGTAGACGGTCTTGTCCGCGACCTTCAGCAACTGGGCGATCTCGGGCAGTGTGAGAATCTCGTCCTGCATCGGGACCAAGCTCCACCTGGGTAACGGTTGGCAGATGTTGCCAGCCGGCGCCAAGGTACACCAAGTGCGCTTGAGCCAGCAACGCCTCTGGCAGGGAGCTTCGTCGCCAGCTGGTGGCGAATCAGCCCAGGTGGCCCATGATCTCCCTCGCCCTCAACACCGGCCTGCGCATCGGCGAGCTGGCCGCGCGCTCCTGGGACTGCGTGGACATGGCCTCCGGGCGGCTGCTGGTGAAGCGCAACGTCTTCCGGGTGCACCTCGGCACTCCGAAGGGCGGGCGCGAGCGAGAGGTGCCGCTCAACGAGCGGGCGCTGAAGGCCCTACGGGACTACCCCCGGCGCATCGACACGCCATGGGTGTTCCCCCAGCGGGACGGCGGCTTCATCCGCAATCCCCAGCACACCTGCGCGGAGGCCATCCTCCGGAACGCGGAGCGGGCGGGCATCCGGCCCATCGGGTGGCACACGCTGCGCCACACCTTCGCGAGCCACCTCGCCATGCGTGGGGTGCCGCTCAAGGCCATCCAGGAGCTGATGGGGCACGCCACCATCGAGATGACGATGCGCTACGCACACCTGAGCCCGGACGTGAAGAAGGACGCGGTGCGGGCCCTCGACGTGCGCCCCAACGGCACATTGACGGCACATATACAGGAGGCGTAGCCCGGAAAATGAAAAAGCCCCCGAGTCACTTGGACTCGGAGGCTCTTTCGGAGTGCCCAGGGCGGGATTCGAACCCGCACACCTTTCGGCGCCACCCCCTCAAGATGGTGTGTCTACCAGTTCCACCACCTGGGCTTTTCCTCCGCGGCCCCTACCGCCGTGCCGCGTCGGCAACTTCGACGCGGCCTCTAGTACCACGAACCGCGCCTTGTGCAACATTGATTTTTAACCGCATCGCCATCCGGCTTCTTCCGCCGGATGGCCGCCCGCCTGGCTACGGAGCGGGAGGGGCCGCCGGAGTCTCCGCCGGCCGCGGCGTCTCCACCGTGCTCGGCGTACCCGGGGCGTTCTGCTGCGCGGGAGCCGCACCCGAGGAAGGCGCCGCCTCCTGCGGATTGGCCGGAGGAATCTGGCCCGCCGGAGGTGCCCCGCTGCCAGGCTGCGCCGTGCCCTGCTGCGGCACCGCCGGCGCCTGCTGCTGCGCCGCCGGCTGCGCCACCGAGCCCGCCGCCACCGAGGTGCGCATGCCCACGAAGGACAGGCCCAGCGACGTCAGGAAGAACAGCGCCGCGCAGATGCCCGTCACCTTGCTCAGGAAGGTCGTCGCACCGCGCCCACCGAATGCACTCGTCGCCGCACCGCCACCCAGGGCAGAGCCCATGCCCGCGTCCTTCCCGGGCTGCAACAGGATGACGAAGATCATGAACACGCACAGGAGGACGTGCACGATCGTCACGAAGGTCAACATGCTTTAAACTCTTCTTTCCGGTCCTGGATGAAAGGCCGCGCAGCCTAACCGAACGGCCCTGGCGGTGACAATCTTCCTGCGATCAGACCCCGCCCCGGATGATCGCCAAGAAGTCCGCCGCCTTCAGGCTCGCCCCACCCACCAGCGCCCCGTCCACGTCCGCCTGCCCCATCAGCTCCGCCGCGTTGTCCGGCTTCACGCTCCCGCCGTACTGGATGCGCACCTGCTCCGCCGTGCCCCGGTCGTACAGCCGGCCGAGCTGCTCGCGCAGGGCCCGGTGCACCTCCTGCGCCTGGGCGCTCGTGGCCGTCCGGCCCGTCCCAATGGCCCACACCGGCTCGTACGCCAGCACGAAGCCCGCCACCTCGGCCGCCGAAAAGCCCTTCAGCGCCCCCGCCACCTGCCGCTCCACCACCTCCAGGGTACGGTTGGCCTCGCGCTCGGCCAGCGTCTCGCCCACGCAGATGATGGGCTTCATCCCCGCGCCCAGCACCGCCTTCGTGCGCTTGTTCACCGTCTCGTCCGTCTCGCCGAAGTACTGCCGGCGCTCCGAGTGGCCGAGGATGACGTAGGCGCACCCCACGTCCTTCAGCATCGCCGCGGACACCTCGCCGGTGTACGCGCCGCTGGCCTCCCAGTGGCAGTTCTGGGCCGCCAGCTTCAGGGGGGAGCCCTCCAGCTCCTTCGCCACCGCCTGCAGCGAGACGAAGGGAGGCGCCAGGGCGATCTCCACCCGGTCTCCCGGAATCGAGGCCACCAGCCCCTTCAGCTCGCGCACCAGCGCGAGCCCCTCGGGGATGGTCTTGTTCATCTTCCAGTTACCGGCGATGAGCTTGCGTCGCGCCTGTGCCGCCATAGGACTCCCTCCCTGGGTGTTGTGTGCGGGGGACTACTTGGTCTCGAGCGCCTTCACGCCCGGCAGCTCACGGCCCTCGAGGAACTCCAGCGAGGCGCCGCCGCCCGTGGACACGTGGCTCAGCTTGCTGGCCATCCCCATCTCGTTGACGGCCGCCGCGCTGTCTCCGCCGCCCACGATGGTGATCGCGTCCTTGTTGATGGCCATGGACTCGGCCACCGAGCGCGTGCCCGCGGCGTACTTCTCCACCTCGAACATGCCCATGGGCCCGTTCCACACCACCGTCTTCGCGCTGCGGATGTGCTCGGAGTACATGGCCCGCGTCTTGGGGCCGATGTCCAGGCCCATCAGGTCGGCGGGAATGGCCCGATCCGCCACCTCGCGCGCCTCGCCCTTGTCCGAGGGCTCGGTGCTGCAGACGTGGTCGACGGGCAGCACCAGCGAGGTCTTCAGCCGCTGCGCCGCCTCCAGCATGCGCGTGGCCAGCGACAGCTTGTCCTCCTCCACGCGGCTCTTGCCCACTTCGATGCCCTGCGCCTTGAGGAAGGTGTAGGCCATGGCGCCACCGATGAGCAGCGCGTCCACCTTGGGCAGCAGGCTCTCGATGACCTTGATCTTGTCGCTCACCTTGGCGCCGCCCAGGATGGCCACGAAGGGCTTGGCCGGGTTCTTCAGCGCGCCGCCCAGGTACTCCAGCTCCTTGCGCATCAGCATGCCGGCGCCCTTCTCCTTCACGAAGGGCACCATGCCCGCGGTGGAGGCATGGGCGCGGTGCGCGGTGCCGAAGGCGTCGTTGATGTAGACGTCGGCGAAGGAGGCCAGCTCGCGAGCGAAGGTCTCGTCGTTGCCCTCCTCCTCCTTGTGGAAGCGCAGGTTCTCGAGCATGAGCACCTGCCCGTCCTTCAGGTCCTTCACCAGCTTGCGCACGCCGTCACCCACGCAGTCGTCGGCGAGGATGACCTCGTGCTTGGGGCCGAGCAGTTCGATGAGCCGGTTGGCCACCGGCTCCAGCGAGAACTTCGGCTCGGGCCCCTTGGGGCGCCCGAGGTGGGAGGCCAGAATCACCTTTCCGCCCATCTCCAGCGCACGCCGGATGGTCGGCAGCGCCTCGCGGATACGGGTGTCATCGGTGATGCGCTTGCCCTCCAGGGGAACGTTGAAGTCCACCCGGATGAAGACGCGCTTTCCGGTCAGTTGCATGTCGTCGATGTAGCGGATCATCTCGGTCCTCCCACTCGGAACGCGAACTGCGACTAGAAGCCCTTGGACACGAGGAACTTCACCGTATCCACCATGCGGTTGGAGAAGCCCCACTCGTTGTCGTACCAGGCCATCACCTTGAGCAGGTTGTCGCCCACGATCATGGTGTTGGTGGAGTCGAAGATGGAGGAGTGCGGGTTGCCGTTGTAGTCGACGGAGACGGTCTGCTCGTCGTTGTACTGGAGGATGCCCTTGAGGGGGCCCTCGGCGGCGGCCTTGAACGCGGCGTTGACGGCGTCGGCGGTGACGGGCTTGCTGGTCACCACGCTCAGGTCCACCAGGGACACGTTCGGGGTCGGCACGCGCACCGAAATGCCGTGCATCTTGCCCTTGAGGGCCGGCAGCACCTCACCGATGGCCTTGGCGGCACCCGTGGAGGAGGGAATCATCGACAGCGCGGCGGCGCGGGCGCGGCGCAGATCCTTGTGCGTGAGATCCAGGATGCGCTGGTCGTTGGTGTAGCTGTGGATGGTGGTCATCACGCCCTTCTCGATGCCGAAGTTCTCCAGCAGCACCTTGCTCACCGGCGCCAGGCAGTTGGTGGTGCACGAGGCGTTGGAGAGGATGTGGTGCTTCTTCGGATCGTACTGGTCGTGGTTGATGCCGTAGGCGATCGTCAGGTCCGGGCCCTTGGCCGGCGCGGAGATGATGACCTTCTTGGCGCCCGCGGCCATGTGCTTCTCGGCACCCTCGCGTTCCGTGAAGCGGCCGGTGCACTCGAGCACCACGTCCACGCCCATGGACTTCCAGGGCAGCGCGGTCGGCTCCTTCTGGGCGGTGACGGCGATCTCCTTGCCGTCGATGACGATGCCCTTGTCCGAGGCCTTCACGCTCCCCGGCCACATGCGGTGCACGGAGTCGTACTTGAAGAGGTGCGCCAGTGCGGCCGGCTCGTCGAGGTCGTTGATGGCGACGATCTCGATGTTCTCCTTGCGGCTCAGCGCGGCGCGCAGCACGCAACGACCGATGCGACCAAACCCGTTGATGGCAATCCTGGTGGCCATGTCACAGTCTCCTTGGATGATGAAAAGCGCACGACGGGCCGTACGCCCTCCCGCCGTGGGAAAGGGCGGCCGACCGTAGGCATGTGACGCTCGCGAGTCAACGCTCAGTGAAGCCCGAACGACGATGCGCGCGCCGCAGATGAACAATCAGGAGCAGCAACAGAGATGAAATGGACGCGGTTCCCCCGCTCGCCCGGCAGCCGCAGCCGGTCTCCGCGTTGACATAGGAATCAGGAATCCGGTCCAGCGAGCAGGGTGCGCCGGAGCCCACCAGCGTGGCCGGTGCCCCCGGAGGCAGGAGCTCCTCCCCCTCGGGCGGCGTGGGAGCCGAGGCCAGCACGCCCGCCCGGGCGAGGAAGGTGCCCATGAGGTAGGTGCGACGCGCGGGACTCACGAGGCCCTCGAAGGGCATCCCCAGGAAGAGCACGTGCCCCCCCGCCGTCGAGGCCACGCCCGCGGCGGAGCCCGTCCCCGCATAGCCCAGCACGGGAGCGCCCCCTTCCAAGGGGATGAGGGCATCCGGCACTCCCACTGGATAGGAGCCCCGCAGCCCGTCATCGAGCAGCGAGCCGGCGAGGCCCGGGAACCATCTGTCCGAGAGCCCGTTCACCAGGAGGGCCGACGCGCTACAGCCAGGCAGGGCGCGGAGGAACTCGGTGAGGAAGGACTGGTCCGCCGGACCGCCCGCGGCGAGCGCGGACGCCACATGGCTGCCCGAGAGCAGCAGGTGCCCGCCTCCGGCGACGAAGGTGCGCATCAGCGCCTGCTCGGCGGCGTCGGGACCCGCGCCCCCCACCCCACCCCGCCCGGTGAACCAGTCCAACACCCGGTAGCCCACGGGCGTGAAGAGACCCGCGGAGAGCGCCTCGCTGGTCGCTCCGTCGAACGCCACCCCGAGCTGCGACACCGCGTCCCCGTGACGCCGCAGGGCCGTTCCGTCGTTCATGGACTCCAGCAGCGCGCGCAAGGGCGAGCCCAGGTCATACACCGAGAGGTTCTCGGCGCGCGCCAGTGACGAATCCAGGCGGCGGAAGGCGTTGACCACGAGCACCTGCGCGCTCCCGCCCGCCTCCGGCACGCGCACGCCCACCACGTCCGAGGGGAACGACTCGCCTCCGGCGTTGAAGGCAGCCACGCGGAAGTAGCGCGTGGCTCTCGGCGACAGGGAGAGGGAGAAGGTGGTGGAGTCCGTCTCGGTGCCCTCGTCCCAGGCCAGCCCGTCCGCGCTCTGGTAGAGGCGGTAGCCGGTGGCCGGGAACTTCGCGGGCACGTTGCCATCCGGGTCCGGAGGCACCACCCACTTCACCTCGACCTTGCCGCTCCCCGCGTTGCGCGCCACCAGGGCGGGAGGGGCCTCGGGAGGCAGTTGCACCGCCACGCCGTCGCGCACGGCGAAGTACTTGATGATGCCCTGGAGGAAGGCGCGCGCGGCGATCCGCCGGAAGGCGGGCTCCTTGAGCCGCGCGGCGTCCAGCGCGTTGTCGTGGTAGGCCACCTCCATCAGCACGGAGGGGAACTCCGGGTTGTGCCTCGGGTTCACCTCGCCCAGGTTGGCCGAGCGCAGGTTGCGCACCCGCCAGGCGGGCTCGACCTCCCGCTGCAGGTCCGCCTTCAGCTCGTCCAGCAGACTCTGCGCGAGTACCTCGCTGCCGGGCACCCCGGTGAAGTTGTACGTGCCGTCCACGGGATTGGGGCCGTAGACGTAGGCCTCGGTGCCACGCACGGTGCCGTTGCTGGAGGCGTTGGTGTGCCAGGCGACGTAGATGGCGTCCTCACCCTCCTCGTGCAGCCAGGAGGCGAAGCGCGGGCGCGCGGAGACGTCGTCGTTGCGCTCGTTGGAGAGCGCGTTGGTTCCCGAGGGCGCGAACACATCGGGCGGCGCACCGCTGAACTGGGTGTGGTAGCGCGCACACTCCTCGGCGCGGGCCCGCGGCAGGGCACCCAGGGCGGCGTCACCGATGGCGCCACTGCCTCCACCGAAGCGCACCGCGTCCAGGGAGATGCTGCCCGCTTCCGCCGAGTCGTTGAGCGCCACCACCGAGGCCGTCTCGGGGTGCTGGCCCGCCCGGAAGTAGAAGCGGCCCAGCATCAGCCACGTCCCGCCGTGGCGGCGCTGGTTCACCCGGAAATGGCTCTCGCCCCCCGCGTGCCTCACCATGTAGTGCGCATCCGTGACACGGCCCGGGTCCGCGCCATACGAGACGTACACGTGGTAGTAGCCGTCGGCCGGAATCGAGGGCGCCCAGGTGGCACGCGCGGTGGCCGTGGACGCGGCCGTCAGCACCCGGTGGTCTCCGAGCTGGAAGGGCCGCACCGCGTTCCCCATGGGCGAGGGCGGCGGACCCCAGCCGGAATTGGGGCTGGCGGTGGAGAAGAGCTCCGCGGCCCCCTCCTCCGAGTAGCCCTCCCGGCCGTTGTCGACGATGGCCATGTGCGGATTGAGGTCCGACTCGCGCACGGGAATCACCGTGGCGCCCGCCCCCATCAGCATCGGCATCAGGTACTGGTCGAGCGTCTCGAGGGACACCAGGTCCTCGACGACGTCGTTCGTGTTGCCGCGCTGGGTCGCCCACCGGCCCAGGGGCGCGCTGCGGTAGAAGCCGTGCCCCGGGCTCAGGTAGATCGTCTTTCCCGACAGCGCCCCGGTACGCACCCGCGTCTGTGGCAGACCCGAGAGCGCGGAGACCCCGCCCGGCGGGTCCTCCCGCCGCACCAGGGGCGGCTCCGAGGAACGCCACCGCGTCTCGTGGGGCCTCGGGCCCGGCAACGGCACATAGACGGCATCTGGGGACTCCAGGCCGCAAGCATGGGAGAAGGAATCATCCTCCTGTGCGAGGACCCTGCTCGGCAGGCAGAGCAGGGAGACCAGCGCGCAGGCGGTGGCACGTACGTGAGCAGGAAGGGCCATGAGGGGGCGGACGTTAGGCCTCGGCGCGAGGGCACGGCAATCAATCCGTGGTGCCCGCCTGCTCTCCCGCTAACCTGTCCACGATGAGTTCCCCGGCCCTCTCCCCCCAGCCTCCGCCTCCTTCCGAGAAGAAGACGCCGCCGTCCTATCCGCCTCGCGGGGGCTCCGGCATGCTCGCTTCCTTGTGCCATGCGTGGAACGGGCTCATCCACACCGTCGTCCACCAGCGGAACATGCGCGTCCACCTCGTCTCCGCGCTGCTCGTGGGCCTGGTGGGCAGCGGCATCGAGCTGGGGCTCGCCGAGAAGGTGACGCTCATCTTCTGCGTCCTCCTCATCTTCTTCGCGGAGATCCTCAACAGCGCCCTCGAGCACCTGGTGGACCTCGCCACCCGGCACTTCGACGAGAAGGCCCGCCTCACCAAGGACGCGGCCGCCGCGGGTGTCTTGGTGCTCGCCGTGGGCACCGTCGTCATCTTCGCCGCCATCCTCGTCCACAACTGGGAGACGGTGATCAACAGCGGACCGCAGATCGCCCGGCAGGTCGCGCTCGGGTTGCCTCTGGCCCTGTGCGTGATGGTGCTGGTGATGCCAAGGCCGCGCTCCGCCTGGGTCGACAGGGTGGCCTTCGTGGGAGGTGCCGTCCTGCTCGGAGCGCTCGCGCCACGCACCGCCAGCTCCGTCTTCACCGCCATGGACGCGGGCCTGCTCATCGTCGCCGGAGCCGCCGCCCGCCAGCGCCGCCGCGAACAGCCGAGGAGCTGAAACGAAAAAACCGGCCCTCGGGCCGGTCTTCCTTGCTTGCCGCCTAGGGGCGCTCGAGCCCCGGGACCTGCCCGGAACCCGTCCGCCCGCTAGGGACGGGGCCATTCTAACGCCTCAGGCCTCCTGCCGGAAGTCCTGCCGGGCATCCGTCGGCTGGACGACACCTTTGTCGACTCCCTTGAGGTCCTCCGTTACCAGGTCCAGCAGTTCGGTGGCCATGCCGATGATCTGCATCGGGGTGTAGCCGCTGGCGCGCAGCTGGTTGAAGAAGGTGCGTGCAAGGATTCGAGTGCCCTGCTTGTCAGTACTCAAGGACGTGTCCTCCGGAAGCGGTGGGACCGCGTAATCACTGGGGTGTAGCTCTTCAACCCCCGTGCCAGCCGTCACCTTCCAGACGAATTCCCCATGACTCTCGGGGAGTTGAGAGAGTCTGGGGCCTCGTGGCACCTCCCGGAGATGCGAAGGGCCCTTCGCACCTCCCAAGAATCCCCGGGGGACCGCATGAGCGGGGTGCATCGTCAAGTTCGCACCCACCCTCCCCTCGGGTGTTCAACAGCTTGCATTTCAGGGCTCGGACGGCGCACATACGCGCCCCCTTTCCCCTGCTTCAGGAGAAGAGAGCAGCGCATGGCGTATCGGGTGAACAACATCGGGCTGTGGTTGGACGAGCCGGAAGAGCTGCTCGGCCAGCGCGCGGCCGAGAAGCTGGGCGTGACTCGGTCGGACCTGGCGTCCGTGCGAGTGGTGCGCGCGGTGCTGGACGCGCGCAAGAAAGGCAGTCCTCGCTACATCTATACGCTGGAGGTGGAAGTGGCTCCGGGGCGCAAGCTCGGGCGCATACCTCCGGACGTGAGCGAGACGCCGCCGCCTCCCGAGCCTCCCGAGCGCGTGAAGCCGCCGGAGCGCATGCCGCTCATCATCGGCACCGGGCCCGCCGGCCTCTTCTGCGCCCTGGGCCTGCTGGAACGCGGCGTTCGCACCATCCTCCTCGAGCGTGGCAAGGAAGTCGTGTCGCGGCGGAAAGATGTGGCGAAGCTGATGCGGGACGGCTCGTTGGATCCGGAGAGCAACATGAACTTCGGAGAGGGTGGGGCCGGCGCTTATACCGATGGGAAGTTGTCCACGCGCATCAACCACCCGATGGTGCGCAAGGTCATCGAGACGTTCGCCCGGTGCGGCGCGCCGGACCACATCCTCATCGAGGGCAAGCCGCACATCGGCTCGGACCTGCTGCCGGGCGCGGTGGCCACGCTGCGCGACGAGCTCATCGCCGGGGGCTGCCAGGTGCTCTTCGAGCACAAGGTGGAGGAGGTGCTCTACCGGGACGGCCGGGTCGCGGGCCTGAGGCTCACGGACGGGCGCACGCTGGAGAGCGACCGGGTGGTGCTCGCCCCGGGCAACTCGGCTCGCGAGCTCTATGAGCGCTTCGCCGCGGACGGGCGCGTGGTCATCGAGCCCAAGCCCTTCGCCCTCGGCTTCCGGGCCGAGCACCCCCAGGGGCTCATCAACTCCATCCAGTACGGGAGCGCGGCGAAGAACCCGAAGCTGCCCCCGGCCGACTACAAGCTGGCGGAGAACCTGGAGGTGGATGGGGAGGTGCGCGGCATCTACTCGTTCTGCATGTGCCCGGGCGGCATCGTGGTGCCCACGCCCACCCAGGACGGGCTGCAGTGCACCAACGGCATGAGCAACTCGCGTCGGAATGCGAAGTACGCCAACGCGGGCATCGTCGTGACCGTGTCCGTGCAGGACTTCGAGCGCGAGGGCTTCCGCGGGCCGCTCGCGGGCCTCGAATTCCAGCGCCACTGGGAGGCCAAGGCGTACGAGCTGGGTGGCGGGAAGTTCTTCGCTCCCGCTCAGACGATTCCGGACTACCTGGCCGGGCGCGTGAAGAAGGACCCGGGTGGCACGAGCTACCGGCCGGGGCTGGCGCATACGGATTTGAACAAGCTCTTCCCGCCGAGCCTCACGCAGTCGCTGAAGCAGGCACTGAAGGCGTTCGACCGGAAGATGCGCGGCTTCATCAGCGACGAGGGCAAGCTCATCGGCATCGAGAGCCGCACCAGCTCGCCGGTGCGCATCACGCGCGGCGAGGACATGCAGTCCGTGTCGATGCGGGGGCTCTACCCCGCGGGCGAGGGCTGTGGCTACGCGGGCGGTATCGTCTCCTCGGCCATTGATGGACTGCGCGTGGCGGAGCAGATTGCGCGCGAACTCGCCTGAAACACGGGAGGGCGCCATGCGCTACCGCGTACGCACGCCGGACGGAGAGCTGGGATACTCCACCCTGAGGGACATCGAGGTGGCGTACACCCAGGGTCTGGTGGGCCCCGAGGACGAAGTGCTCGAGGAGGGCCACACCACGTGGCGCAAGGCCTCGAGCATCCCGACGCTCGCCCGGGCCCGGCCCCCCGCGAAGGGGCTGTCCAATCGGGGTCAGTGGGTGGGAGTCGGCGTCGCGGTCGTGCTGGGCATCTGTGCACTGGTGCTCATCACGAGTGACTCCGCGACCCGGCGGGGATTGGGCTTCGTCCTGGCACTGGCGACGGGCGTGGTGCTCATGAGGGTGACGACCAAGGCCTTCAAGCGACCAGGACCACCGAGAGGCTGAGTAGTGGCACAGGGAGCAGGGTGACGACCCTCACCCCGTCCCTCTCCCAGGGGGAGAGGGTCCAACCTGGTTCCTCACCGTGCATGCCCCCTCTCCCCCTGGGAGAGGGCTGGGGTGAGGGTCTTCCCTCCCCCGCTCCCCTGCCCTCCGACGGAGCATCCTCCCCCTCCCCGCACCCGGCCCCCACCGACCGCATGTTCCCCTCCAAGGAAGCACACGGCGCGTGGCCGGAGACTCGGCCCACGCACAGGGGAGGATGGCCTTGCTCAACACCTACCTTTCCCGCGAGGCGGCGCGAAGGCTGAAGCACGGGGCGCCCTGGGTCCGCCGGGAGGACATCGTCTCGATGGAAGGCACTCCCTCCGTGGGAGAGGCCGTGCAGCTCCGGGACGAGGACGGACACGTGCTGGGTCTGGCGGACGTGGACCTCGAGTCCTCCTACGCGGTGCGCCGGCTGGGGCTGCCCGAAGAATCCGCGGAGGGCCTCATCCCCCGCCACGTGCGCCACGCCTTCGAGCGCCGCGCGCGCATGGTGGATGACCCGCGCTTCTGCCGCACCATCAATGACGACGGCGACGCCCTCCCCGGCCTCATCGTGGACCGCTACGACACGCACCTCGTCGTCCAGACGCTCACGCGGGCCATGGACGCGCGCCTCCCGGAAATCACCCGCGCCCTCGTGGAGGTGGGCGGGGCCGAGTCCGTACTGCTGCGCAACGACACCGCCCGGCGTCGGCAGCTCGGCCTGCCCGTGCAGCGGCCCCATGCCCTGTACGGCAACCCGCCGCGCTGGAGCCGCGTGCTGGAGATGGGGGCCCGCTTCACGGTGGACCTCACCTATGGCCCGGGCGTGGGCTACCCGTACGACCAGCGCGAGCTGCGCCGCTTCATCTCCCGCCTGTCCCAGGGCGCCCGGGTGCTGGATCCGAGCTGCCACGTGGGAGGACTCTTCGTCCACGCGGGCCGCCATGGTGCCCGCTCCATCCTCGCCTTCGACGCCGACGCGGACACGGCGGACCTCGCCCGGGAGAACGGCGAGGCCAACGGGCTGCTGGGCCGGCTCCAGGTGCAACGCGGCGACGCGCTCTCCGTGCTGCGCGGCCTGCACGACACCTTCGACCTGGTGCTGCTGGACACCCCGGAAGCCTCTTCCTCCGAGACCTTCATCGAGCAGGTGCGCCTGGGCCTGCACGCCACCCGCCACGGCGGCTATCTCCTCCTCGTCGGCTACCACCCGCCCCTGGCCACCGGCAGCTTCGATGAGCTGGTGGCCGCGGCGTGCGAATTCGAGGGGCGCGTGGGCTTCCGCTTCGCCCGGCTCGGCCTGCCGCCGGACCACCCCACCCTGGTGGGCTTCCCCGGCACGGACTACCTGTCGGGCATCGCTCTCGAGGTGAGCTGAGCCACTACTTCTTCGTGGCGTACTTGCGCACGGCCCGGAGCACGTCCGGCACGGACGTCTTGTTCGCCCGGTCGGCGATCCACCGGGGCAGCGAGCCTCCCGGGTCCGTGTAGAGGTAGTACGTGACGAAGGTCTTCTTCCCCTCCTCGCGTGGCTCCAGCAACCAGTAGCCTTTGTTGAGTTTCACACGTACCACCCCCTCGCGCTCGGGGGGCAGCCCCTCCGTGGCCAGCGTCCACGTCGTCTTCAGGAAGCCCTTGCCGTCCTTCCAGTCCGACTCGTCGACGATCCGGATGATGAAGTCGCGCTTGTCCACCAGCGGCGCGTTCACCAGGCAATGGAACACGATGACCTTCCCGTCCTGCTCCGAGGACAGCACGCGGCTCTCCTCGGTGTAGGGCATCGTCTTCTTGTAGTTCGGGTAGTCACGGATGACCCGCCACACGTCCTGGGGCGGGGCATCCACCAGGGCGGTGGCCTTCACCTCGGCCACCGAGCCCCCCTCGGGGGTACGGGCCAGCACGGTGATGCCGTCATCACGGGTCACCTGTTGCCAGGCCGGTTCACCGGCGCCAGCCAGCAGGACGAGCAGGGGCAGAGCGGGAAGGAGGGACATGAATCCCATCCTAACCGCCCGGGTGGTGCTAGTGTCGCCCGCCGAGATGACGACCGACAATCAGGCCGACAATTCCCCCAACGCCTCCCCCGCCGGCGCACCCGAGGAGATGGTGCGCAAGGTCTATGCGAAGGACCTCCGGGAGAAGGACCAGGTCAATACCGTCTTCCGCGTCACGAAGAAGGACCGCGTCACCGCGCGCAGCGGCAAGGTGTTCCTCTCCGTGGTCCTCGTGGACAAGAGCGGAGAGATCGACGCCCGCGTCTTCGACAAGGTCGAGACGATCGAACCGGCGTTCAACATCGGTGACTACGTGCTCGTCCGTGGCAATGTCATTGGTTTCCACGGCAAGTCGCAGGTGGTCATCGAGTCGCTCGAGAGACTGGACCCCGAGCCGCTCGATCCCAAGGAGTTCGAGCCCCCGGCCGCCCCCCCCACGCCTGCCGCGCGCGAGGAGCAGCCCGCGCCCAAGGCCGCCGCTCCCGCCCGCGAGCCCCGTGAGGTCCGCGAGGAGCAGGCCGCGCCCCGCGAGGGCAAGGAAGGCCACGGCGGCGCCCGCGCCGTCGGGCAGATCCGGGAGATCGTCACCGAACGCGTGAACGATCCGAACGTGAAGGCCCTGCTGCTCGCCTTCCTGGACGATCCGCAGATCGCCGCGGGCCTGCCCAACGCCCCGGCCGCCAAGGGCGTCCACCACGCCTACCGCGGCGGACTGGCCGACCACCTGCTCTCCGTGATGCGGCTGACGCTCCGCGTGGCGGACCACTACCCCATGGCGGACCGCGACTTGCTGCTCGCCGGCGCCCTGCTCCACGACGTGATGAAGGTCGCGGAGATCTCCCCGGAGAAGGGCTTCGACTACACCGACGAGGGCAAGCTGGTGGGCCATCTCGTCATGACGGCGCAGAAGATTCGCGAGAAGTCGCTCGCCATCCCCAACTTCCCCCCGCTGCTCGAGCAGCACCTCACCCACCTCGTCCTCGCGCACCATGGGCGCCTGGAGTACGGCTCGCCCAAGCTGCCGATGACTCTCGAGGCGCACATCGTCCACGCGCTGGACTCGCTGGACTCGCGAATCGCCTCCTGGGTCGAGGCGATGCAGCGCGACCCCAACGAGCGGTGGACGGAGAACCTGCGCCTCTACGACCGCCAGCTGTGGAAGGGCCCGGCGCCCACGCAGCGCGGCCGAGCGCCGGTGGAGACGCGCCGCAAGAAGGACAAGGAGAAGAAGCCCAAGGAGCGGCCGGAGAAGACGGGCGCCCCCGCGGGCGACGGCCAGCAGGCCCAGCGTCCCGAGAGGCCGGAGCGTCCCGAGCGGGCGGACAGGCCGCCTCGCGAGCCCAGGCCGCCTCGCGAGCAGCGTGAGGCCCGCGAGCAGCGTGAGCCGCGCGAGCAGCGTGAGCCACGCGAGCCCAAGCCGCCTCGCGACCCGGTGAACGTTCCCAAGGAGCTGACGTTCAAGCCCTTCAGTGTGCTGACGGCAACGAAGTCGGAGCCCGCCGCCAGACCCGAGGAGGGCTCGGACACGGAAGGCTGACATGGCGAAGAAGCTGGGCGAGCGCCTCGTCGAAGCGGGGCTGGTCACCACCGAGTCCATCGCGAAGGCATTGGAGCACCAGAAGATCACCGGCCACCGGCTGGGGGACTGTCTGGTGGAGATCGGCCTGCTCCAGGAAGCGGCGCTGCTGCGCTTCCTGGCGGCCGAGTTCCAGACGCGCTTCGTCTCCGCGGAGAAGCTGTCGAAGGCGAAGATTCCGACGGAGGTGCTGGACAAGGTGCCGGTGCGGCTGGCGGAGGCGCAGAACGTGCTTCCGCTGGCCATCGATCCGGAGCGCAAGCTCTTGTCGGTGGTGGCCGCCGAGCCGCAGAACAAGAAGTTGATGGACGAGATCGCCCTGGTGACGGGCATGTCCGAGGTCTACGCATACGTGGGCCTGCGCAGCACCATCGCCGCCGCCATCCGCAAGCACTACTACGGCGACCCCACGGCCTTCGCCTCGCTGGAGGCGGGCTCCCAGCAGCTGCGAGCGGACGTGTCCGCCATGGCCAACGCCTACGAGAACACCTCGGGGACGAACCCGAAGACCAGCCTCCAGCTCCGCCTGGAGACGGACGCCCGGGCGCGGCTGGGCCGCCAGGGTACGCAGGTGCGGCACAACACCGCTCGCGGAGAGACCCCGCTGACCTCTCGCGGGGCGGTGTCTGACAAGGACTACATCGAGACGCTGAACATCCTGGTGACGATGCTGGAGCGGGATCGCAAGCACCACCGGGGACACTCGGCGCAGCTGGCGCGGCAGGCGGCGGTGGTGGGC
This sequence comes from Archangium violaceum, assembly GCF_016887565.1. Lineage (NCBI taxonomy): Bacteria > Pseudomonadati > Myxococcota > Myxococcia > Myxococcales > Archangiaceae > Archangium > Archangium violaceum. The sequence continues at coordinate 8,488,411 of NZ_CP069396.1, forward strand.
CGGCGCCTGGGAATGCCGCCCAGGGACGTGATGGCGTTGACCATCGCGGGCTACCTGCACGACCTGGGCAAGCCAGCCGAGCACCACTTCTGCCTGGCCAACAACGCGGTGAACCCGGAGTGGATGGCCGAGGCCAAGCGCTTCTGCCGGCTCCCCTCCAAGCTCTTCGAGACGGTGAACCTGCCGGTGCAGGCCAACACCATGCTCGCGCAGCTCTACGAGGCCTATGACGGCTCGGGAGTCCCGCAGGGGGCCAAGGGCGACGACATCACCCTCGGCGCGCGCATCCTGGCGGCGGTGGACAGCTTCCTGGAGCTGACGAAGAACCCCACCAATGCGTACGGGAAGGCGCTGACCAAGGAGCAGGCGCTGGAGCACCTGCGGGACAACTCGGGCAAGCTGTACGACCCGGTGGTGGCGGACATCGTCATGCAGGTGCAGAGCGGCGAGCTGCTGCGCCACCGCATCGCGAACGACGGGCGACAGGTGCTCATCGTGGAGCCCGAGGAGGGCACGCGGACGGACCTGCTGGACTCGGTGCACCGGCTGGGACTGGTGGTGGACTCGCTGTCGTCCCTGGACGGGGCGTATGACGCGCTGGTGAACCAGGACTGCGACGTGCTGGTGGTGGGGCTGAAGTTCGGGCTGGAGGAGGTGCTGGGACTGCTGCAGGCGGTGCGCGTCTCGCCCGAGAACGCGGGCCTGCCGGTGGTGGTGCTCGGAGACCCGGACCCGGGCACGCGCGAGCGGCTGATGATGGGCGGAGCCACGGCGGTGGTGCCTCCCGCGGAGCCGGACGCTGCGGCGAAGACGGTCCGCACGCTCTACGACGAGCGCATCCAGCACAACGGTCCGGCGCGCATGGTGCGCGGCAGCCTGGACGAGATGCCCGCACCGGAGCTGCTGAAGCTGCTCGGCTCGGGGAAGAAGTCCGGACGGCTGTACCTCAAGTACCACGCGCACGAGGGCTTCCTGCACCTGGAGCAGGGGCGCGTCGTCTTCGCCACCATCGCGGGACAGAACGGCGAGCAGGCCTTGCAGACCCTGCTGGGCTTGCTGCAGGCCGACTTCCGCTACGACCCGGACTCGCTGCTGCTGGACGTGCCGCAGCTGGACAAGGATCTGATGGTGCTCGCCCAGCAGGCCGCGATGCGCAGGCCGTCCATCTCCACGCCCTCGGTGCCCTCGGCCAGCCAGGGCTGACGCCGTCTCAGACGGAGAAGCCGAACAGCGCCGCCGCGTTGGCCGTCGTCACCTCGGCAGCCTGGTCGAGGGACACGCCCTTGAGCTCGGCGATCTTCTTCGCCGTCTCGACGACGTACGAGGGCTCGTTCTTCTTGCCTCGGTAGGGCACCGGCGCCAGGTACGGGCTGTCCGTCTCCACCATCAGCCGGTCCAGCGGCGCGAAGCGCACGGCGTCCTGGAGCGCCTCGGTCTTCTTGTAGGTGACGACACCGGACAGGGACAGCAGGAAGCCCAGATCCAGGTAGCGCCGGGCCGCGTCCGTGTCCCCGGTGAAGCAGTGGATGACACCCCGGCGGACGCCCTCCTCCTTCAGGATGGCCTCGCAATCGAGGTGCGCGTCCTGTCCCCGCGTCGACTCGCGCACGTGCACCACCAGCGGCTTGTCCAGGCGCTTCGCCAGCGCGCACTGCATCCGGAACACCCGGGCCTGAATCTCCCGGGGCGAGTGGTCGTAGTAGTAGTCGAGCCCCGCCTCGCCCACGGCGTGGATCTCCGGGCGGGCACAGGTGCGCTCCAGGTGCTCGATATCCGCCTCGGTGGCCCGGGCCGCCTCGTGCGGATGGATGCCGAGCGTGGGCGTGAGGAAGCCCGGGTGCGCGGCGGCGACATCCAGGGCGATGCCCCAGTCACCCGGGCCCTGGAACTGGCCGACGATGACGGCATGCACCAGCCCGGCGGCACGGGCGCGATCCAGCGCGGCCGTCACATGCGCGGAGTCGGCACGGTCGAAGTGGCAGTGGGAATCAACGAGCCTCATGACATCTCCTCGATGAGCTCGGTGAGCTCGGCACGGGCCTCCTGGGAGAACGAGGGCAGCACCGCCCGGACGCGGTCGCGGCCCTCGGGGACGCCGAGCACCCAGAGGCCCTCGGCGGCATCGAGCCGGAAGTCCTCGGGGACTCCGGGCTCGTCGAGCAGGGCGAGCAGCCACGGCAGGGCCTTCGGGTCTCCCAGGCGCCCCAGGCCGCGCGCGGCGGCTCCCCGGCAGTCATCCTTCGGGTCGGAGATGATGGTGTGCAGGCGCTCCAGCGCACCCGGGGCCTTCACCTCGCCACACAACTCCACGGCGAGGGCCCGGTCCTGGGCCCAGCTCCACCGCCGCCGCCGGCTGCGCTCCAGGAGCCAGGTGGCCCCCTCGGCGTCTCCCAGCTTCGCGAGCACGCCAGCGGCCTGCGTCCGGTCGAAAGCGGGCAACATCCACCGGTGGAACAGGCGCTGGACGGCGGGCAGCGCGCGCGTGTCCCCCAGCTCGGCGAGCGCCCCGAGCGCGCGGAAGCGGAGCAGGTCCTCGTCGAGCGCCTGGATGAGCACATCCAGGCCCGAGGGATGCTTGAGGGCGGCCATGCCGCGAGCGGCCTCGAAGCGGACCTCGAAGACGGGGTCCTCGAGGGCCTGGGCCAGCGTCCCCCGGTACTCGGGCCGGGCGATGTCCGCCAGCCGGCCCGCGGCCTCCAGGCGCACCAGACTCTCCTCGTCGGCGAGCCGCGTGGCGAGGAAACGGGGCAGCTCGTCGGCGGAGAGCACCACGGTGGCCAGGCCCACGGCGGTGCGGCGCACGGCCACCTGCTTGTCGGAGAGCAGTTGCGAGAGCACCGAGGAGAACTCGGGCGCGCGCGAGGCGTCCTCCGCGGCGAGGTGGAAGAGGAGCTCCGCCGCCTCGGCGCGGACACCCGGGTGCCTCCCGTTCTCGAGGGCGAGGAGGGCCCGGTCTCGTTCAGCGCGCCAGTCCGTCACGCTCACGCCACCCCGGAGCCGGGAGGCAGGTCCCCCGGATCCACCAGCGACAGGCCCTTGCCCTCGGCCTTGGCGGCCAGGAGCATCCCGCGCGATTCGATTCCCCGCAGCATGCGCGGCTTGAGGTTGGCCACCACCACCACCTTGCGCCCCACCACCTGCTCCGGCGCGTAGTGCTCGGCGATGCCGGCGCAGATGGTGCGCGGCTGCGCCTCACCGACGTCCACGGTGAGTTTGAGCAGCTTGTCCGCCTTGGGCACGCGCTCGGCGGCGAGCACCTGACCCACCCGGAGCGCCACCTTGGTGAAGTCGGTGATGTCGATCTCCCCCGGCGCGCCCTCGGCGGGCTTCGCCTCCGCGGCGGCGGCCCCCTCGGCGGGCTTGGGCTCGGCGGCCTTCTTCTCGGCCTTGGCGCCCTTGCCCTCCTTCTTGGCCTCCTTGGTTTCCTTGGCCGGCTCGGCGGCGGTGGGCGCCTGTTCGACGATGGCGTTGACGCGCTCCTCCTCCAGGCGGGGCAGGAGCGGCTCGGGGTTGCCCACGGGCCGGCTGCGGTCGAGCAGCGGGTAGCGCGCGGTGGCGAGCGCCTCGAAGGTGAGGGGCGGCGCGTTGAGCTGCGCGAAGAGCTTCTCCGTCACCCGGGGGATGACCGGCGTGAGCAGCGCGCCCAGCAGGTAGGCCACCTCGGCGGCGTCGCTCAGGTCGGCGCGAGCGGCCTCGGCATCGGTCTTCACCTTGGCCCAGGGCGCCGCGGTCTGGAGGAAGCCGTTCGCGGACTGGGAGATCTCCGTGATGATGCGGATGGCATTGCGGAACTCGAGCTTCTCGAAGGCCTCGCGGACCTCGGGGACACGGGCCAGCGCGGCCTCCACGAGCGCCTTGCCGGGACCCTCCTTCGAGGCGGGAGCGAGCCGCTTCTCCAGCGCCGCGCCCGCGAGCATGGACAGGCTGCGGTTGGCCAGGTTGCCGATGTTGTTCACCAGCTCGCCGTTCACCCGGAGGCGGAAGTCCTTGAGGCTCAGGTCGAGGTCCTCGACCCCGGGGCCGAGCGTGGCCGCGTAGAAGTAGCGCAGGTAGCTCGGGTCCAGGTGATTCAGGTAGGAGCGCACGGCGATGAGCGTGCCGCGGCTCTTGGACATCTTCTCGCCGTTCACCGTGAGGTGGCCGTGCACCTTCACGCTCTCGGGCCGCTTGAGGCCGGCCACCTTGAGCACGGCGGGCCAGAAGAGCGCGTGGAAGTAGACGATGTCCTTGCCGATGAAGTGGATGACGCGGGCGTCGCTGTCCTCGGCCCAGAAATCCAGGGCGCTCTTCGCCTTGCCCGTCGTCGTCGCCCACTTCTCCGTGGTGGCGATGTACCCGATGGGCGCATCCAGCCAGACGTAGAAGTACTTGTCCGTCTCACCCGGGATGGCGAAGCCGAAGTACGGACCATCGCGGCTGATGTCCCAGTCCGCCAGACCGGACTCGAAGAAGCCCTGCAACTGGGTGGCGAGACCGGGGTGGAGGAAGCCGGGCTTGCGCAGCGTCTCCTGGAGGAAGTCCGCGTGGCGCGACAGCTTGAAGAAGAGGTGCGAGGACTTGCGGCGCACCGGCGGCGTGCTGCACAGGGCGCACCGGGGCTCGATCAGGTCCGTGGGGCTGTAGGCCTTGCCGCACTTCTCGCAGGCGTCACCGTACTGGTCCGGCGCCTTGCAGTTGGGACAGGTGCCCTTGATGAAGCGGTCCGGGAGGAAGCGCTTGTCCTTCTCGCAGTAGGCCTGCTCGATGTCGCGCTTCTCGATGTCCCCGTGCTCCTTCAGCTTGCCGTAGATGTACTCGGCGTAGTGCTTGTTCTCGGGCGAGTTGGTCGAGTGGAAGTAGTCGACGCTGATGCCGAGCTCGCGGAAGTCCGCCTGGTGCGAGTCGTACCAGCGGGCGACGAACTCCTCGGGCTTGAGCCCCTGCTTCGCGGCGTTGATCTCGATGGGAGTGCCGTGGGTGTCGTCGGCGCAGAAGTAGACGACGTCCTTGCCGCAGGAGCGCAGGAACCGCACGTAGATGTCGGTCTGGACGTACTCGACGGCATGGCCGATGTGGATGGGGCCGTTGGCATACGGCAGCGCGCTGGTGACGAGGATTCTCTCCGCCATGGGTTCTCCTGAGGGGCGGCGGACATTAGCCGCTCGGAGGGCTCCGGTCATCGAGAAGAAACGAAGGAAGGCGACAGGTGCATGGGGGCCCCGGAGCTGTTATCGACCCCACACGATGTGCACCCTCGTCATCCTCCGCCACGTCCACCCCGAGTGGCCGCTCGTCCTGGCCGCCAATCGAGACGAGATCCTCGCCCGGCCAGCCGTCGGTCCCCAGGTGCTGGCCACCTCCCCCCGGGTCGTCGGAGGACGTGACCTGGAACGCCAGGGAACGTGGATGGGAGTGACGGACGGTGGACTCTTCGTGGGACTGACGAACCAGCGGGGTTCCGCGAACCTGACGAAGGCCCCTCGCTCCCGGGGCGAGGTGGTCCTGCGCGCGCTACAAGCCGGCAGCGTGGAGGGGGTCGAGCGCTACCTCGCGGGGCTGCACCCCGGGGAGTACAACCCCTTCAACCTCCTCTACGGCAACACCGAGGTGCTCCGGGTGGCCTATGCCCGCCCGGACGCGGAGCGGCTGACCCCGGAGGACGTGCCGCCGGGTGTCCACGTGCTGCCCAACGACGTGCTCGACAGCCCGGCCCTGCCGAAGGTGGCGCGGGCGCGGAAGCTCGCGGAGGCGGCGGCGAGGAAGCCCTGGCCGGAGTCCGTCCGGGCGCTCCAGGCGATGCTGGCGGACCACGTGCTGCCAGAGCGGGCACCGGCGGTCCTCCCCGAGGAGGAGGCCATCCCGGAGATCCACGAGCGCATCCGCCAGTACCAGGCGCTGTGCATCCACACGCCGGGGTATGGGACGCGCTCGTCGGCCATCGTCGCGCTGGCGCCCGGCCGGGTGGCCCACTACCTGGCGAGCGATGTCGCCTCGTGTCAGGGCACGTACCGGGACGTCACCTCGCTGCTCTACCCCGGGTAGCGGCTGGAGTTGGAGCCGGTGTGAGCCCCTCGCCACCTTGCGTTCCCCACCGGGAGCGTGCGGTCCTGGGGACGCGTCCACACTCCGACGCGGGGGAGTTCATCATGAACAGCAGTGCACGCAGGTACAGGCATGCCGTGGTCATCGGCGGCAGCATGGCGGGTCTGGTGAACGCCCGGGTGCTGGCGGACCACTTCGAGAAGGTGACGGTGCTCGACCGGGATGAGCGGCCCGAGGGCCCGGAGCCGCGCAAGGGCGTTCCGCAGGGGCGGCACCTCCACGTCCTGCTGGAAGCTGGCAAGCGCGTACTGGACGGACTCTTCCCCGGCCTCATCCGGGAGCTGCAGCGGGAGGAGGGCATCAAGGTCGTCGACCCGTGCAGGGATGCCGTCTGGCAGCACTTCGGGGTGTGGAAGGCACGAGCCGACAGCGGCATCGAGATGGTGCTGTGCACCCGTCCCTTCCTGGAGTGGAACGTCTTCCAGCGGGTGAAGGCCCTGCCGAACGTGGAGTTCCGGGAGCGCGTCACCGTCGAGGAGCTGCTCACGGACGCGGCGAGGGGGTGCGTCACCGGCGTGAAGGTGAAGGGGCCGGGCGGCGAGGAGACGCTGGAAGCGGACCTGGTGGTGGACGCGAGCGGCCGGGGCACGCGAGCCCCGAGGTGGCTGGAGGAGCTGGGCTACGGCAAGCCGGAGGAGGAGAAGGTCGGCATCGATCTGGCCTACGCGAGCCGGCTCTACAAGCGGCCAAAGGGCTTCCGGGACGAGTGGAAGCTGCTGGTGCAGTACCCGCGCTCGCCGGAGGGATGGCGGGCGGGGCTCATCTCGAGCGTGGAGAACGATCGGTGGATCGTCAGCGTGAACGGGTACTTCGGAGACCACCCGCCCGCGGATGAGGCGGGGTTCCTGGAGTTCGCCCGCTCGCTGCCGAGGCCGGGCCTCTACGACTACCTCCAGGACGCCGAGCCGCTGACGGCCCCCGTCACGCACAAGATTCCGACGAGCCGGTGGCTGCACTACGAGCGGCTGCCGCGCTTTCCCGAGCGGTTCATCGTCACGGGCGACGCGGTATGCGCCTACAACCCGATCTTCGGACAGGGGATGACGATCGCCACCCTGGAGGCGAAGCTGCTGGGGGAGTGCCTCTCCGAGCAGGAGCGGCGCGCGCCGGGAGAGCTGCGCGGGCTGGCGGACCGGTTCCGCCAGAGGGTGCCGGGGATCGTCTTCGTCCCCTGGTTCATGACCTCCACCATGGACAAGCACTACCCGCAGGCCACGGGGGAGCGGTCGCCGGGCCTCGGGGCGCTGCAATGGTTCTTCTGCCGGCTGATCGAACAGACCTCGGTGGACGCGGCGGCCTACCACCGGTTCCTGAGGGTGCTGCACATGCGCGACGGGATGGAGGCGATGCTGAAGCCGGGGATGGCGCTGCCGCTGCTCGCCTACGCGGTGAAGAGCCTGTTCGTTCCCCTCCCCCAGCGGGCCAACGTGGACCGGATGCCGACGCTCCGAGCATGAGGGCGAGCGGACCCTTTGTCAGGAATATCCGGGCCCTTTCGTCCCTGATGGCAGCTGCCCGGCCGGAGATGCCGAACACGCACTGGTAATCGCCTGTAAAGCGAGAGCGGTTCGAATCCGCCCAAGGCCTGGAAAGGTCACCCAAAAAACGGCTTCTCCACTCGGGCAGCACCCTTTTCCCCGCGGAATGGGGGCCTGGATCCAGGGGTTGGATCGTCAACCCGCGGACATGGGGGCTCTTTTCAGAGGGCCCCCCCTAGGCATCCGCCAGGAAATGTGTCACACGGCAATGGCCGCACTCCCGTTGGGATCGGCATCCGGCTGAACTCATGAAGCCGGACAAGAAAGAAGACGAGTAGAGTAATGGCAATCGGTACCGTGAAGTGGTTCAACGACGCGAAGGGCTTCGGTTTCATCACGCAGGACGGCGGGGGCGAGGACCTCTTCTGCCACCACACTGCGATCCAGACCGAGGGCTTCCGCAGCCTGCAGGAAGGCCAGCGGGTTGAGTTCGACGTCGCCCGTGGCCCCAAGGGCCTCCAGGCGCAGAACGTTCGCCCGGTCTGACGCGCTCTCGCGTCTGAACCCGCAGTAACACGGCTCAGCCTCTTCGTGAGGCTGAGCCTTTTTTTGTTTTCCGCTCCCTACCCCACCAGGCGCTCGAGCGACCTGGAGGCATCGAGGGCACGCTGGAGATCGGCCCAGAGGTCCTCGGGGTTCTCCAGGCCCACGCTGACGCGGAGCATTCCCTCGGAGATGCCGCTGGACTCGCGGGCCCGCGCGTCCACCACGCGATGCGTGAGGCTCGCGGGGTGCTGGATGAGGGTGTCCACGGAGCCGAGACTCACCGCGGGGGTGAGCAGCTCCAGCCGCTCCATCACCCGGGCCGCCGCGCGCCCTCCTCCGGCCAGTTCGAAGGAGATGAGACAACCGGGTCCCCGCATCTGCCGGCCGATGAGCCCCTCGGGATCGCCCCCGGCGAGCCCCGGGTACCAGGTGCGGGACACGGCGGGATGCGAGGCCAGACGCTCCGCGAGGAACGTGGCCCCCCGCTGCGCCTCCCGGACGCGGACGGGGAGCGTCGCGAGGCCCCGGTGCAGCATGTAGCCCGCCTCGGGGTGGAGCACACCGCCGGTGGCGATGCGCACCTGGCGCAGCCGCGCCGCCCAGGCCGCGTTCGTGGCCACCACGCCGCCCATGACGTCACCGTGCCCGCCGAGGAACTTGGTCGCGCTGTGCAGCACCATGGCGGCGCCGTGCGCGAGCGGGTTCTGGAGGACGGGCGTGGCGAAGGTGGAGTCCACCAGCACCGGGACGTTACCGGCCTGGGCCACCACCCGCGCGATGTCGATGAGCGCCAGCGTGGGGTTGGCCGGGGTCTCGATGACGACGAGCGCCGTGTCCGGACGCAGGGCCTGGGCGACGTGATGGGGATGCGTCCAGGTGACCTCCAGCCCCAGCAGGCCGCTGTCCAGCAGGTGGTCCGTGCCACCGTAGACGGGACGGCAGGCCACCACGTGCGTGCCGCCCTGGCGCGCCGCGAGCAGCACCGCCGTCAGCGCGGCCATGCCCGAACCGAAGGCCACCGCCTCCTCGGCGCCCTCCAGCGCGGCGAGGGCCTTCTCGAAACGGACCACGGTGGGGTTGTGCAGCCGGGCGTAGATGGGGTTGTCGCGCAGGGGACCGCCCTGGGCGAGGGCGTCGAAGCACTCGCCGATGCCCCCGAGGCTGCCCACGGGATAGGTCGTGGAGAGATCGATCGGCGGCGCATGGACGCCCAGAGAGGACAGATCCTCACGGCCGGAGTGGACCGCACGCGTTTCGAAGCCGAGCTGCTTCATCCGAATTTCCTCCCGCGAACAGGGTGGAAAAAGGAATACGCTTCCGTGCATGGAAGGGACATCGAATAGGCTGCGGAAGACCCCGGCGGAAGCGGAGCTGGACCGAATCGACTTCGCCATCCTGGAGGCCTTGCAGAAGAATGCTCGGCTCTCGAACAAGGAGCTGGCCGCCGAGGTGGGGCTGGCGCAGTCGAGCTGCCTGGCGCGGGTGGCCCGGCTCCGGGAGACCGGCGTGCTCAAATCGTTCCACGCCGAGGTGGACGCGCGAGCGGTGGGGATTGGCCTCCAGGCGATGATCGCCGTGCGGCTCCGGCAACACTCACGGGAGCTGGTGGAGGAGTTCCGCCGCCACGCGCTCTCGCTGCCCCAGGTGCTGGCCGTCTACCACGTGGCCGGAGCGAACGACTTCCTCCTGCACGTCGCGGTGCGGGACGCGGACCACCTGAGGGACCTGGGCATGGACGCCTTCACCACCCGGCCCGAGGTGGCTCACCTGGAGACGTCGCTCATCTTCGAGTACGTCCGCAGTCCCGGAATGCCCCTCTACGAGCCCACGGAGGCCCGGCGGGCCCCGGCGAGGAAACCCGAGGCCCTCAAGCGGCCCCGCAGACCGTCCAGAGCAACCGCTCGATGACGAGCTTGCCGCTCGCGGAGGACTTGAGCGACAGGTCCGCCTCGGCGCACGCCACCAGCGCGTCGAGCAGCTCCCGCCGCTTGTAGCGCGCCGCGCCCTGCATCGCGAGGAAGGCCGCGTAGGGGTGAGGGGCCTTGCCCTTCGCCGCCTTGGCCTCCTCCTCCACCCGGGGGAACACGCGCGCCTTGAAGTCCGGGAACGAGCGCGGCACCGAGCCTCCCGCGTACTTCTCCAGCCGCTCGTGGTTCTCCAGCATGCCGCGCGTGATGGAGGCCACCGCGCCCAGCAGTTGCAACCCGTGCACGCCCTGCCCCATCGCGTCCATCGTGTAGGCCAGCGCCGCCTTGAAGTCGCGGTTCTGCAGCGCCTCGGACAGCTCGAAGAACTCCTCCTCGCGCGTGTGCGCCACCAGCAGCGCCACGTCCGAGGACTCGATGGTGTTGCCCTCCGCGTACGTGGCCAGCTTCTCCAGCTCGGACTGCAACAGCCGCACGTTGCCGCCGATGCGCTCCTTGAGCTGCGCCGCCGCGCCCTTGCCCAGCTTCTTCTTGAAGGGCCGCAGGAACTCCTCGGCCAGCGGCTCTATCTCCAGGTCCTTGTGGCGCGCCGCCACCTTGCGCTCGACCACCCGCCCCTTGTCCGCCGCGAGCTTCACCAGCGGGTTCTTCGAATCCACCTCCGAGGCCGCCATCACCAGCGCATGCCCCGGTGGGACACCCTTCTGGAACAGGTCCAGCAGCGCGCTCGTGTCACCCTCGGGCGCGGTGATGCGCTCCTCGCGGCAGAACGCGGCCACCTCCTTGAGGAAGACCAGGTCCGCCTCGGCGAGGTCGACGTTCAGCTCCTCCTTCCACTGCTCCACCGACGGGGCCCCGCGCGCTCCCGGATCGATCTGGTCCGCGCCCCACCCGGCCCGCGCCGCCAGCGCCAGCAGCCGCCGCGCGCCCTCCTTGCGCTTGCCCGCCTTCCACGCCTCGCGCGCCTTGCCCAGCGCGTCCCCCCTCCCCTTCTTCGGCGCGAGGAACTCCGGGTCCCTCACCAGCACCACCTTGCGCCCGGGGAAGAGGGGCAGCGTGGCCAGCTCCTGCGCCACCTCGCGCGGCGAGCCCGCGTCCAGCACCGCGAAGTTCAACCCCGCCGAGGCGTCCGGCAACAGCACCTTCACCAGCTCGTCCGCGCCCCGGCGCACCAGGTACTCCTCGCCCCATAGCAGGTAGAGCGGCTGCACCTTGCCGGCCTTCGCCTCGTCCAGCACGTCCTCGATGTCCGCGCTCATCGCCCCTCCAGCAGCTCGATGAGCATCCGCTCGAGCTGAAGCCTCGGCGCCCCATTGCGCTCCACGATGATGGCCTTCGTCTTCTCCAGCAGCGCGTGCCGCCGGTGCAGCGTGGACTCGTGCGTACGCTCCGCCACCTCGCGCGCCAGCGTCTCCAGATCCCTGTTGGCCAGACGCTCCACGCCCGCTCCCGCCAGCGCCACGTCCCGCGTCCACAGGGACAGGATGGAGAGCGCCTGCTCGGCCAGCTCACGCGTGGCGCCGAACGTCTCGGCCCAGCGCAGCAGGGCGCCCATGTCGCCGGGCTTCAGGGCCTCGAAACCGCTGATGACCTCCTTGCGCGCCGCGAGTGCGTCGACATCCAACGCCATCGCGCGCCCCAGACTGCCGCCCGCCATCACCGCCGCGAGCTCCGCCGTCTGGGGGTCCAACTTGCGCTCCTTCTGGAGACGCTCGGAGATGAGCGCCACGGGGAGCGGGCCGAAGTACACCTTGCTGCACCGGCTGCGGATGGTGGGCAGCAGCTTGTCCGGTGCCGAGGCCAGGAGGATGAGCGTGGTGTCCGAGGGCGGCTCCTCGAGCGTCTTGAGGAACGCGTTCTGGGCCTGCTGATTCAGCGTGTGCGCATCGACCACGATGGCGACCTTGCGCTTGGACTCAAGGCCGCGCAGGGAGATGCGCTCCAGCAGGCCGCGGATCTGCTCCACGCGGATCTCCCGGCTGGGCGTGCCACTGAAGTCCGAGCGCCCCGCGAGGCCGCGCTCCACGCGCTCGGCATCCGGCATGAGCCAGGTGACATCGGGGTGGGAGCCCTTGGCGATGCGGGAGCACCCGTCACAGGAACCACACCCTTCGTTGGGCTTCTCCGGGCAGGTGAGCGCCTGGGCGAGCCCGATGGCGGCGAGCTCCTTGCCGACGCCCTCGGGTCCGGCGAAGAGGTAGGCATGGTGCACCGAGCCACTGCGAAGCGCCGCCTGGAGCGCATCAATGGCGCGAGGCTGTCCGACGACCGAGGCCAACGTCATGGCGCGTGTATCCCCGCTCGGGCCGCACCCGTCAACCACTCATGGGGTAGCCCATCCCTCTCCCGCCGGGAGAGGGTCGGGGTGAGGGTACCTCGCCTCCCAGGTTGACCCCGTGTATGCCCCCTCTCCCTCTGGGAGAGGGCTGGGGTGAGGGTCATCACCTTCTCCCCCGAGCCCCCTTCGTCCCACTCCGTGCCCGAGCTGTCTTCTGTCCCACGGAGCAAGCGGGAAGCAACTTGCACCGGGAGCAATTCTCCGGAACGGGCTGGGTGGGGCACACGCCGCTCATGCCGTAGTGACACAGGGCGAAGTCGAAGCGGACGGGGTCCTCGGCATCGAGCGCGCGCAGGGAAGCGGTCACCTCCTCGGCGGTGCGCCAGCTCAGGTCGTTTCGGCGCGTCAGTCCAAGGTGCTTCGAGATGCGCCCGATGTGCGTATCCAGGGGGATGAGGAGCGCGGAGGGGCGAACGGTCTTCCAGACCCCGAGGTCCACGCCATCCGGCCCGCGAACCATCCACCGGAGGAAGAGATTCAACCGCTTGGCGGCGCCGGGTCCGAGGGGCGAGGGCAACAGGTGATGCAACCCGCGCTCGGGCCCGAGCGCCTCGCGCAGGGGCGCCATGGGCACCTCCCGCAGGGCCGAGGTGAACGCATCCAGCGCCCCATGCCAGGAGCCACGGGCCTCGAGACCCCGGACGAAGAGCGCCTCCAAACTACCGTGCTCGCGCAGAGCGCGCCCCATGCCCAGCAGCAGCACGGCGACATCCGTCCCCACGTTGAAGCGATAAACGAACCCCTGGAGCAATTCACGCGCACGAGGCACGTCCAACGCACGAACGAACGCCGCTGGGGACGAGCCCATGCGCTGGAGCAGTGCGTCCACCTTGGGCCGGAAGAGGTCCGCGCGCCCGTACGCCAGCGCCGCCGCCAGCAGTGCGCTCACCTCGATATCCCGCGGGTCGCGGTAGCGGTGGGGAAACTCGAGCGGGTCGAAGGCGATCCGCGCCCGGCTGTCGGTCGATGCCAGGAAGGCATCCAGGCACGGGCGCAGGCGCTCGGCCTCTCTGGGGCTCAGCCCTGTGTGTTCTCGCGTTCGCCGGGGCATGGTTCAGGAGACTCCGTAGCCTGGAGGAACCGGTTCCGCCACGGAGTTCATCCCCGAGGAGCGCCCGGAGGACAGAACCTCCGGGGTAGACGCTCCCCCTGGACCGACCTCACGGGATGACGGAGGGAACACCGTACCGCGACTGGATGAGCCGGGCCGGACCCGACGGAGGAATCACGACCACCATGAGGCGGTCGTACTCGGTATCGGGGATGGGCTGGATACGAAGCCCGGCGAGCGCCTCGATCAACGAGGGGAGCGTGTTGCTGTGCTCCACCACCAGGACGGTCCTTCCCTGGTGCTGGGAGAGGATCTCCCGGGCCACCTCCGAGGCATGCGCCTGTGCGCCCGTCTTGATCTCCCGCACGGTCACGGGCACTCCTACCTGGTCCGCCAGCGGCTGGGCCGTGTCACGCGTCCGGCGATACTGGGTGGCGTAGATGGCGCTCACGCCCGCGTTGCCGGCCACCTGGAGCAGCGCCTCCGCGCGCTGCTGTCCGGCCGGAGTGAGGGCCGGATCATCCCCGCCCTCGGTGGCCTTCTCCGCGTGCCGGACCAGCACCACGACGGTGGACGCGCTCGGCGGAGACGAGGGCTCGACCCGCGAGCTCGTGGAGTGAGCGCCGGTGCAGGCGGCCAGCGGCAGCAGGCAGGCCAGAAGCAGGAGACGGGGAGTGGTGGTGCGCATGCGAGGACTCCTGGGAAGCAGGGTGGACGCGCCGAGGATATCCGGGCCTTCTTCCGACCGTTGCGCAACCGGACGGCCTGAGAAGCGAGCATTCATTGCCGTCCGCGGACGCCATGCGCATGTGATGGAGTGGACGGCCGGCAGGCCCCTTCTCCACTCCGAGGGCCTCATGCACGAAAGCCCCCCGCTGGCTTCCTCTTCATCTCACTCGCTCCTGGAGGAAGCAGGGGTGGCGGTGGGTCCGACCCCCCAACAACTCTCCCTGTTGGGGCCGGGCGCTCACCTCTGCCTCATCTACGAACGAGTCGAGGAGGAGGTGGCGGCGCTGGTGCCCTACTTGCGGATGGGGCTCGAGCAGGGTCAGCGATGCATCTACGCCCTGGACGAGCACATCGCGGACGAGGTGGCCGCGGTGCTCGAGGCGCACGGAGTGGACGTGGAGGGCGAGCGGGCACGCAAGGCCCTCATCTTCCTCACCCAGCGCGACGCCTTCCTCCAATGGGGGGAGTTCGTCCCGGAGCGGATGATCGATTTCCTCCATCACCTGGAGGAGCAGGCGCTGGCGGAGGGCTTCACGGGGCTGCGCACCTCCGGGGAGATGACGTGGACGCTGCACTCGAAACCGGGCTGCGAGAACCTCATCCGCTACGAGTCGCAGCTCAACCGCTACTACACGACGACCTTCCACTCGCTGACCATCTGCCAGTACCACCGGAGCCGCTTCCGGCCGGAGATCATCCGCGACGTGATGCGCACCCACCCGCGGGTCCTCATCGGCGACGAGGTGTTCGACAACCTCTACTACGAAACACCGGAGATGGTGTTGGGAGAGGAGTCGGCGGCTCGGCGCGTGGAGTGGATGATGGGGCAGCTCAAGCGGATGAGGGCGGCCGAGCGCACGCTGGTGAAGCTGGGGACGCAGGTGGAGAGACAGGCGGAGGAGAACGCGCGGCTGTACGAGGAGGCGCGAGAGGCGGTGCGGGTCCGGGACGATTTCCTCTCGGTGGCCTCACACGAGCTGAAGACGCCGCTGACACCGCTCAACCTGCGGTTGCAGGCGTTGCGGCGCGAGGCGGAGACGAATGCCACCGACTTCGTACCCCGTGAGCGCGTGGTGCGCATCGTGGAAGGCGCCGAGCAGCAACTGCGCAAGCTGACCTCGCTGGTGGACGACCTGCTGGACGTGTCGCGGTTGGTGGCGGGCAAGCTTCAGCTGAACTGGCAGGCCGTGGACCTGGCCGAGGTGGCTCGGGAGGTGGTGGCCCGCTTCGCGCAGCAGAGCGAGAAGGTGGGTTGTGAGATGGAGGTGCTCGCCGAGACGCCGGTGTTCGGGCAGTGGGATCGGCTGCGGTTGGATCAGGTGATGACGAACCTGCTGTCCAACGCGCTGAAGTACGGCGCGGGCCGGCCCGTGCGTGTGCGGGTCGAGGCGGGGCTCGAATGGGCCGTCCTGGAGGTGCGGGACGAGGGAATTGGCATCGCGCCCGAGCACCTGACGCGCATCTTCGGCAAGTTCGAACGGGCCGTCTCGGGGCGCCATTACGGCGGGCTGGGCCTGGGGCTCTACATCACGAACCAGCTGGTGGAGGCCATGGGAGGCCGCATCCAGGTGGAGAGCCAGCCGGGGCGAGGCTCCACGTTCCGCGTGGAGCTGCCTCGCCGGCCCGCGCACACCGCGTGAATCAACCCGCGTCCACCCGATACCCTCACCCTGTCCCTCTCCCGGAGGGAGAGGGGGGGTTGGGTTGGGTTCAGCGCGTAAGCTCTCGCACCGCGTGACCCAGCTCCGGCAGGATGAGCTTGCGTAAACCCAGCTTCACCGCCTTCGGCGAGCCCGGCAGCGCGAAGAGGATCATCCCCTCGTACGTCCCCGCTGTCGCTCGCGACATCATCGCCGCGCTGCCGATCTCCTCGAACGACAGCATCCGGAACAGCTCGCCGAAGCCCGGCAGCGTCTTCTCGAACAGCCCCTGCAGCGTCTCCACCGTGCTGTCCCGGCGGCTGATCCCCGTCCCGCCGTTGAAGATCACCGCCCGCGCCCCCGCCTCCCGCGCCTCCTTCAGCGTCGCGCGGATCGCCTCGGGCTCGTCCTTGATGACCTTGTAGCCACTCACCGAGTGCCCCTCGGCCTCCAGCAGCTCGCGCAGCACCCGCCCGCTCTCGTCCGTCGACGCGTCCCGGCTGTCCGAGCACGTCACCACGAACGCACTCACGTGCACCGGCGCGTGCGCCTTGTGCTCCCCCACCGTCCCCGACCCGTGCTCGTGACCGTGGTGATGCTCGTGGCCGTGCTCGTGCCCGTGGTCATGGTGGGGATGACCATGGTCATGGCCGTGCCCATGATGGTGGTGGTGTCCGTGGTCATGACCGTGCCCGTGGTCATGGTCGTCGTGATCGTGTCCCTCG
The DNA here is from genome assembly GCF_016887565.1 of Archangium violaceum. Classification (NCBI taxonomy): domain Bacteria; kingdom Pseudomonadati; phylum Myxococcota; class Myxococcia; order Myxococcales; family Archangiaceae; genus Archangium; species Archangium violaceum. Next base: position 8,504,924 of record NZ_CP069396.1, read on the forward strand.
TGTGCCATCCCGCTCCTCCTGACTACAGGTCCTTCTCGGGCAGCTCGACCACCAGCTCCCCGTCCGCGTCGACCTCGAGCTCCACCGTGGGCTGGTCGTCGCACACGCCTGGCGAGGTCTCGTTCTTGCCCGTGTCCATGTCGAAGCCGACCTCGTGGCAGGGACAGACCACCATGTTCCCTTCCAGACGGCCACCGGACAGCAGGCAGCCCGCGTGGTTGCACCAGTCGTCGAGCCCCTTGTAGCGCCCGTTGATCCTGGCAATGCACAGGCTGCGCTTACCCACCTCGTAGCCCCGCATCTCCTTTTCGGCGAAGTCCGCCGGTCCGAGCTTGATCTTCATCGGTTGCGTCTCTCGTGGTTCCCTGGAGCCAATACCTGGGCGTCCTTGTATCCCGACCCGGCTACCCCCGGGGAGGTCTTGCGCGTGAAACTCGCGTTTCCGCTCGCCTGCACCCTCGTTCCATGGGCATTAATTTCCCCCCGTGACGCTCGCCGACAAAGCCACCGTGGTCCAGGTCCTCCGGGACATCTCCCTCCTCCTCCAGATGAAGGGTGAGAACCCCTTCCGCAGTCGCGCCTACGACACCGCCGCCGACCGCATCGCCGGCCTCTCCGAAGATCTCGGCGCCCTCGTCCGCGAGGGCCGCCTGAAGGAACTGCCGGGAATCGGACAGGCGATCGCCGACAAGGTCTCCGAGCTGCTCACCACCGGCAAGCTCGCCTACCTCGACGCGCTGCGTGCCGAGTTCCCCCCGGGCGTCCTGGAGCTCGTCCAGGTGCCCGACCTCGGTCCGAAGAAGGCCCTGGTCCTCGCCCGCCAGTTGGGGGTGGACGGCGTGGACGCGCTGGAGAAGGCGTGCCGCGAGGGCCGCGTCCGTCAGCTCCCGGGCTTCGGCGAGAAGAGCGAGGCGAAGATCCTCGCCGGCGTCGAGCTGTTCCGGCGGACCCGGACGCCCCGGCGGCTGCTCGGGGAGGTGCTGCCCGTGGCGGAGAAGTTGCTCGAGTCCATCAAGGCCACCCCCGGCGTCGTCCGCGCGAGCGTCGGAGGCAGCCTGCGCCGGCGGGCCGAGACCGTCGGGGACGTGGACCTCATCGCCTCCGCGCCCGATGCGAGCGCGGTGTTCGATGCCTTCTCCCGCTCGCCCGAGGTGGCTCACATCATCGGCCGCGGCGAGAGCAAGTGCTCGGTGCGGCTGCACGAGAAGGACCTCCAGGTGGACCTGCGCGTCCTCCCGGACGAGGACTTCGCCACCGCCCTGCACCACTTCACCGGCTCCAAGGCCCACCACGTGCGGCTGCGCGGGCTCGCCCATGAGCGCGGGCTGAAGATCTCCGAGTGGGGCCTCCACCGCGACGATGGCTCCAAGGTGCCCGTGCCCGACGAGGCCACCCTCTACCGGCTGCTCGGCATGCAGTACATCCCCCCCGAGCTGCGCGAGGACACCGGGGAGATCGAAGCCGCGCTCGCGGGCCGGCTGCCCGAGGACCTGGTCACGCTGGAGGACGTCCAGGGCGCCGTGCACGCGCACAGCACCTGGTCCGATGGGAAGAACTCGCTCGAGGAGATGGCGCGGGCGGCCCAGGCGCTCGGCCTGAAGTTCCTCACCGTCACCGAGCACAGTCAGGCGGCCATCTACGCCGGGGGTCTCAAGGAGGACGACCTGCGCCGCCAGTGGGACGAGATCGACCGCGTCAACGACACCGTCAAGGGCGTCCGGCTCCTCAAGGGCATCGAGGTGGACATCCTGGAGAGTGGCGCGCTCGACTATTCGGACGGCATCCTCGAGCGGCTCGAGGTCGTCATCGGCTCCATCCACGTGCGTCACTCCATGGACGAGGAGCAGATGACGCAGCGGCTGCTGAAGGCCTTCGACAACCCGCACCTGCACATCCTCGGGCACCCCACCGGCCGCCTCCTCCAGAATCGCGACCCCTACCCCGTGCGAATGGAGGCGGTGCTCGACAAGGCCGCCGAGCGCGGCGTGGTGGTGGAGGTCAACGGCAAGCCGGAGCGGTTGGACCTGAAGACGGAGCACGTGCGCCAGGCGCTCCAGCGCGGCGTGAAGCTGGTGGTGAGCGCCGACGCGCACAAGGCCTCGGACCTGCGCAACCTCGCCTTCGCCGTGGCCACCGCGCGCCGGGGCTGGGCTCGCAAGGGCGACATCCTCAACACCCTCCCCGCCGAGCAGTTCATCTCCACCCTCCGGAAGCTTCGCGCCGCCTGACGCGGGCCGGTACCGGTGCTAGGCTCGCGGCGCCTTGCCGCGTCCCCTGCTCGCCCTCGTCCTCGTCCTGCTCGCCACCGGTGCCTCCGCCGAGGATCGCCCCTCCCGCGCCGATCTGCAGAAGGCGCTGAGGCTGTACGAGCGCTCCGTGGTGCGGGTGCGAGGGCCTCGCGAGGCCGGCCCCGGCGTCATCGTGGGCACCGAGGGACAGGTGCTCACCTCCGTGCGCCATGTGAGCCTGGAGGCCGCCCAGGTGGAGTACGACGGGCGGACGTTGCCGGCCACGGTGGTGCTCGCCAACGGGTACCTGAAGGTGGCCGTCGTCGCCGCCCCTGCCGGTGAGTACCCAGCCGCTCCCGTGCGGGTGGCCACCGGGAGCCCCGTCGGCCAGTGGCTCATCGGCATCATCCCGGGGCGGGGCAAGCAGAAGGAGCGGCCGTCATCGGCCCTGGCGCGCAAGGCTCCCGCCCCCTTCTTCGACGTGGACCTGGCACTCCCGCCGGGCAGCCCGCTCTTCGACACCCAGGGCCGGCTGGTGGCCGTCTCCGTGCAACGTCGGGGACGCGGTTGCCGGGCGCTGCCCCTGGATGTCGTCAAACAGCAGCTCGCCACGAAGGTGGCCGCACCGTGAGCACCGCCTCCTCGGCCGCCCCCTGGCGCCCCAACGCCGTGCAGGAGGCAGTGGGCCTCTGGGCCCTGGGCTTCCTGGGCATCATCGTCGCCTTCCTCCTCTTCGGCGGCTCCGGCATCCCCAAGCTGGTGGCCACCGTGGGCTTCCTCTACCTGCCGCTCATCCCCATGCGCTGGCGCGGGGAGGACTACCGGGACTACGGGCTCAGCCCGCGCACCTGGCGCCAGGACGTGCGCCTCTTCCTGGGCATGAGCCTGGTGGTGTTCCCCCTCTTCTTCGGGGCCTTCGTCCTCTGGACGCAGGTGATTCTGCCGAACCTGCCCCTGGAGCTGGCGCGCCTGCTGGCTCCCTTCCGGGGCGCGGCGCACTTCACCCCACGGCTCCCGCCCCGCTTCGGCGAGTGGGTGGTGGATCAGCTCTTCGTGGTGGCCCTGCCGGAGGAGTTCTTCTACCGGGGCTACATGCAGGCCCGCCTGCGCGACGCATGGCCCCAGGGACGGCGCTTCCTCGGCGTCCGGCTGGGGCCGGCCTTCTGGCTCACGGCGGTGCTCTTCGCGCTCGGCCACCTGGCCATCTTCCAGGTGTGGCGCCTGTCCGTCTTCTTCCCCGCCCTGCTCTTCGGCTGGATGCGCGAGCGCACCGGCAGCGTGGTGGGCGCCGCCCTCTTCCACGCCGCCTCCAACCTCTTCGTGCGCTTCCTCGAGGTGTCCTTCTTCGGGGTGTGAGCGGCTACGGCGTGAGGTGCCGCACCTGGAGGTCCGAGCCCACCACCAGCGTGGTTCCCTCGGCCAGCTCCACCCAGCCCGTCGGGCGGGTGAGGTGCGTGGCCACCACCACCGAGCGCCTGCGCCGGTGCGCCGCCACTCCGGGCTGCGTCTCGGGCGAGCTGGGCGTAATCCCGCACACCTCGCAGCGATCCGTGCCCTCCAGGCGCGTGTAGTACAGCGGCTGGGCGCCCACCCGGGTGGCCACCAGGACGTAGCCGTTGGTGGCCAGCAGGTTCACCGTGGAGACGCGCGCGGCCCCCGCCTTCACCGAGGCCTTCGACAGCGCCTGGGCCGTGTCCGCCAGCAGCCGGCCCGCCACCTCGGCCCCCAGCCTCGGGTCATCCGCGTGCCCCGTGGCCCACAGCCGCTCGAGGAAGAGCGCGAAGGCCACCTCGCTTTCCGTCTCTCCGCGGATCTGCCGCTGGAGGAAGTCCGGCACGCCGGCCAGCAGCCCCGCGCGGATGCTGGGGAAGTCCTGGATGCTCCCCTGGTGGGCGAACAGCCAGCGGCGCGAGCGGAACGGCTGCGTGTTCTCCTCCAGCGACAGCCCCACGGGCAGCCGCCGCGCGTGGAAGAGCAGCGCCTCGGACTCGTCGCGAGGGGCGAGCGAGTCCAGGCTCAGGTTCGCGTCCCCGGGGAAGCGCCTCAGCAGGACGTCGTCCTGGGCATAGGCGCCAATGCCCACGGCATTCGAGCGTCCCTCCCCCTGGAGAGCCACCTGCCCTTCCAGCCGATGCAGCTCGCACCGCATCAAGTTCGGGTCGGACGTCAAGACGGCCAGGGCAACGGACATGCGGATGAACCCCCTTGTTCAATCCATAGATAATGACGGCCCCCCGCCCCCTCAAGCCAGTTCCCGGCCCGCCGGAAGTCACTCCAACCCCTTGAAACGACTGGGGTTTACACACACGGAACGTTTGACAGCCCCGGTGCGAGGTGCCTAACATCCCGGCGCCTCCCGGAGGGTCCAGTATTGGACGACCCTCCCCTGGCTCACCGGAGACGGAATGTCGGACGACATCGCGATCGGCATCGACCTGGGCACGTCCACCTCGTGCGTATCCGTGGTGCACGAGGGTCAGCCGTTCGTCATCCCCAACGAATGGGGTGAGACGACCCATGCCTCGTGCGTGTCCTTCCTCGAGGACGGCTCGGTGCTGGTGGGCAACGCGGCCAAGCGCAACATCATCACCAACGCCGAGTCCACGGTGTACTCGGCCAAGCGTCTCATCGGGCGCTACTTCTTCTCCGACGAGGTGAAGAAGGCGCAGGCGGTGATGCCGTACCGCATCGTCGAGGGCGACAACAACTCGGTGCGCATCGCCGTGCGAGGGCAGACGTACTCGCTGCCGGAGATTTCGGCGCTCGTCCTCAAGGAGATGAAGGCCATCGCGGAGACGTACCTGGGCCGCGAGGTGCACAAGGCCGTCATCACCGTGCCGGCCTACTTCAACGACAACCAGCGTCAGGCCACCAAGGACGCGGGCCGCATCGCCGGGCTGGAGGTGCTGCGCATCCTCAACGAGCCCACCGCGGCGGCGCTGGCCTACGGCTTCGGCCGCGACGTCAACCAGCGCGTGGTGGTGTACGACCTGGGCGGCGGTACCTTCGACGTCTCCATCCTGGAGATCGGCAAGGACGTCTTCGAGGTGCTCTCCACCGCCGGTGACACGTACCTGGGCGGCGACGACTTCGACGACCGCATCATGACGTGGCTGGCCGACGACTTCCTCAAGCGCACGCGGCTGGACCTGAGGCAGAACAAGTTCTGTCTGCAGATGCTCAAGGACGCGGCCGAGCGGGCGAAGATCGACGTGGGCGGCACCGGCGTGGCGGACGTGAACTGCCAGGGCATCTGCCAGGACGCCAGCGGCCAGGTGTTGGATCTGACGGCGAAGCTCACGCAGGACCAGTTCAACCGGATGGTGATGGACCTGGTGCAGCGCACCTTCAAGGTGTGCGACGAGGCCCTGCAGTCCGCGCGCATGACGGCGGCGGACATCGACGCGGTCATCCTGGTGGGTGGCCCCACGCGCCTGCCCATCATCCGCAACTCGGTGCGCCACTACTTCCAGAAGGAGCCCAAGGAAGGCATCAACCCGGACCAGGTGGTCGCCATGGGCGCGGCGCTCCAGGCCAACGCGCTGCAGGACTCGGCCACCGAGACCTTCCTGGTGGACGTGACGCCGCTGTCGCTGCGCATCGGCACGGTGGGCGGCTACACCGAGAAGATCATCGACAAGAACACCCCGGTGCCCATCGACCGCTCGAAGACCTTCACCACCAGCCGCGACGGCCAGGAGAAGGTGAAGATCCGCGTGTACCAGGGCGAGTCCAACCGCGCCGACGAGTGCGAGATGCTGGGCGAGTTCGAGTTCTCCGGCTTCCGCATCGGCTACCGGGGCGAGGTGAAGATCGACGTGACGTTCGAGATCAACACCGACGGCATGGTGAACGTGTCGGCGATGGACCAGGAGACGGGGCAGAAGACGTCCACCACCCTCACCATGTCCTCGGGCATGTCGGAGGCGGACATCCAGCGCTCCATCCAGGCCAACAAGCAGACGCAACTCGCGGGGCACGGCAACAACGACCTGCCCGCCGTCGCCAGTGGGAGACGGAGATAGGCCCGCACGATGTCCCAGCCTCCCCAGAACGGTGCCGGTAAACCTCCCGCTCCACCCGTAGCGTCCCAGCCCGCCACGCCAGCGAGCTCCCGGGCCACTCCGGCGGCCCCCTCGCCCGCCGTGCCCCAGGCTCGCCCGCCCGTCACCGGGACCGCGCCGGCCGTGCCCCCCGTGCGGCCCTCGGTGCCCGGCACCGCCGCTCAGCCCCCGGCGCGTCCGCCCGCGGCGCCCGGCACGCCTCCGGCGAGCGCCAGCGGCGTCCGCCCGGCCGCGCCTCCGCCTCCGCCCGCGACGCCTGGCGCGCCCACGCCGGGAGTGCGTCCGCCTCCCCCGCCGCCCGCCGAGACCGTGCCCTTCGGCGTCCGCCAGGCGGCAACTCCGGGAGTGCCACCACGTCCGCCCGGAACGCCCTCGGGGACGCGCCCCACCGCCAGCTCACTCCCGAGCGTTTCGCCCGTACGCCGTCCTCCGTCCGGCTCCGTCCCGGTGGTGCCGCCAGCCCCGCCCGTGACGGGCGCTCCGCCCCCCGCGCCGGCCGCGGCCACGCCGCCCCGCCCGCCCACGCTGGCCCCGGGCGCTGTGCCTCCCAGCACCCCTCCGGCCTCGGGGACGCGTCCGCTCGTCCGGCCCACCACGTCCCTGCCGGCCGTGGCGCCCGCGGGTACCGTGCCCGTGCGTCCTCCCTCCGGGCCCAGGGTGGCTCCACCGCCGCCGCCCGCCGCCGCGCTTCAGCCCCCGCCCCCGCCCATCCCCTCCATCGCGCCCGTGGCTCCCGCCATCGCGCCGCTCGTGCCCTCGGTGGCGCCCGTGGCTCCCGCCATCCCGCCCGCGGTGGCTTCGACGCCTCGCTCCGGGGCCACACCCGCCGTCCCGCCCGCGGCCCCCGGCTCGCCGCCTCCCCCTCCCCCTCCGGCCACCGCCAAGGGCGTGGAGCTCGACGCTGCCCAGATGGCCGCGCTCACGGAGCGCTGCGCCCGGCTCGACCAGATGGACTACTTCGAGGTCCTCATGGTGGAGCGGACGGCCACCCCCGCGGACATCAAGAAGGCCTTCTACCGGGAGAGCCGCGGGTACCACCCGGACCGCTACTTCCACCTGCAGAACAAGGAGCTCAAGGAGCGGGTCAACGAGCTCTACAAGCGCGTCACCGAGGCCTACTACGTGCTCAGGGACGACGCGAAGCGCCGGCAGTACACGGCGGACATCTCGGGCCCCGAGCGCGCCCAGAAGCTGCGCTTCACCGAGTCCTCCGAGGCCGAGACGCGCGCCGCCTCCAAGCGTCAGGTGGAGGAACAGATTGGCGTGCACCCCAAGGGGCGCCAGTTCTACCAGACGGGCGCGGCGGACGCGGACGCGGGCCGCTGGGCCTCGGCCGAGCGCAACCTGAAGATGGCGCTCACCTATGAGCCAGCCAACACCCGCTACAAGGAGAAGCTGGCCGAGGTGCAGAAGGTTCTGCAAGAAGAGGCGCGCAAGCAGGGAGACGCCTTCAAGATCCGCTGACGGACACCCGGCGAGCGGGGGAGCCCATGACCATCGATCTCATCATCCTGGGGCTGGTGCTCTTCTTCGCCGTGGTGGGCGCCCTCACGGGCGGCGCGAAGCAGATCGCCAACATGGTGGCGCTGGCGGTGGCGTGGTTCGTCTCACGCAAGCTGGGCCCGTTCGTGGGGCCGAAGCTGGCGGAGGCGCTCGGCGGCGTGCCGCTGCTCTTCGGCGTGGTGGTCGGCTCGCTGCTCATCTTCATCGGGGTGCTGGTGGCGGTCCGCTACGCGCTCACGTCCCTGCTGCAGCGGCTCTTCGGCGCCAGGAACCCGGAGAACCGGGGCGTGGACGGCGCCATCGGCTTCGTGCTCGGCGGAGCGAAGGTGGCGGCCATCTCCTACATCGTGCTCAGCGCGCTCGTCTTCGTCGAGCAGAACGTGGTGGTGGCGGGCAAGCGCCTGGGCGTGTCCCCCAAGGACTCGCTGAGCTTCGGGCTGGCGCGGCGCTACAACCTCTTCGAGATGACCCAGTTCGCCGCGGTGAAGGACCTGGTCGCGGTGAGCCAGGCGGCGACGAACCCGGAGAAGGCCCGGCGCATGTCGGACGACCCGGCCTTCAAGTCGCTGAAGCAGGACCCGCGCTTCCAGCGGGCCCTGTCGGACAAGCGCCTGCGCGAGGCCATGGAGCGAGGCGACACGCAGGCGGTGCTGCGCAGCAACCTCGTCCTCCAGCTCCTGCAGGATCCCCAGTTCGTGGCCCGGCTCGGGGCCGCGGCGCGGGCCTCCGAGCACGAGTGAGCCCCGGGCTCAGACGCCCAGGCTGGCGCCCGCCTCCAGCCCCGACAGACGGGCCCGGACGAAGCCATCGTCCACGGTGATGTCGCGGCGGCGGTGCTCCGGGGCCTCGAACATCACGTCCGCCATGACGTGCTCGAGGATGGAGCGCAGACCGCGAGCCCCCAGGCCCTTGTCCACGGAGAAGCGCACCACCTCGCGCAGGGCGCCCTCGGTGATCTCCAGCTCGATGCCGTCGAGCCCCAGCAGCTCCCGGAACTCCCGGACGATGGAGTCCGGGGGCTCGGTGAGCACGCGCAGCAGCTCCGGCTCGCCGAGCAGATCCAACTGCACCACCACCGGCAGGCGTCCGAGGAACTCGGCGAGCATGCCGAAGTCCACCAGTTGCTTGGTGGTGATGCGCCGGCGCACCTTGGAGGGCTCCTGGGCGCCGAAGCCCAGGGGCCGAGAGTCGACGTTGCCGCCGTACTCGTGCAGGTCGGAGAAGGTGCCCGCGCAGATGAAGAGGATGTCCCGGGTGTCGATGGGCACGAAGTCACCGCGATTCCACGCCTGGGTGACATTCATGGGGACGAAGACCTCGCGGCCCTCGAGCAGCTTGAGGAGCGCTTGCTGAACTCCCTCGCCGCCGATGTCCCGGCTGCCCGCCCCGTTGCGGGCGCCCTGGGAGCGCCGGGCGATCTTGTCCACCTCGTCGATGAAGATGATGCCCCGCTGGGTGTCCTCGACGGAGTGGTTGGCCTTGAAGAGCAGGTCGGCCACCATCACCTCCACGTCCTTCCCGTAGTACCCGGCCTCCGTGTACTCGGTGGCGTCCACGGTGGTGAACGGCACGGAGAGGATCTCCGCCAGGTTGCGGGCGATGTGGGTCTTCCCGCTTCCCGTCGGCCCGATGAGCAGGATGTTGGACTTCTTGAGCAGCGAGGTGCGTCGCATCCGGCGCGCCTGGACGCGCTTGAGATGGTTGTGGGCCGCGATGGCCACGGCCCGCTTGGCCGCGTCCTGCCCGATGACGTACCTGTCGAGCCGCTCGTAAATCTCCCTCGGGGTCATCAACGGCGAGTCCCTGCGTGCGGATGACTCCATGTACCCTCCCCTTGGCTCCATACGGGCTCTCGGACCTCCTTGGGGGAAGGGTAGGAATCCGATGGAGGACAGCCCACCCACGGCGCAGAGAAGGGGGGAGCCGCTGGGGCCGTTCGCCTGCCTGCCCCTCAACCAGGAGTTGAATGGCGGGGGGATTCCCGATACTTCCCGCGTCAATCGTTGTTGCAGCAAGTCCACCCATAGACCGGGAGAGCAGGAACGCCGATGCCACCGAACACCCCTCCGCACCGCTGGACCATCGCCGACGCCCAAGAGACGTACGGTATCCGCAACTGGGGCTCGCCCTACTTCGGCGTCAACGAGAAGGGTCACGTGTGCGTCCACCCGGACGGTCCCTCGGCTCCGAACATGGACCTGAAGGAGCTGGTGGACGAGGTGCGGCGCCGGGGTATCGGCCTGCCGTTGCTGATCCGTTTCACGGACGTGCTGCGCCACCGGGTGATCCACCTGAACCAGGCGTTCCGCAAGGCCATCGCCGAGCACAACTACAAGGGCCTGTACCAGGGCGTCTACCCCATCAAGGTGAACCAGCACCGGTACGTGGCGGAGACCATCGTCGAGACCGGCAAGCAGTTCGGCTACGGCCTGGAGGCCGGGAGCAAGCCGGAGCTGCTGGCGGTGATGGCGCTGCTGGACCAGGAAGACGCGCTCGTCATCTGCAACGGCTACAAGGACGAGGAGTACGTCGAGACGGCGCTGCGCTTCTCGCGCCTGGGCCGCAAGGTGATTCTCGTGGTGGAGAAGCCCTCGGAGCTGCCGCTCATCGCCGAGGTGGCGCGCAAGACGGGCATCCAGCCGCGGCTGGGCATGCGGGTGAAGCTGTCCACCCGCGGGGCCGGCAAATGGGAGGCCTCGGGCGGAGACCGCTCCAAGTTCGGCCTGTCCTCCTCGGAGCTGATGAGCGCCATCGGCTTCATGAAGGAGACGGGACTGCTGCCGTGCTTCGAGCTGCTGCACTTCCACCTGGGAAGCCAGATCTCCAACATCCGCAACGTGAAGAACGCGTTGCGCGAGGTGGGCCGCTTCTACGTGGAGGTGGCGCGCCTGGGGGCTCCGCTGAAGTACCTGGACGTGGGCGGCGGCCTGGGCGTGGACTATGACGGCTCGCAGACGAACTTCACCTCGTCCATGAACTACACCACGGAGGAGTACGCCAACGACGTGGTGTTCTCCGTGATGGAGGCGTGTGACAGCGCGGGTGTGGCGCACCCCAACCTGGTGTCCGAGTCGGGCCGCGCCGTGGTGGCGCACCACGCGGTGCTGGTGGTGGACGTGCTGGGCACCAGCGAGTTCGATCCGGTGAGCGTGCCGGAGAAGGCGGACGACAAGGCGCCCTCGGTGGTGCGCAACCTGATGGCCACCTTCAAGGACGTGACGAACAAGAACCTGCTGGAGGCCTACCACGACGCCCAGGACTACAAGGAAGAGACCCTGACGCTCTTCTCCCTGGGACACCTGTCGCTGGAGCAGCGGGTGATGGCGGAGAACATCTTCTGGGCGCTCTGCCACAAGATCATGCGGATCGCGCGTGAGTCGGGCGAGGTCCCCGAGGAGCTCGAGGCGCTGGAGAAGCAGCTGTCGGACACCTACTTCTGCAACTTCTCGGTGTTCCAGTCGCTGCCGGACTCCTGGGCGATCGACCAGCTCTTCCCCATCATGCCCATCCACCGGCTCAACGAGCGGCCGTCGCGGCAGGCGGTGCTGGCGGACATCACGTGTGACTCGGACGGGAAGATCGACCACTTCATCGACAAGCGCGAGGTGAAGGACGCACTCGAGCTCCACCCGCTCAACAACGATGACTACTACCTGGGCATCTTCCTGGTGGGCGCGTACCAGGAGATCCTGGGAGACCTGCACAACCTCTTCGGAGACACGCACGCGGTGCAGGTGTCGCTGGCGCCGAACGGGGGTTACCTGATCGACCACGTGGTGGAGGGCGACACGGTGACCGAGGTGCTCAACTACGTGAGCTACAACAAGGACGACCTGGTGGCGAAGCTGCGCAAGTCCACCGAGGTGGCGCTGCGCAACGGCCGGCTGACGCTGGACGAGTCGCGCCAGCTGCTGCGTTTGTACGAGGAAGGCCTGACGGGCTACACGTACCTGGAGCGCGAGGTGGACGCGTCCTTCGTCGCGGGCCACGGGCAGCAGCTGCGCCTGGTGCCGCAGGACGCGGGCGCTCCCGGCGGCAAGGCCCCCGTGCCGCCCACCGGCACCTGAGCCAGACGTAGCGCACAACAGCTGTAGCGAGAGCCCCGGGCACCCTCAGGTGTCGCGGGGCTTTCTCTTGGAACGCGAGGGGCCGAATTCGGGCAATCCACGGAATATCAGTTTAAGGTGTCGAGCATGACCCGACCCCTCTTCCGCCGAACAGGATTCGCCTTCCCCGGGCCCGCGCTGCTCTTGCTGCTCTGGAGCCTGCTGCCCGGCTTCCTTCCCACCGCATCCGCCGCCACCGGAGATGGCAACCCCTCCGACACCAACATCGTGTACGTCGGGCGATGGGACAAGAGCGTCGCCAACGCCTACAAGAGCTACTGGTCGGGCGCCTACTTCCGGGTCAACTTCACGGGTACGAGCGTGCGGCTCCGGCTCGCCGCGGCCGCCCACCTGCATTTCAGCATCGATGGCAGGCCCGACGTCGACCTTCCCGGCGCCACCGGGACCGTCAATCTGACGCCCACGCCGCTGGCCGCGGGGGTCCACACCCTGCGGGTCGCCGTCCACTCCGAGTTCGATGTCATGCAGTTCCAGGGACTGGTGCTGGACGCCGGGGCGACCACACAGGCGCCCGCTGCCCGGGCCCATCGCATCGAGTTCATCGGGGACTCCATCACCGCGGGCTGCTGCGCGCTGAGCGAGTGGGCCCTGAGTGATTACGCGTGGCGCGTGGGGGAGATCCTCAACGCCGACCACACGCAGATCGCCTACTCCGGAATCTGTCTGCAGAACGGAGTCAAATGCTCCTCTCCGAACAGCCTCGGGATGAGCCAGCAATACTTCAAGCTGCAGACCGTGGACTATCCGTCCTCGCCCGCGTGGGACTTCAGCCGGTACCAGCCCGATGCCGTGGTCATCAACCTGGGCACCAACGACCACAACTTCGGAGTCTCCGACGCCACCTTCCAGGCCACCTACACCACGTTCCTGCAGGACCTCCGGGCGCGCTACCCCAGTGCCTGGCTCTTCGCGGTGCGCCCCTTCGGCGGGTACAAGGCCGCGTCCACGGTAGCGGCCGTCAATACCCGCATCTCCGCGGGAGACACCCGCCTGGCCTACGTGGACACCACGGGCTGGGTCACGGTCGGCACCTCGGACTACAGCCCTAACGACAACCTCCACCCGTCCGACAGTGGCCATGTGAAGATCGCCAACCTTCTGGCGCCGTTCATCGCCAAGACGGTCCGATGGGATGTCCCCTTCTCGGATGACTTCACGGATGGCAACGCCAATGGCTGGCAGACCTACGGGGGCGCCTGGTCCGTCTCCAGTGGCAAGCTGACCGTCGCGGCCAACCCGGGGGCCAAGGCCGTGGCCTACGGCCCCCAGTTCTCCAACTTCACCTACGACGCCGATGTCTCCCCGGGAGCCACTGGCAACGCGGGACTGGTGTTCCGCGCCAGCCGGTTGGCGATCGGCCCGGATGCCTATCAGGGCTATTACGCCGGCATCAATGCCAACACCGTGGTCCTGGGCCGGGCGGATGGCGGCTGGACCGTCCTGTCGGCCGTGGCGATTCCCACCTCCACGAATCCCACGCGGCATCTGCGCGTGGTGGCCGTGGGCTCCTCCTTGAAGGTCTACGTCGATGACATGGTGACGCCCCGCATCTCCGTGACGGATGCCACCTTCGTGTCCGGAGCGGTGGGCGTCAGGACCTTCGAGGCTCAGGCCACGTTCGACAACCTGTCGGTCCGCGCCCCCTCCCGCTTCGAGTCCTCCTTCCAGGGCTATTTCATTCGCCACCAGGACTCACGGGGGAAGATCAGCAACTTCATCTCGCCCGCGGAAGACGCGGAGTGGAGGCTCGTCCCGGGTCTGGCGAACGCCTCGGCGATCTCCATCGAGTCCGTGAACTACCCCGGCTACTACCTGCGGCACCGCGACGGCCAGATCTGGATGGACGCCAACAACGGCACGGCGCTGTTCCAGGCGGATGCGACCTGGTGGAAGCGCGCCGGACTGGCGGACAGCACGCGGATCTCCTTCGAGACCTACAACTTCCCGGGCAGCTACATGCGGCATCGCGGCGGCCTGCTCTACTCGGAGCCCATCTCCACGAGCCTGGATCGCAGCGACGCGACGTTCCGCGAGTATTGAGCGGGAAACACGCGTCAACACGGGCTGCTCGGACACCCGGGCGTCTTCGCCACCAAGACGGACTGCGACTACACCGAGTACAACTGGCCGCATGGGAGTGATCGGCCCACCCGCTCCCGCCAACTCCACGCCGTAATCGCCCCCTGAGCTCATCATCGAGGGACTCGAGCTGACGCGCTACAGTTCCACGCGCAGCAGGAAGAGGCGGCCGCGGCTCGCCGTGACGCGTGTCCCTCCCAGCTCGGCCTCACCCCACACCGTGCCGAGCACGAGGAGCGCGCCGTCCGGCAGCGGCGCCACCTGGGCCACCCTGACGCCCGACTGGCCCTCGCCGCCCACCGCATGCAAACGATGAGTCGCGAGCAGCTCCGTGGTGGCGGAGCGCCGCCGGAGGATGCTGCCCGTCCCCGCCTCATCGCCCGAGAGCGTCACCACCTCCGCCGAAGGCGAGACCCAAAGGATGCGCTCGCCGCGTGGAAGCACCGCCACACTGTCCTCCCGTCCATCCACGTTCCCATGCAGCAGCAGGGGCGCGCAGGGGCTCTCCGTCGAGGGAACGCACTGCACCGGCTTGCCCGCGAAGGTGCTCTCTCCTCCGAAGACCCGAACGAGGGCGAGGTAGTCTCCCGATCGGGTGAAGAGCAGGGGCTCGAAGTACCCTGACAATCCCTTCAGCCCCCCGGAGGCCCGCGGAGTGCCGTCGGGCCCGAGCTGTCTCCACGCCGCATGGCGCCCTTCCGGATCCGACCACGGGGACGAGCCTCCCGCCAGCGCCGTGCCATCTTCCCGCGTCACCTGTCCCGACACGACGATGCCCAGGCTCGGTGCCTGTTTCCGGAAGACGAGTGAGCCCTCGGCGTCGTAACGCAGCACCCCCGCGGGTGGATTTTCATGGACGCAGTACCCTTCGAGCACCGTCACGCTGCCCGAGGCATCCAGGCTCAACGGGCCCGCATCGCACATCGCGTCCTGTCCCCAGAGGGGACGCCCGTCCGGCGCGTAACGCACCAGCAGGTGATTGCTCCTCAGAGGAGAGCTCCCCAGGTCCCCGCCATTCTGCTGGTGGGCCCACAGGAGCACGTCGCCTCCGGAGGTGATGGCGAGCTGCCCCCCGTACCAACCGGCTCCCGTGGTGACAGTCCGGGTCCACACGGGCTTCCCCTGGGGCGTGTACCGGCCCAGGTGGAAGCTGCGAACGGTCTCGGGGTCGGCGAGCCCCGCGGTGAGGGCGAAGCCGCCATCTGGGGCCACCGCCAGACTGTTGCCGAAGTACCCTTCGGGACTGAGCCTCAGCTCAGTCGTGCCGCGCAGTTCGAAAGCTTGGAGCTGGTCACTCCCCTCCACGGGGGGTGAAGGCTGGGGCTCTGGAGAGGAGGGCTGCTCCTCGAAATCCCGCTCCAGCACCTCCGGGCCCTCCGTTCGCGAACAAGCGAGCAGTCCCATCAGCGCGAGGCTCGCGAGCGAGCCGGACCCCCGTGCTCTTCCCCACCTGACCGCCATCGTGCGCCTCCCTGGTGCGTGCGAGACGCTGGGCATCCCCCTGGGTGGCGACAACCTCCGACCGCACGGCGTGTCACGGAGGGCACACCGGGCCGGGTCGGGCTACGGCCGTCTGGCGTGACGGCGGTCCAAGCCAGGTGGGGTAAGTCCTTTCAGGAGGGAGGTCCCGGTCGCGCTCGGGAGCAACTGGTCTGACAGTCAGACCAGTTCGTCCGGAGCGCGCCCGGAAGGTGCCCCATCCTTTCCTGCAAGAGCACCCCTGAAAGAACTGACTCCAGCTGGCTCAGTGCGCGCTCTCCTGGATCTCGGACGAGAGGGTCGGGAGGCCGCCCGGCTGGGTCAGCTCATTCATTCCCCGCCCCAGGTCTTCGCCCAACCGCTCGATGTGCCCGGCGGAGAGGAGCCGCCGCACGAGGGGAAAGAGCATGGAGCGCTCCTCGGCGACGTGCGCTTCGACGGAGGCGCGGAGTTGGACCAGGGCGGGCTCGAACTGCATGTCGCTGACGTCGAGGTGGATCAGCTGCGAGATCAACGCCTTGGCCTCGCCATGGTCATCATAGGCGTGATGAACCAGCTCATCCGTCTCGGCCAGCTTCACCTCCGGGTAGAAGTACCGCTCTTCCAACTGCGTATGCAGGGTGAGCAGCCAGGCGAGACGGTGGAACAGCTGGGCTCGCTCTTCCCCTTTCGCCACCGACACCTGCTGGAAAAGCAGCTCGGCTTCCTCGTGCTGCCGCGTCAAGAGCTCGATCGGGTCCATACCCGGGAGGCTCCGCATCGGAGCGGGGGCGGGCAAGCCGCTCATCCCTGAATGCTGGGCTGCCGGGCTGCCGTGGCCACAGCTCCCCGTCAGCCGTGTTTTACCTCCACCGGGGCGAGCGGCGTACCCTGCGCCGAGAGCCGCTCCTCCAGCCGGTTGCGGATGTAGTCCACGTGCAGGCGCAGGTCGTAGAACTCGTCCATGTAGCTCAGCGGCACCTTCACCCCGCCAATCTCATGATCGAGCTGCTCGAGGAGCTGCAGATCCTTGCGCACCTGCTCGGGGTCGGGCACGCCGCGCAGGCGCTCATCGATGACCCGCAGCCGCGCGTACCAGCGGTAGATGCGCGAGCGAATGCTCCAGCGATACACCGGCGGGGTGAGCCGCAACAGCGGCACCAGCACCACGAAGAGAGGGACGAGCAGGACGACGAACCGGTTGATGAGCGCCGCGAGCCAGAAGGGCAGCACGCGCCGCAAGAAGTCCGGGCCGTGCGTCAGGTAGTACCGCGACTGCTCGTTGACGGGCAGCTCGGTGAGCGTGTCATTGGGGAACGTCCCGGGCTCGCTGAGCAGATCCCCTCCCCGGTGGATCTGGACCGCGGCCTCGGCCAGCAACGCGACCACGGCGGGATGCACGTTCTTGCGCGCCACCAGCACCGCCGCGGGCGCCACCATCCGCACGTCCCGTTCCGGCAGGTTGTGCGCCAGATCCAACGAGCCGGGGTGCAACGTGACGGGAGACAGATAGCGGAACCGGCGAGCGTAGGAGTGGGCCTGCTCGAAGCTCATCAACCGCACCCCGGGCGTGGCCAGCAGCTCGGTGAGGAAGTGCGCGGTGGGCCCCACGACGAAGAGGGCCGCGTCGACCGACCCCTCACGCAGCGCCGCCACGGCCTTGTCCCCGCCCATGTCGACGAGCGTGGTGCCGGACTTCTCGCCCAGCGCTCCGCCCGCTTTCAGCAGCTCCAGGGCCAACGGCCGCACGCCACTGCCCTCCGCTCCGACCGCGATGCGCTTGCCCGCCAATTGGTCGATCCGTCCCAGTCCGGGCTCTCCCCGGTAGAACACCCACACCGGCTCCAGGTACAGGCTCGCCAGCGAGACCAGTCCCCGCCGGCGCTCCTTGTCGACGGGAGCCGTTCCACCCTGGACGATGGCGACATCGACACCGGAGTCCGGATCGCCCAGCAGCGCGTAGTTCTCGAGCGAGCCGGCCGTCTCCCGGACGACGAGCTCGATCCCCGCTGCCGCGAAGTGCTCGGCGTACTGCTGGGCCACCGCGTGGTACATGCCGCTGGCGGAACCGGTGGCGATGACGACCTTCCTGGGCGGAGCCGGTTCGACGAACTGCCACGTCACGGCCACCACCACCGCGAACACCACGGCCACCAGCGCGGCCACGCGCACCATGTCCAGACGCGACATCAGTGTCCGAGGACTCACGCTACGTTCTCCCTGCACAGACCCTCCTTCGGCTCCGGCCATTCTAGCGTGCGGGGCCCACCCATCTCCTGGGACTGGTCGCCCGACTGCATGGGAGGCAACTCCTCGGGAAGGAAGGAGCGCGCTGCTCATCACCCGACGGCTCGAAGTGACGTCCTCCTCACAGGGCGCGGTTCCAGGCGACAACGTGGAGCGCGAACCCCGGCTCCGAGCGACACACTCCCCTGCTTGGTACAATCGTCGCCGCAAGCATCCCGAGGAAAGCGCGACACATGGCTCGCAACATAAAGTGGGGGCTGTTGGCGATCGGCCTGGCCCTGGCTGGCTGCGGTGGAAGTGGAAACACCGGGACGGACGGAGGAAGCAACACGGACGGCGGTGGCAACTCCGGAACGAACGGTGGGGGGAGTCCCAGCGGCGACATCGGGGCCTCCCCTTCCATCCCCTGGATCAACGGCTATTCGGCCTTCGATGACACCTTCGACGCGTTCGATGCCACGCGTTGGCGCCGCTCGGACAACTGGGCCAGCAGCGAGGATTTCAACGCGGGCTGGCGCGAGGACCACGTGCGCTTCTCGGGTGGGAAGCTGGAGCTGCGGCTCGACGACCAGCCGTGCTCCACGGGAGGTGGGTGCTCTGGCCGGCCCTATGCCTCGGGCGAGTTCGCCTCCACCCGCTTCCACGGTTACGGGCGCTACGAGGTGCGGATGAGGCCCGCGCACGCCTCGGGCACGTTGACGGCGTTCGCCATCACCACGGGCCCGTTCGAGTGGACGCGCTGGGATGAGATCGACATCGCCTTCGTCGGGCTCAACACCCGCCGCTTCCAGGCGAGCTACATCACCGACGGGCAGCGGCGTGACACGGGCATCGACCTGCCCTTCGACGCCGCGGACGACTTCCACACCTACGGCATCGAGTGGACGCGCGAGGCCATCCATTGGTACGTCGACGGCAAGCGCGTCCACACCGAGACGGGGACTCGCGGACCCCTGCCCTCGCAGCCCGGAAGAATCCTCGTGAACTTCTGGCCCGGCGTCGGCCCCGCGACCGAGTCCTGGATGGGCCACTTCACCTACCCGGGAACGCCGCTGGCCTCCGTCTACGACGAGCTCCGCTACGGCCCGGCCGCGCCGACCGAGCTGCTGGAGGACTTCGAGACCTCCGGGCTCTGGAAGCAGGACGACCCGGGGGCCCAGATGAGTACCTGGCACCAGGAGGGACATCAGGGGCAGGCGCTCGTGATGAGCTACTGGGTCAAGGACTCATCGCACCCGAACGTCGCGCGCACCTTCGACACGCCCCGGGACTGGCGCGGAGCGCGCCATCTGAACTTCTGGTTCCGAGGCACCAACACCCAGGACCCCTTCCGTCTGGAGCTGCGCGACAACGGCGGCGGACTCGCGACGGCGGAGCGCTTCGAGTACCGCTTCCGGGATGACTTCGTCGGGTGGAAGTGGGTGAGCGTGCCCCTGAGCGCCTTCACCCGGCGGACGGACTGGCAGCCTGCGGGCGCGCCCAACGACGGGCTCACCCTGTCGGCCGTGCACGGCCTCTCCTTCGAGCCCCTGAGCGGCAACGGCAACACCATCCTGCTCGACGACATCCAGTTGGAGCGCTGAGCGCCGGTGCCGCCCAAGGGTCACGGGCCGTCTACGCGGAGCTCGCCACGCGCGCCGCCTTCCCGTCGAGGAACGCGAGCGTGGCGGCCCGCCCGTTGCTCACGAGTAGATCGATCTGCTGCTGCGTCAGATCGAAGTCCGTCGTCGGGATGTTCGCGTTGTCGATGAAGACGGTGCGCTCGAGTGCCTTCTTGTCGAGGTGCAGCCGGGTGGACTCGTTCAGCATGAAGCTGAAGAGCCCTTTCACCATCCCCTCCATGTTGGAGATCTCCACCGGCAGGGGCGTCCAGTCGTTGCGCTCGGATTGAATCTGGGCGGCGGTGCCGAGGCTGAACCCGAGCGTCCGCATGTCGAGGGCGTTCGCCACGGCCGTCAAGATGGGGCGCGAAGGCAGTCCGATCACTGGCCGATCGATGACGCCGTCGAACAGGTCGATGGGGTAGTTCCAAGACACGCCCCCGTCGACGTAGAAGTTGCCACCGGAGCTCACCGCCTCGAAGAAGAAGGGAATGCTCATCGACATCCGGACGGCCAGGTACACCGGGACATCGGGCGTCGATTCGGCGGAGAAGACCTCGGGCATCTGGCGGGTCAGGTTGGTGCTGACCGTGTAGAGCTCACGGAACACCCCGGGCTTCTGCGCGGCGAGCGCCCGGAGCTGGCCGAAGGTCATGTCCGGCTGCGCCCGGCCCGTGGCGCGCTCCGTCAGCATGGAGATCTGCTGGCGCATCCACTTCTCGAACGCATCCCCCTTGTAGAGGCCGTAGTGCGACAGCAGCCGCACGGCATCCCCGATGAGCCACCCGCCGCCATCCATGAACGAGGAGAACGAGGTGTTGCGGAGGACGTGGTCCAGGTCCTGGCTGGTGGCGCCCATCGCCAGCAGGGCCGCGGTGATCGATCCCGCCGAGGTGCCAGCGACGTAGTTGACATCGCTCATCAGCCCGCGCTGCTCGAGCACGTCGATGGCACCCACGTAGGCGATTCCCTTCACCCCTCCCCCCTGAAACACGAGATGACGGATCCTCATGACCGCTCCTCTTTCGTTGTCCGGCGCACGAGGGGAACCAGTTCCTCCTCGCGCCCGGAGTCGATCATCCTACGAAAGCGGAGCGGACGCGCTGTGACCGCCCTCACATCCCTGCCCCAGGCCGCTCGCCCGTCAGCGCCGGCGCCAGCTCATGATCCGGGCGAGGAACACCGTCCCGAAGACGAGCACCGTGAAGGCCGCCGTGTAGCCCAGGAAGACGAGCCATCCCGTGGTGGCTCCGGGGATGCCCACCGAGGGGCTCATGTCCTGGAACTGCGCGCCGGAGAAGAAGCCGCAGGCCAGGCTGACCGGCAGGAAGACGAACACCAGGATGCCCACCATCCGGTCGAACTGATCCCTCTTGTACTGGTCCAGCTCCGAGGCCTGGTCCCTCATCGCCTCCACCGTCTCCTGCAGCCCGTGCAGCGAGTGCCAGGCGAGGTAGCGCGCGTTGATGTCCGGATCCTCGCTCACCCGCGTGTGCCACAGTGAGTTGGTGAACAGCATCACGTCCGAGCGGACGCTGCGCGCGGGCCGCAGGTTCTGCCAGCGCGAGGTGCGGTAGCGCTGCTCCACCTCGGCCATGCGCCGGCTGGTCTCGAAGGCCGAGTACCTCTGGCCAATCGTCAGCAGGAAGAGGAGGAAGTCCCGATCGCACGCCAGCGGGCCGCGCTCCTCCTCCTCCAGGAGGAACTCGAGCCGCGCACCGCCCGTCGAGGTCAGCCAGTGCTCCGTCTCGCCGGAGGCATCCCGGAGCACCCGCCGGCTCTCGGCGGCGGCCTCGGAGGGCAGCTTCTCCAGGGTGGTCTCCGTCCCGGAGGCGAGCGCGTGGAAGAGCCCCTGCATGGAGCGCGAGTCATCCAGCATCGACGAGCGGCCGCGGGAGATCCGGTAGGCGCCGTAGACGAGCCACCGCTCCGGGCCCAGCGGCGCGAGCCAGGGGGGCAGCCACCGCAGGGGCTCGAGCTCCCACAACTCCCGGCTCTCCACGAGCGCCGACTGCTCCTGCACGAGCGTGTACAGCGAGGTCGCCGCCTTCCGGGGCCGCTCCACCCAGACGACGACGAGCCGGTTCGGGTAGACGGAGACGCGGACGGTGTGGCCCTCGGTGGGCTTCTCGTAGTGCAGCACGTCCGCCTCGTGCGTGGCCCCCAGGAAGGAGTTGACCACCGCGGGGTGGAAGGCCCCGCCCTGGTTGGAGAGATCGCAGCGGCGGAAGCCTCGGGACACGAGCTCCGCGTCGGGCGCCGGGCCCCTCCACAGGAAGGGCCGGGCGAAGACGGTATGCGCCCGGAGGACGTGGACGTTGCGTCCCACGTTGAACCGGCTCCAGAGCGCCTCCCACAGCTCACGGCGGGACAGCCGGGTGCCCGAGTACGGAGCCGCCACCATCGTCGAGCGGCCCACCGGGCTGGCATAGCCGTCCGAGTACCACGGGTCCGAGTAGTCGTTGGGCTGGCGCTCGAAGCGCCGCTTCCCCGTGGCCCGGGGCGTTCCATCCGGCAGCTTCGGCCCCTCGAGCTCGTCGAACCATCCCGCCAGGTCCGCGAGCGTCCCCGCGCGCTCGGGGGTGATGGAGAAGGAGTGCCACGCCCGGGCCTGCTCCTGCCGGGCGATGTGGATGGCCATGAAGTCGAAGCCCTGGCCGTAGTGGGTGTTCTCCGAGTCGCTGCGCGCGAGCAACCGCAGGACGGTGACGTCCTGGAAGGAGGACAGGAAGAGCGCGTCCACCCGGCGCACGGACGCGTCCTTCCCCTCGCCAATCGGGATGTCGAGCTGCACGCGCTGGGCGCGCGACAGCTCGGCGCGGTACAGCAGCGCGTCCGCCTTGAGGCGCCGGGAGATGACCGGGGGGACGAGCGTCTCGGACAGCCTGGCCAGCTCCGCGGGGAGCCGCACCGTCCGGAGCACGGTGGCCATCAACTCCAGCACCTCGCGAGCGGGGCGGCCGTCCTCCTGCGAGGGCCAGAGCTTCAGGGCCGCGTAGAACACCGTGCCCAGGGCCCGCTCGTAGTCGCCCACCGTCTCGGTGTGGCCCTGCTCCCACTCACCCAGGTACGCGCCGAGCGCGTCGGCGCCCTCGGGCCAGTCCTGGTGGAGGAGCCGGTATACGGCCAGCAGCGTGGCGCAGACGACGTCGAGCGTCGGCTCGTGGACGCGCAGGGTGAGGGGCGCGAGCGAGCCCTCCGGCTGCCCCTGGCGCAGCTCCTGGGAGAGGACATCGAGCTCGGCGGCGGAGTGGAGGACGGCCTCGGTGGTGGAGCGCACCGAGCGCCGGGTCCACTGCGGCAGCTTCCACGCCAGCATGCGCGGGTGGGGCGGCAGGGCCTCGGCTCGCGAGCCCACGCTGATGAACAGCTCGCGCGGGCCCGGCTCGTCTCCGGGCCTCGGCTTGGTGGGGGTCCACGCCACCTTCCCCTCCTCCACCAACGCCTCCACCACCTGTCGCAACTTGGAATCCATGGGGGGCACCTTATAGGCGCAACCCCCGCCAGAATCCCGTCTCCTACCCCCGCCCGTTGGAATGGGCCGGAGTGAAGCGAACCACGGCGCGCTCTCCCGGTTCGAAGAAGGCCTCTTCCGAGGCCTGCTGGCGCAGCCGCTCCAACGTGCGCCGCTGCTGCTCCGTCCGGACGATGAGCGCCGCGAAGTCGAAGCGGGCCAGGCGCTCGTCCTTGCGCGCCAGCCGCCGCAGCGTCCGCCACATCGACAGCCGCCCCTCGGTGCCCAGGCACAGCCCTTCCAGCTCCACCAGCCGGCTCAGTGGCGAGTAGCCCGTGAGCTGTCCGTTGAGCTTCAGCCGTCCCAGCTTCTCACCCAACCAGGCGGCACCCTGCTTCAGCGTGTCGCGCGCGAGCCCCAGCGCCGACATCACGCTCAGCAACGTTCCGCGATCCTCCCGCAGCTCTCCGATGAAGACATCCAGGTACTCGCCCACGGAGTTGCCCGGGTTTTCCGCCCGAGCGCGGCGTGCCAGCTCCAGGCCCATGACCGAGCCCGCCAGATGGTCGTTCAGGTAGATCTTCAACAGCGCCACGTTCACGCCGCCCTCCTCGCGCTTGCCCCCACCCCAAGGCAGGGTCGGCACGCCCGGGCCCCGACGCAGGAGGCAGCGCCCGGGCGTCTGGAGACCGGGCGGCGGAACGAGCCTTCTCCCGCCTACCGGGGCTCATCCGGGTAGCGGAAGGTCACCGGCAGCTTCACGTCCGGGTGGAGGCTGCGGGTGACCGGGCAGCCGTGCGCCACCTCCTCCAGCCGGGCGCGGTGGGCGGCCGACAGGCCCGCGGGCATGTCGATCTCCAGCACCAGCTCGCCGATGCGACGCGGCGGAGGCGTCATCCGCTTCTCCACGCGGGCCTTCGCCTCACCGAAGGGAATCCCCTCGCGCGAGGCCGCCAGCGCCATGGTGGTCAGCGCGCAGGAGGCGAGCGCCGCGCCCACGAGGTCCGTGGGAGAGAAGGACATGCCGGTGCCGCCATTGTCCTTGGGGGCCTCGGTGGCGATCTTCGTGCCGGACGGGCCGTGCTCGAGCCGGCAGGTGAAGCCGGGCGCGCTCACGACGTTCATCACGACGCCGGTAGGGGGAGTGGTGGGCTGGCTCATGGTCGTGTCTCCTCGGGACGCGGCTTCAGCGGACGTAGGCGGTGTGCTCGTCCGGGTTGGGCTTCTCCTCGTCGGGGCTCCAGTCGATCGTCTTCAGGAGCGACTTGCGGCGCTTCTGCACGTCCTTGTCGAGGAAGGTCACCGCCTCCTGCATGACGTCCATCAGCCGGCGCGGCTTGCGCTTCATCTTCGAGTCGCTCAGCAGCGCGTGGGTGAGCCACGGGAAGACGGCGGTGACGTCGGTGTGCACGTACATGGAGCCGGCCTCCACCGCCTCCATGGACACCTTGCCCCAGGTGTGGCCCTCACCGGCCGGACAGCTGGAGAGCGCGCCGTTGTCCACCGGGTCCACGCAGAACTGCACGTCGATGTCGAAGCCATCGGTGGGCACGCCCAGAATCTGGTCCAGCAGCGGCTCGCCCTGCAGCGTGTAGTTCTTGGGCACGCCACCGCCGAGGATCCAGATGGCCATCTTGTTGGAGAAGTGGTGGCGGCAGTAGTGCTGGAGCGCCGCCATCCAATAGACGTCGTCGTTGATGTCGATCTCGAACTTGAACTCGGGCCCGAGCAGCCGCTTGAGCTTGACGGCGTTGAGGAAGATGGAGCCGTCCTGCACCGCGCCCACGAAGATGGGCACGCCGTGCTTGTAGCAGGTGGACAGCAGCGAGGGCTGCTTCACGCCGAGCTGCTTCTCGATGGCCTGGATGTTCTTGCCCAGCAGGTAGTGGAACTCGGGCGTGGTCATCTTCCGCTGGAACTCGGGGCGGCGCAGGAGCGCGGAGAAGAGCCGGTCGGTGTCGAGCAGCGCCTCCTCCCAGAAGCCCAGGTCGTAGATGCGGATGATGCGGGCCAGGCGGTACTGGAGGTCACCCGCGTTGGGGTTCACCTCGCGGATGGCGTGGCCGATGATGCGGTGGGCGTCGTGGTAGAGGTTGGCGCCCGTGGTGGTGAGCGCCGAGATGACGCCCTTCTCGATGAGGGGGATGATGCAGCTCTGGTGAAGACCCGCCGGAGTCATCGCGCCCGAGAGCGTGAGGAAGATGGAGGCATCCACCTCCATGGAGCGGCGCATCAGCTCGAACGCGGTGCGCTCCTGACGTCCCACGTAGGCGGAGAAGGCGTGCTCCAGCAGCTCGGTGGGCGACTCCTTGCCGGTGATGGGACGCGGATCCGCCTTGCGAGCGCCCGAATAGTGGGCGCGCAGGTTCTTCTTGCTGTTCGAGGGGGTCTTGGCCATGGCGCGCGATCTACCACCGCCCGCCCGCCGAGGGGAGCACCGGTTTACTTGCGCTTCTTCCCCTTGCCGTTCCTGTCGTCCGCGTCACGCTCGGGCGGGGCCGGCTCGGCGGCGCCCAGCACGCGCTGACGCACCTGCTCGGGCGACAGGTGCCCGGTGTCCGCGATGACGCACGAGAGGTACGCCAGGTCCGCCAGCGCCCGCATCGCCCGGGCGCGCACCGCCTCGTCCTCGGAGGACAGCAGCTCCGAGGCGGCGGAGATGTAGCTGCTCGCCAGTGAATCGAAGAGGTAGACGCGGTTCTCGATGGTGTCGTCCTTCGCCATGGCACTGCCCTCCTGCGCTCAGCGCGATTCGGCGGGCGGACGCGCGGGGGCCTCGGGCGCCGGCTCGGGCACACGCAGGTCGCTCATCGCCAGCCGGTCCAGCGTGGTGTGGCGGTAGACCTCGAGCATCCGCTGCTGGCCCAGCTTCCACACCCCGTACATGGTGCAGCTGCCGGTGGCCTTGCACGAGTCATGGTTGCTGCCGTCCTGGCAGACGTTGACCACCACCGGGCCCTCGACGGCCTCGATGACGTCCAGGAAGGAAATCTCGCGCGCGGGCCGGGCGAGCGCGTACCCTCCGTGCGCCCCCCGCGTGGAGCGAACCATGTTGCGCTCCACGAGCGTCTTGAGGATCTTCGCCAGGAAGTCCTCTGGTACATCCATCCGGCGGGCTATCTCCCGGAAGGGAACCATGCGCTCCATCGGCTGCGAAGCCAGGAAGATCATGGCCCGCATGCCGTATTCGATCTTCCGGGAAATCTGGAATGGGTGCTGCTGCATTGCGGTCGCCGTCGATGAGTCCCAGGTTTATCCCACATCCTATGGGTCGTAAGCGGACCTTTCAACCCGAGCACCTTGGAGCAAGCCGTGATCGATCTGCATTCCCACACCACCGCGAGTGATGGCCAACACTCGCCCGCCGAGCTGCTGGCCCTGGCGGCGAGCGCGGGGGTGACGGCCCTGGCGGTGACGGACCACGACACGGTGGCGGGGCTGGCGGAGGCGGAGGAGGCGGCGAGGGCGCACGGGGTGGAGCTGGTGCCGGGCATCGAGCTGTCGGCGTTCGTGCTGAAGCGAGAGGTGCACATCCTGGGGCACTTCCTGCGGCGGGACTTCCCGGAGCTGGCCAGCTACGCGGCGCGGCTGCGGGTGGAGCGCGAGCAGCGGATGGAGCGAATGGTGGAGCAGATGCGGCGGCTGGGCTTCCCGGTGCGGATGGAGGACGTCCGGGCGGTGTCGGGGAATGCGCAGTTGGGCAGGCCGCACCTGGCGCGGGTGCTGGTGGACCGGGGCTGGTGTCTGGACATGAAGGAGGCCTTCGACCGGTTCCTGGGCGCGGGCAGGGCGGCCTGGGTGGAGCGGTTCAAGCTGGACGGCGAGGACGCCATCAAGCTCATCCACCGCGCGGGGGGCACGGCGACGGTGGCGCACCCGGGCAGCTCGAAGCTGGAGCGCCACGAGATTCGCATGCTGGCCAAGGCGGGGCTGGATGGATTGGAGGCGCTGCACTCGGACCACAACCCGAGCGTGCAGGAGAAGTACCTGAAGTTCGCCAGGGAGTTCGACCTGGTGCCCACCGGGGGCAGCGACTTCCATGGAGAGCAGGTGACGCCGGGGAAACGCCCGGGTGACTCCACCACCCCGCCGGAGAACTTCGCGAAGCTGCGCGCCCGCGCCACGAGCCAGGGTTCACGGCCGGGTTAGACGAACGCTTCCGGGTGTGAGGAGTTCTTACCACTTGGAAAGTGTCCGCTTGACGGAAGAAAAGGCCCTCGTCCAGAATTCCGGTTTACATGGAAACCGCGACGAACCTGCTCTTCCGCCTGCCGCAGAAGGAGACCCACCGGGACGGGATTCCCATCCTCCCCGGCGCTCTGCCCCTGGTGGGACATACGCTGTTCAACATCGGCGACACCCTCACGTTCCTGCGCAACGCGGCCAGGAAGGCCGGTCCGCTGTTCTGGACGCGGGGCATCGGCGACAGGCTGACGCTGGTCTGCATGGGAGAGCCCGGCTTCGAGCTGCTCAAGAACCGGGTGACCAGCAGCGAGTTCATCCGCGAGCAGTCGCCGGACTTCGTCGGTGACTCGCTGCTGTCCCGGGATGGCGTGCCCCACCGCAACCTGCGCTCGGCCATGAGCGGGCCCTTCACGCCCCGGGGCCTGACGTCCAGTGGGGCCGCGGCCATCTCCGCCGAGGTCGTCGAGGCCTGCGTGGCCGGTCTTCCCTCGCAGGGCGCCTTCTCCCTGCTCTCCCACACCCAGAGGCTCGCGCTCGACGTCATCTTCCGCGTCATGGGCATCGACCGGAGCGAGCTGGGGGCCTGGAACGAGAACTACCGCGAGTTCATCCTCGGGGCCCTGCCCTTCAAGATGGATCTGCCCTTCTCGCCGGCCCGGCGCGCCCGGAAGGGACGGATCTGGCTCGATTCCCGCTTCTCCAAGCTGATCACCGCGGCGCGGGGAAGGCCGGACATGCCGGGCACGCTCTCGGCGCTGCTGGCGGCGCGTGATGAGGAAGGGAAGGCGCTTGGGGATGAGGATCTCATCCAGAACCTGCGCCTGCTGGCCCTGGCGGGCCACGAGACGTCCGCGTCGGTGATGGCGTGGCTGGGCATCGTGCTCGCCCAGCGGCCCGACCTCTGGGAGAAGCTGCGGGAGGAGTCGGTGGCGGCGCCGGGCCTGCCCCGCTCGCCCGAGGATCTCAAGCGTCATCCCTTCGCGGAGGCGATCTTCCGCGAGGTGCTGCGGCTGTATCCGCCCGTGTCGTTGACGGCGCGCCAGGCCAACGAAGACCTGGAGCTCTACGGCAAGCGGGTGCCGCGCGGCACGATGATCACCATCCCCATTGGCACCTACGGCTACGACCCGGCGCTCTTCCCCGAGCCGGAGCGGTTCGATCCCTCGCGCTGGCTGGGGAGGCGCTCGCCCCCGTCGGCCATCGACATCGCGACGTTCGGAGGCGGCCCCCACTTCTGCCTGGGCTACCACCTGGCCTGGATGGAGGTGGTGCAGTTCGCCACGGCGTTCGCTCGGGAGATGGCGCGCCGGGGACTGAGGCCCCAGCTCGCTCCGGGAACGGCTCCTCCCAAGCTGCGGTATCTCCCCTTCGGGCAGCCTCCGAAGAAGACGCACATCGAGATGGTCCGGGCCTGACGTCCGCCGACCCTCACCCCGCCCCTCTCCCAGAGGGAGAGGGAGGTCAGCGGTCGCGCGCCACCTTGAACCTGGCGGTCAGCACCGTGAGGCTGTCCGCCACGTTCTGGAGATCCTGCGCGATGCGCGTGGTGCGACCCGTCGCGTCCACGCCCTGCTTCACCAGCTCCGCCACGTTGCGCGCCCCCTGCACCGCCTGCTCGCTGGACTGACGCTGCTGCCGCGTCGCGATGGTGATCTGCCGCGCCGCCTCGCTCGTGCCGCGCGCCAGCTCGACGATGCGCTGGAACACCGCCGAGGCCTGCTCCGCCACCTCCACGCCGCGGTCGCTCGTGGCCATGCCCACGCGCGCCTTGGTGGCCGCCTCGTTGCCCGAGTCCTGCACCTTCTCCACGATGCGCGCGATGTCCCGCGCCGAGGCCGACACGTTCTCCGCCAGCTTGCGCATCTCCGCCGCCACCAGCGAGAAGCCCCGCCCCACCTCGCCCGCCTTCGTGCCCTCCAGCGCCGCGTTCAGCGCCAGCAGGTCCGAACGCTCCGCCACCTGGTTGATGACCTGGGCGATCTTCGACACCTGTTGCAGATCCTGGTTGAGGCCCACGATGGCGTCCGCCACGCCCTTGGACTCCATGCGGATGTCGTTGATGCCCGCCACCACCTGCGCCACCACCGCCATCGCCTCGGCCACCGCCTCGTGCGTGCGCCGCGCGCTGGACTCCACCACCTCGGTGGAGCTGGAGATCTGTTCCGCCGTGCGGCTCAGCTCCTCGAAGGTCGCGGCGATCTGCTGCGCGTACGCCGCCTGCTGGCTGATGACGTGCTCCTGATCCGCGGACGCTCCCGTCAGCCCCCGCGAGGCGCTGGAGAGCTGCTCCAGCCGCGCCAGCAGCTCCGTCACCGTGCCGCGCAGCGTGCCCAGCATCTCGTTGAAGGAGTGCGCCATCAGCCGCACCTCTCCCGCCGAGGCCACGTCCACCTCGCTGAGGGACACGTCGCCCTGCGCCACCTCGTGCGCCGCCTGTGTCATGCGCGTCACCGGCTCGGCGATGGCCCGCCCGATGAAGAACGCGATGAACAGGCCCACCACCGTGGCCCCCAGGTACGCCATGAAGCTCGGCATACGCGTGGCGCCCGCCTCCGCCCTCACCTTGGCGGCGTCCATGCCCACCGCGTAGACACGGCCATCCGGCAGGGAGCAGTACGCCACCGGCGCATCCTGCAGATCCATCGTCTCGCAGCCCGGGCCTGCCTTCAACGCGCGCTTGAGCCCCTGCGGGACGGGGCCGCGATCGAACATCACCGTGCCATCGCTCGCCAGCAACGCCTGGAAGGACACGGAGCCCGACTGCTCCACCCGGTCGAAGATGCGCGTGAGCTGCTTCATCTCCCACGTCTCCGCGCTCTGGGCCCCCGAGGACGCCTTCGACATGGGCTCGCCCTGCTCCATCAGGAGCGCGATCCCATCCGAGGCGAGCATCCCCACGGCCTTCGCGCGATCCTCGAGTTTCCCCAGCCCGACTTCCTCCTGCTGCTTCGGGAAGTAGACGCTGCTGAACAGGGCCAGGGCGAGGCTGGGAACCAGCACCGCGAACGCCACCTGCCAGCGCAAACTGAGCCGACCCCACATGCTCGGGCTCTCTCCTGTATCGATCGGGAAAAGCGCCCCCGGTTGTCGCGGGCGCGCCAGGGTGTGACCCTAGGCGTCCCGTGTGCGGAGCGTCAAACCCCCGCCCCCTGGCCGCTCGCGGAGGAGCAGGCGGGGAGACAGGCTCCTCCACCGGCTTTCCACTGTCATGTCCAGGGGTTGGATCTCCGGGCTTCCCCATTGACACGGCCCCCTTGTGTCCCTAGGGTCCGCCGCGAAATGGATCCCACGACCAACCCCCTCGCCTCCTACCTGCCGCTGGCCGTCGTGCTGCTGCTGGCGGGCGTGCTGGCGCTCGTCATCGTGCAGCTGGCCTCCATGCTGGGCCCCAGGCGTCCGAGCTCCATCAAGTCCACGGCCTTCGAGGCCGGCTCCGAGAGCAGCGGTCCCGCGCGCCAGCGCTTCGCGGTGAAGTTCTACGTGGTGGCCCTCCTCTTCATCGTGTTCGACGTCGAGGCGGTGTTCCTGTACCCCTGGGCGGTGAACTTCCAGGCGCTCGGCTGGTTCGGCTACGTGGAGATGCTGGTTTTCGCGGCGACCCTCGTGGTGGGCCTTATCTATATCTGGAAGAAGGGTGCTCTCGAGTGGGAGCACTGAGAAACGACCATGGCTGAATCCGATATCGCCCCCGTACTGACCACCCGCCGCGATGACGCGATGGGCTTCTTCGAGCGGATGGTCTCCAAGGGCCTGGGCTGGGCGCGCAAGTACTCGCTCTTCACCTACCCGTTCGCCACCGCGTGCTGCGGCATGGAATTCATGTCCGTGTCCGCGGCCCGCCACGACATCGCCCGCTTCGGCGCCGAGTTCCCCCGGTTCTCTCCGCGCCAGGCCGACATGCTGATGGTGATCGGCACCATCAACCTCAAGCAGGCCCCCATCCTCAAGCGCGTCTACGAGCAGATGTGCGAGCCCAAGTGGGTCGTCGCCTTCGGCGTGTGCGCCTCGTCCGGTGGCTTCTACGACAACTACGCGGTGCTACAGGGCATCGACCGCGTCATCCCGGTGGACGTCTACATCCCCGGCTGCCCGCCGCGCCCCGAGCAGGTGCTCGACGGTCTCAAGCTGCTGCAGGACAAGATCGGCAACCAGACGCACAAGGCCGGTCACCGCGCTCCGGCCCCGCACGATCTGCTGGCCGGCCAGTACAACCTCACCAAGTAGGCAGCCGCGCACCGCTGGTGCCGGCCCCGGGCCCCGCGAACCTCCTCGGAGGTGGCGGGGCCCTCGCTTTTGCACCGGATGTGCACACACCCGGGGGTACGTGCGAGGATGCGCGTACACCCCCAACACGGCCGAGACCGAGTGGACGAGTCCAGGCAGAGACGCGCTTCGCTCTCCGAGTTCCTGAGGGAGCCGGTGGGCAAGGCCATCGAGGCCGAACGGCGGCACAACGCCGAGCGGCTGGCGCTGGTGCGCCTGCTGGGCGTGTCCGCCATCCTGGCCATCTCCACGTACCAGGCGCGGGTGCAGGGACTGGCGGACTGGGAGGTGTACCTCGTCCCCATGGGGGCCTACTGGCTGTGCACCGTGGCCACACTGGTGGGTGTGCTGCGCTCGGCGCTCGTGGCGAGCTGGGCCGGACTGTCCCTGGCGGTGGTGGACGCGCCGGCCATCTACTGGCTGCAGCACCTGGCCATCCCCGTCTCCCCTTCTCCCGGAGGCGTGGCCGGCTTCACCCTGGGTATCTACACCGCGCTCATCGTCATCTCCGCCCTGTCGCTGCGCCGCACGGTGACGTTCACCGTGACGGGCGTGGCGGCCCTGGCCGAGTGGTATCTGCAGGCCGAGGCCTCCATCGGCGTGGGCGCGCGCCTGGTGGGGGCGGTGGTGCTGATGATGACGGCGGGTGCCGCGAACTACCTCTTCCACCGCATCCGCATGCTCGTCTCCGAGCTGACGCACGAGGAGCTCCAGCGCGCCCAGCTCGGCCGCTACTTCTCCCCCGCGGTGGCCGAGCGCCTGCAGGACCTGGCCTCGCCGGTGTCCACCCCCGAGCTGCGCGAAGTGACAATCCTCTTCGCGGACCTGCGGGACTTCACCGCGCTCAGCGAGCGGCTGTCTCCCGAGGCGGTGGTGGCCATCCTCAACGAGTACTACGGCCGCATGGTGGAGGTGGTGTTCCGCCACGGTGGCACGCTCGACAAGTTCATCGGGGACGCACTCATGGTGTACTTCGGCGCCCCCCTGCCCGAGCCGGAGCACGCCCGGCGGGCCGTGGAGTGCGCGCTGGAGATGATGCGCGAGCTGGAGGCGGTGAACGGCGAGCGGCTCGCCCGGGGGGAGCCCGGCCTGCGCATGGGGGTGGGCCTGCACACCGGCCGCGTGGTGCTCGGCAACATCGGCTCCACCGCCCGCCGCCTCGAGTACACCGCCATCGGCGACACGGTGAACCTGGCCAGCCGCATCGAGCAGCTCACCAAGCGGCTCGGGACGCCCGTGCTCGTCTCCCGCAGCACCCGGGACCAGGCGGGCGAGGGCTTCCAGTGGCAGGAGCTGCCCCCCACCCCCGTGGCCGGCAAGAGCGAGCCCGTCTCCACCTTCATTCCCGGGCCCACGCGCGCCCGGGGAGGCAGCGGGGCGGCGGCCTGAAATGCCCGTTCCGGCCCACCGGGGCTTCTGCCTCGCGTAAGTAGCGGGGATGGCTGAGGGATTACGTTGACGCCCCCCGGGGGTCATCCTTATAACGCGCCGGATTCCATAGCCAGCATTGGGGCCCCCTTGAGCACTTTCGCACTGGACAGGGTCACCGCCCAGTTCCCAGAGGCGGTGGCGGAGCGCTACCTCGACCGCACTGGCGGCGCCTGGGCCGTCATCCACGCCGAGCACCTGCCGAAGGTCGCCGCGTTCCTGAAGAACGAGCTCGACTTCAAGCTCTTCACCTCGATCGACGCGGTGGATCGTCTCCACCTCGCGGAGAATGATCCGCGCTTCGAGGTCGTCTACTTCATCTACTCGCTGTCGCGTCACGAGCACGTGCGCCTGAAGGTGCGCGTGAGCGAGGCCAACCCGGAGCTGCCCTCCATCACGCCCATCTTCAAGGGCGCCAACTGGTGGGAGCGCTTCGTCTGGGACTTCTACGGCATCCGTTTCACGGGACACCCGGACCTGCGCCGCGTGTTGCTGTACGAGGAGTTCCAGGGCCATCCGCTCCGCAAGGACTACGCGATGCGCGACCGTCAGCCGCTCATCCCCGAGCGCCCCATCAAGGACATCTTCCGCGGCCCCGGCACCAGCGGCGTCTCCTGATCGCCCGCCCCCACCGGCAGCCCCCCAGAGGACATCATGGCGGACACCCACAAGCCCGCGTCACCCCCCAGTCCCGAAGCGCCCAACCCGGACATCGACGCCTACGCCCACGAGGCGGAGCTGGAGACCCACCTCCAGACCAAGCGGATGTACGTGAACATGGGCCCCTCGCACCCCGCCATGCACGGCACGGTGCGCATGAAGGTGGAGCTCGAGGGCGAGAACATCGCCGAGTCCGATTGCGAGATCGGCTTCCTCCACCGCGGCTTCCAGAAGAGCTGCGAGAACGTCACCTGGACCCAGTGCCTGCCGTACACGGACCGGTTGAACTACGTGTCCGCGATGATGAACAACTTCGGCTTCCTCAACGCCGTAGAGAAGCTCATCGGCCTGGAGATTCCGGAGCGCGCCCAGTACATCCGCGTCATCGGGTCCGAGCTGCACCGCATCCATGATCACCTGACGTGCGTGGGCGCCACGGGCATGGAGCTGGGCGGCTTCGCCCCGTTCCTCTTCGCCGTCGAGGCGCGCGAGCTCATCATGGACCGCGTCGCCGAGCTGACGGGCGCGCGGCTCACCACCAACTTCGGCCGCATCGGCGGAATGAACCGCGATCTGCCCGAGGGGTGGATCGAGAAGGTCCACAAGACGCTGGACAAGGTCATGGAGCTGGTCACGGAGATCGACGGGCTGCTCACGCGCAACCGCATCTTCGTGGATCGCACCAAGGACACGGGCGTCATCAGCGCCGAGGACGCCATCGACTACGGCTGGACGGGCCCCTGCCTGCGCGCCTGCGGCATCAACTACGACATCCGCAAGGCCAAGCCGTACTGGGTGTACGACCGCTTCGACTTCGACATCCCCATCGGCGAGAGGGGCGACAACTTCGATCGCTACCTGATGCGCATCGAGGAGATGAAGCAGTCCGAGCGCATCCTGCGCCAGGCGCTGAAGACGATTCCGGGCGGCCCCATCATCCTGGACGACTGGCGCATCGCGCTGCCGCCCAAGCCCGAGGTGTACGGCACCATCGAGGGCGTCATCTCGCACTTCAAGCTGGTGATGGAGGGCATCCAGGTGCCCGCCGGCGAGGTGTACGACGCCACCGAGGCCGCCAACGGCGAGCTGGGCTGGTACATGGTGAGCGACGGAGGCGGCCGGCCGTACAAGGTCCACGTGCGCGCGCCGGGCTACCCCATCCTGTCCGCCGTGCCCTCCATCATCAAGGGCAAGATGCTGGCGGACCTCATTCCCACCTTTGACACGATCAACATGATCGGCGGCGAGGTCGAGCAGTGAGCGACAACGACACCAAGAAGCCCACCGGAGACTCGCAGACGCCCCCCAAGGGCGCGCCCTCCGAGACCCGCGAGGCGCCCGGCTCCACGCCGAAGCACCCGCCCGCGGGCGCGAAGCTGGATACGCCTCCGGCCGCGCACAGCGCCCCCACGGCGCCTCCGCCGCCCCCGGCCGCCAAGCCGGCCGGCCCTCCCCCGCCGAAGAACCCGGGCTTCGTCACCTGCACCATCGACGGCAAGGAAGTCGTGGTGAAGCCGGGGACGAACATGATCGAGGCGGCCCGCATGGTCGGCTCGGACATCCCCTACTTCTGCTACCACCCGCGCCTGTCCATCGCGGCCAACTGCCGCATGTGCATGGTGGAGGCCTCCAACGCCCCCAAGCTGGTGCCCGCCTGCCAGACGCCCATCGCCGAGGGTCAGGTCATCAAGACCACCACCCCCAAGGTGAAGGAGCAGCAGCGCGCCGTCATGGAGTTCCTGCTCCTCAACCACCCGGTCGACTGCTCCATCTGCGACCAGGCCGGTGAGTGCAAGCTGCAGGACTACTACATGCGCTACGACTACCGCCCCTCCCGGCTCGAGGGCGGCAAGGCGCTGAAGAACAAGCGCAAGGTCCTGGGGCCCCGCGTGGTGCTGGACCAGGAGCGCTGCATCATCTGCAGCCGCTGCGTGCGCTTCATGAACGAGATTCCGAAGGAGCCGCAGCTCGGCATCTTCGGCCGTGGCAGCCACGAGGTCATCGACACGTTCCCGGGCAGCGAGCTCAACAGCAACTACTCGCTCAACACCGTGGACATCTGCCCCGTGGGCGCGCTGCTCAGCCGCGACTTCCGCTTCCGCGCTCGCGCCTGGTTCCTGTCCGCCGCTCCGTCCGTGTGCACCGGCTGCTCGCGCGGCTGCAACACCTACGCGGACTTCATGGGCCAGGACACCTACCGCTACCGCCCGCGCGAGAACGAGGCCGTCAACAAGAGCTGGATGTGCGACCACGGTCGCTCGACCTACAAGTACCTCAACACCGGCCGCGTGCTGAGCGCGGTGGTGGGCCGCCAGCAGGGTACCGGCACCGCCCGTCCGGAGGTCGCGCGCAAGGAGGCCATCAAGGCCGCCGCCAAGGCGCTCGCCGACGTGAAGGGCAAGGTGGCGGTGCTCGCCTCGCCGGTCGCCTCCAACGAGGACCTGCTCGCCTCGCTCACCTTCGCCAAGGTGTCGCTGGGCGCCAAGGAAGTGTTCGTCGGTGGCCGCCCGCAGGGCGAGGCCGACCACTACCTCCTCACGGCGGACCGCAACCCCAACCGCAAGGGCCTGGAGCTGATCGCCCAGGGCCTGGGGCTGACGGTCAAGCCGTTCGACGAGCTGGTGAAGGGCATCGACGCGGGCCGGGTGAAGTCGCTCTACGCCGTGGGCACCGAGGTGCCGGTGGGCGAGGAGTCCTTCGCGCAGGCCGCGGCGAAGCTGGACGTCTTCGTGGCGCAGGCGATGAACGAGTCGCCCGTGACCGCGCAGGCCACCGTGCTGCTGCCGGCCGCCGTGCACGTGGAGCACGATGGCACCTTCGTGCAGGTGGACGGCCTCATCCAGCGCTTCCGCAAGGCCTACCCCTCCAAGGGTGACGCCGCGGCGCACTGGGCGCTGGCGGCGGAGCTCACCCGCGAGATGGGTGGCACCGCGGCCTGGACGTCCTCGCGCGACGTGTTCCGCGAGCTGGGCAAGCAGGTTTCCGAGTTCGCCTCCTTCGACTGGGACAAGGCCTCGCCGCCCGACCGGGAGAAGCCGGGCATCAATCCGCTGCCGACCGCCGCCGACGGCAGGCCTCCTGGGTATCGTGAGTTCGGCGCTCCCAGGGTCCGGGGTCTCTGACAATGAAGCGCGTCACCACCATTCTCTTCTGGTTCGGCGTCATGTTCGGCGCCTTCGCCGTGCACATGCTCCTGGCGTACGTGCTGGGTGGCGTGGTCGAGGGCGTCTTCCCGGGCGCCAGCCGGCTCACGAACATGCTCATCCTGATGCTGGCCTTCGTCATGGGCACGGCATCCCTGCTCACGGTGGCCGAGCGCAAGTGGAGCTCGCTGATGCAGAACCGCATCGGCCCCAACCGCGCGCGCATCCACCTGCCGGGCTTGAAGGACAAGGCGCTGGTCGGCATCCCGCACTTCCTGGCCGACGGCGCGAAGATGCTCTTCAAGGAGGACTTCATCCCGGCCACGGCCAACAAGCTCCTCTACAACCTGGGGCCCATGCTGGCCTTCGCGCCGGTGTTCGCCCTGTTCGCGGTGGTGCCCGCCGGCCCCACGGTGAAGGTATTCGACCACACCGTCGACATGGTGGTGGCCACCCCGGACTTCGGCCTGCTCTACGTGTTCGCCATCGCCTCGCTGGCGGTGTACGGCACCTCGCTGGCCGGCTGGTCCTCCAACAACAAGTTCGCCCTGCTCGGTGGCGTCCGCGCCGCCTCGCAGATGATCTCCTACGAGGTCGCGCTGGGCCTGTCCCTGGTGGGCCTGATGATGGCCTTCTCCACGGTGCAGCTGCCCTCCTTCGTGGGCCACGTGACCAATGAGCTGGGCTCGGGCGCCGCCGCCAGCGGCCAGGCCGCCTACCTGTGGCGCTTCACCCCCGAGGGCTCCACCTTCGACTTCGGCATCCCCGCGTGGGGCTTCCTGCTGCAGCCGCTGGGCTTCTTCCTCTTCTTCGCCGCCGCCTTCGCGGAGACCAAGCGCGCCCCCTTCGACACGCCCGAGGGTGAGTCGGAGATCATCGGTTACTTCGTCGAATACTCGGGCATGAAGTTCGGCCTGTTCATGATCTCCGAGTTCGTGGAGATCGTGGTCCTGTCGGGCCTCATCGTCGTCCTCTTCTTCGGCGGCTACCACCTGCCCTTCGGCGGCGAGTGGCTGTCCAACCTGGCGGTGATGAAGGAGTACGGGTGGCTGTACGGCGCCGTGCTCGGCACCGTGTTCTGGGCGAAGGTGATGTTCTTCGTGTGGCTGCAGCTGGCCATCCGCTGGACGTTCCTGCGCTTCCGCTACGACCAGATCCAGACCCTGGGCTGGAAGATCCTCCTGCCCGCCGGCCTCATCAACGTGTTCGCCACGGGCGCGCTCGTGCTGTGGGATCCCTCCCTGCGCGCGCTGGCCCTCTTCGGCCTGCTGCAGATCGGCGTCCTGGTGGCCCTGACGATGTCCTCCGCCAAGAAGGAGGAGGGCACCGAGGGCC
Source organism: Archangium violaceum (assembly GCF_016887565.1). NCBI lineage: Bacteria > Pseudomonadati > Myxococcota > Myxococcia > Myxococcales > Archangiaceae > Archangium > Archangium violaceum. Next base: position 8,542,699 of record NZ_CP069396.1, read on the forward strand.
ATGGTCACGGTGGCCACGGGGCCCACGGACACGGTCACGACGACGCGCATGGCCACGGCCTGCCCGCCCACGCGCATGCCGCCCATGCCGCGGACTCCCATCCCGCCGGTGCGCACTCCGGTGCCACCGCGGCCTCGCACTAGTTCGAGCTGAGAGAAAGACACCATGGCTTACAAGGCAACCCAGGATCCCCGCACCGACATCCGCGAGCGGTCCTACCTGCCCGAGCTGATCCGCGGTCTGGCCATCACCACCCGGCACTTCCTGCGCAACCTCTTCGGGACGCGGGAGGTGGGCACCCCGTTCGAGGATCGCAAGAGCACCAGCCTCATCACCACGGTGCAGTACCCCGAGGAGAAGATGCCGTACCCCGACGGGTACCGCGGTCTCCACCGGCTGGTACCGCGCGACGACGGCAAGCCGCGCTGCGTGGCGTGCTACATGTGCGCCACCATCTGCCCGGCCCAGTGCATCTACATCGAGGCCGGTGAGTACGAGACGGACTCGGCCGACGCGAGCTCGCGGGTCATCGAGAAGTACCCGACCCAGTTCGTCATCGACGAGCTGCGCTGCATCGTGTGCGGCCTGTGCGTGGACGCGTGCCCCAAGGACGCCATCCGCATGGACACGTACACGCACACTCCGGCGGAGTACAACCGGCAGGGCTTCGTCTACGACATCCCCAAGCTGCTCAAGGGCCCGGCCGTCTCCCACCCGTCCGACCCCTGGAACAAGCGCACGGGCTCGGAGCGTCCGGAGCACACGCACAAGGAGGCCCACACCCGCATCGGCGAGGGCCACGAGGAGCACCACGCCCACGCGCAGCTCCCCGCGGGCCACCACGGCCACGGCGAGCACGCCCCCTCGGGCAGCCGCACCGTCGTCTCCAACGACGGCCCGGTGCCCGTGACGAAGTTCCTCAAGTAGCACGCCCGGCGGCTCCCGCCGGCTCCCGGCCCGCCCTCCCCGCTCCTCGCGGTGGACGGCGGGCCGGTGTCGTTTCGGGGGGCGTGCGAGGGAGCGTGGACTCTGGAGTGATGCGGCCCTTTCCAGCACCTCGCGAAGTCCCGTAGGGTGGGCGGTGCATGAAGCGCTACCGCCTCTCCGTGTGCAAGGGCTCGAGCTGCAAGGCCGGCGGCTCCGATACCGTGGCCGCGGCCGCTCGCGACGAGCTGTCCACACGGCGTCTGCAGGCGCGCTGCGAGCTGTACCGCGGTGGTTGCTACGGCTTCTGTCACATGGGGCCCAACGTCGTCATCCGCGAGGAGACGGGGCGCAAGCGAGATCCACTCTCCCCCGAGGACTACCAGCTCATGGGCTGGGAGGGCGAGGCGTACTACTCGCACATGACGCCGGAGAAGATGCGGCGCGTGGTGGCCGAGCACATCGAGCAGGACAAGCCCGTCGTCGAGCTCTTCGGCCACCCGGACGAAGCCGACGACTGAGCTCCACACGGAGCCCGCCTCCCGGGCGCGCTCCGCGCGAACTGGTCTGACTGTCAGACCAGTTGGCGAAAAGCGCGCCCGGCGGGTCCTCCCTCAGTTGCCCTCGAGCGCGAACACGCCGTCCCAGTCCTCCGGCGGCGCCGCCTGGGCGAACTTGCGGCAGCGCTCGGCGTACAGGCCCGCCACCGAGTCCTGGAACTCCTCCACGCCTCGCGTGAAGAGCGCCAGCGCCTCGTCGAAGCGCCGCTGGTGGTACGCGATGAGCGCCTGCTCGTAGAGCGCGAGCCTCTCCTGCCCCTGTGGGTTGATCTCCCCCTTGCGACCCACCAGCTCGTGGATGCGGAGCGGCTCGGCGCGGCCCTTCATGCGCAGCCGGTCCACCTCGCGGAAGACGTAGGCGTCCTGCGCCAGCCGCGCCACCGCGTCCCCCACCAGCACGAAGGAGCCGTATTCGCGATTGAGGCTCTCCAGGAACATGGAGAGCTTCACGGACCCGCCCATGACGGAGTACCGGGCCTCGAGGTCGCTTCCCATGCCGCCCACCAGCACCTCGCCGCTGTCGATGCCGATGCGGCACCGCAGCGAGTGGCCATACGTCTTCTCCCAATACGCCTGGCGCTCCTGCAGCACCGCGTTCACCTTCAGCGCGGCCTCGCAGGCGTGGTGCGCGTGACGATCCGTGCGCACCGGCGCGCCCCAGAAGGCCATCACCGCGTCGCCGATGTACTTGTCCACCTGGCCGTGCGTGGAGCGCACCACGTCCGTCATCTCCGTCAGGTAGTCGTTGAGCAGTTGGATGATCCGCTCGGGCGGCAGCTGCCCCGACAGGCGCGAGAAGCCGTCCAGGTCGCAGAAGAAGACCGTCACCTCACGGCGCTCGGGCCGCGTCAGCACCCGCAGGTCGCGCGTGACGAACCGCGCCACCTCGGGGCTGACGTACCGGCCGAGCACGCCGGTGATGAAGTGGCGCAGCTGCCGCTCGGTGCGCGAGGACTGGACGATGGTGAAGGCGAAGGTGAGCGCCATGGCCAGCAGCGGGGCCGCCATCGCCACCCAGAGCAGCCGGGTGACGAACACGTACCAGGCCACCCCGGCGTAGAGCAGCCCCACCGCGCCCATGGCGAACAGGTACACCAGCACGTCGCCAAAGGAGCGTAGGCCCCGGTTGAAGGTGAGCGCGACGAAGGCGCCAATGAGCGCCAGCCCCAGCGTCAGGAAGAGATCCACCTTCGGCGTGGCGCGGGTGATGCCCTCGGACTGCAACAGGTTCACCAGCGACTGGGCGAGCACGGCCCCCGAGGGCGTGCGCTCGCCGATGGGCGTGTGCTGGAAGTTCATCCCCTGGCGCGAGGTGTCGGTGAAGACGATGAGCCGCCCCTCGATGTCGTGCACCGCCCGGGGTGGCACGCCCTCACGCACCGCGAAGAGGTTGAGCAGCACGTTCCACGCGGGCAGCGCCCGGGACACCGAACCGCGTGAGCCCCGCCCCACCTCGGCCGCGTCCCAGCGCACCAGGCTGTAGCCGGACTCGTCGATGGGAATGGAGAACCGGTCCCCCACGTGCAGCCGGCCGTCCGCGTAGCGGAGCTGGCGCGTGTTCGCCAGGCGCATCGCCGCCACCAGCGGCATCGAGGGCAACACGTGCCGGGCCCCCTCGCGCGAACGGTAGCTCACCAGGTGCGGCACGGCCCGCACCACCCCGTCCGGATCCGCCGGCAGGGTGATGGAACCGTAGAGGCTCGCCGTGCCCAGCAGCGGCGCCACGGGATGCTCCAGCTGGCGCACCTCCGGCAGCAGCGAGGTGTCCAGCCCCTCCACCTGGACCTCCGCCAGGGACACGAAGAGCTCGAGCGGACCCACACGGAACGTGTCATCCGTGGCCCTCCGCTCCTGCACCTTCGGCGGCTCGCGGAGGCCCTGCGCCAGGACCACCCGCTGGCCCTCCTGCTCGCTGGCCACTCCCGCCCATACCTCCACCGCGTTGCCCGCCGGGATGAGGAAGGCCGGCCGCTGATCCGCCAGCACCGACTGCACCCGGCCCCGTGCCTCGGCCGCGCCAGCGAAGGTGCCGAGCCGCACGCGGTACGGCCACAGCCGGCTGCCCGCGGGAATCTCCCGGCCCGGAGACCACGCGAAGGCCAGCACCGACTTCTCCGGGTTGCGGTCCAGCAGCTTGCGGAAGGCGCGATCGTCGTCCAGTCCCTCCAGCCCGGGCGTGCCCTGCGCCAGGCAGGCGCGCGGGCTGAGCTCGGTGAAGGGGAAGTCGAGCATCACCAGCTCGGCGCCCTCGTCGAGGAGTCGGTTGGACAGGCCACCGAGGATCTCCCGGGGCCACGGGTTGGAGGCGATGCCGGGGTGCTGGTCCTGGCGGGCCTCGGCGAGCGTCTCGTCATCGAGCGCCACCACCACCACGCGGTCCGAGCGCGAGGAGCGCGCGCCCAGCGAGCGGACGCGCCAGTCGTACGTGCCGTGCTCCCAGGACTGCACCCAGGCCGAGGGGCGGGCGAGCAGCGCGAGGGGCGTGGCCTCCTCGGCGAGTTGCGAGCGGGGAACCCGGTAATAGACGAGCACCCCGAGAATGGCGCCGAAGAGCGTGGCCTGCAGGAGCGAGATGCCGAGCCGCTGCAGGAAGCGGAGACCGGCCGAGTAGATGGGAAGGCTTCGCACGGGAGCGGCCACCATAGCGCGATCCGCCCACGCGCCCAGCCCTCCCCGCGCCCTGCTATGCTCGTCCGCAGGGCCGACCTTCTGGAATGGTGCAATGAAACGCCTCGTCTTGTCCGCTGCCGCGACTGCTCTCCTGCTCTCCCCCCTTGCCTGCGACCTGGGCAAGACGGGCAATCAAATCCTCGCCGAGAACGTGATGGTGGGGACCCTCTTCTCCACGCCGGACGTGAACGTGTCGGCGGCCGCCATGGCCGGATACGACGCCGGCACGCTGCCCGACGGCGGCATCCCCGAAGGTGAGCGCATCACCATCCCCGGCCAGACGGCCGCCTTCGTCTTCTTCGGCTCGCGCAGCAGCGAGCAGGGCACCCCGCAGCCCCTGGCCAACGCCACCGTCCGGCTCGAGCCCCAGAACGGCAGTCCGCTGAGCCTCGAAAACAAGGGCGCGGGCACCTACGGCCAGACGAGTGACTTCCTCGGAGATGGCGGCATCAAGTACCAGTCCGGTGCCACCTACCGCTTCGTCGCCACGCAAGGCGGCAGCTCGTACGTGGGCGTGGTGGAGGAAGCGCCGGCCCTGGAGCGCATCGCGAGGCTCCACCCGCCCGAGGGCTTCGTCTCGCACACGGCCAACCAGGGGCTCTCGTTGCAGCGGCCGGCGGTGGCCGGCAACCAGGTGCGCACGCTGGGCTTCGTCACCGTCGTCCCCCTGGGCACCAATGGCGAGAAGGGCGAGCCCACCTACACCAACGCTCCGAAGGAGCCGCTGGACTTCCTCGAGATCGTGCTGTCCCCCGTGGAGTGGCAGAAGGAGACCATCGTCATCCCGGGCAGCGCCTTCCCCAAGCCGGGCAGCAACTACCTCGTCGTCTTCCAGACGGTGAAGACCGGCGGCCCCGAGTCCGAGAACCTCTTCGTCGGCAGCGCGCTGCTGGTGGGCACCGCCGACCTCGGCATGGTGCACACGAAGTAGCGCTCACCCCGCCTCCACCTCGAGCTCGAGCCTGCCCTCGAGCTTGAGGCGCAGCAGGTGCCCCGCGAAGCGCTCGGACTCCTCGCGGGTGAGGACGTTGCGGAAACCCGGGCCCTCGGCCACCTCCACCTCCAGCACCGGCCCACGCTGGAGGAGGCGGAAGAAGTCCTCGCCCCCCTCGGGGCGCGGCACGAAGATGGGCAGGAAGCCCTTCACGGGCAGCACCTCTCCCGGTGCTCGTACCCGGGCCATCAGGTCCGAAGCCTCCGGGCGCACCTCGCCCGGCGCGACGCCCTCCTCCGCGTACAGCGGCGCCGGTGGCAGCGACACGTCCTCCGTCGAGTCGTCGAAGAGGAAGCCGTGGCGCGAGGCGAGCCGGCCGGCGAAGAGGAACAGCAGCAGCACCGGCTCATCGCCCCCCACGCGCTCCAGGTGGAGGATGGCGCGCGTGGCGCCCACCTTGCGCAGCAGCAACCGGAGGCGGGGAGGCGCCGCGGCCAGGTAGCGCCGCACCCTGTCCTGGAGCGTGGCGCGGATCTCCCCGAAGGCGGCCTGGTACCGGGCCTCGCTCTCGGCCTCGTCCTTCGCGAGCGCCTCGCGCGCCCGCGCCAGCTTCTCCTCGGCCTGGCGCAGGAAGTCCCGCATGGGCCCCTGCTCGGAGACGAGCGCCGGCTCCCCTCCTGGTGCCGGCCCCTCCGAGGCCCCTCGCTCCTGGCTCGCCGCCCGCACCGCCCCCACCAGGAAGGAGCCCTGCTGCTCCAACCGCCCGCGCTCCTCCCGGAAGCGCAGCCGCGCCGCGCCGTGCGCCAGCCGCAGCTCGAGCCACGCGTCGTAGCCCACCTCCAGTGTCTCCACGCTCCGCACCCGGGCCAGGGCCCCACGCGTCACGGACTCCGCGGCGGCACCGGGCGAAGCTGGCTCCGCCGGGGGCACCTCCGTCCGAGACCTCGCGGGCCCGGGACGCTCCAGCGCGCCCTCCTTCGTGGCGGTCCCCACCGCGGGAGTGTCGCGCGGAGTGTCCCGGCGCAGCAGCGCGGGGACCCGCCAGGGAGGCGCCACGGTGGCAAGCTCTCGCGGTGCCTCGCGCTCCACCCGCCTCGAGGGACCGGGCGACTCCTCCACGGCGGGCACCTCCTTCGGGGTGTCGCGCCGGGCACGCCCCCGGGCCGGCGGCTCCGCCTTCGCGTCCGCACCGGGAGAGCCCTTCCGCGTCGTCCGGCCGCCGCCACGGGCCGGCTTGCGCTCCTTCCTCGACGTCACGCCACGCGCTCCTGCATGAGCGGGAGTCTACCGCCCCGAAAGTCGAAGGGGCGACCCGGAGTGACCGGATCGCCCCCACGAAGGCCGCCCGGGGAAGCCCGGACGGAGGGAATCAGACGCTCAGGCGCCGCGAGACGCGGGCTCGGAGCGCGGCTGGCCGTTGGCGTTGGACAGGGAGTCCTGGCCGTTCTGGAGCCGGCTGCGCAGGTCATCGCGCAGCTGGGCACCGGGCTTGGGCGCCATCAGCAGGCCGAGGCCCGCGCCCACCAGCAGGCCCACGGAGAAGGCTCCGAGCGCGGGCAGCATCCAGTCCGTCGGCCCCTTCTTGGTCTCCAAGCCGATCAGATCGAGCACGTCGTCCTTGTCCATCTTCTTCAGGTCGTTGATGCTGAACATCGCGGGCGCTCCATGTGAGACGTTTGGGAGGGAGAGTCAATCACACCTGGGGACCGCGCGGACCATTGGAACCACCCGCGGAGCCGCCCTCGGAGCCCGTCATGCCGGACATGCCTCGGGCCCCCACCTCGACACCGCGCATCGCCGCCTCGGCCATGCCGAGGAGCTCGTCCTTGACGAGGGGCAGCGCGGCCAGCCGCATCCCCAGGCGGATGACGCGCCCGGTGGTGCGGGTGAAGAGCCCGCCGCCGAGCACGTAGCCCACGCCGAAGGCCGCGGCCAGCATCAGGTACGGGTTGCGCTCCACGCGGCCCTTGAGGTCCATCGTGTCGCGCAGGTCCGTCACCGCGCCGCGGGCATCGTCCCACAGTTGCTGCGCGTCCGAGCCGATCCGGTCCACCCGCTGGCCGAAGCCGCCCTGATCCTGATCGCCCTGTGTCTGGCCGGTGCCATTGCCCGGATTGCTCTGGAAGGTCGCCATATCGGTACTCCGAATCTTCGAGAAAACGGTGACGTGCTCAGCGGCGGGACGCGATGCGCCCGACGATGAATCCCACGGCCACGGCCCCCAGCAGACAGGTGCCCGGATTGGCGCGGATGAAGCTCACCACGCGCGTGTTGAGATCCTCCAGGTTGCGCCGCGCCTCATCCAACTGCGGCACCACGTTCTCCTGGAACTGCCGGGCCTTGTCCTGCAGGTGCTGCGGATTGACGTCCATGGAAGCCATCCTCTTTCGGGGTTGAAGGGTGGAACGAAGGTGTGGCGTCTCAGCGCCTTTGGCTATTGCCGATGAGGAATCCGATGAAGAAAGCCGCCCCCACGCACGCCAGGGGCCGGCTGCGCACCCACTCGCGCCAGTCCGCGCGCCGCGCCACCTCCTCGCGCAGCTCGCTGACGGAGTGGACGAGCTCGGCGCGGGTGCGTGCGATCTCCGCGCGGATCTGCTCGGACGTCGGGGGCGAGGACCTCGCCTTGCCGTCAGCGGCCATTGGAGGACTCCTGGGGAAGCGCCACGGGCTGGGGCTGAGGAGCCGGAGCCTGGGCGAGCGCCGCCACGCTGCGGTTGAGCTCCTCGGTGGTGTTGTCCATGAGCCGGAAGGACTTGAGCCGCGTGGCGGCCCGGGCGATCCCCAGCCCACCTCCCACGAGGTTGGCCACCCCCACCAGCGCGAGCGCTCCGGTCCAGCCGAGCCACCGCGCCAGGAGGGCGGACAGCGCCCCGCAGACGAAGAAGTAGCCCACCAACACGAAGGGCACGAAGGCGGCGATGCGCGCCACGTCCGAGCCCATCAGGCGCGCGTCATCCATCAACTCCACGCGCGCCAGTGTCAGGTGCTGCGTCACCAGTTTGCTGAAAACATCCGTCAGCCGTCCGACGAGCACGCTCAATCCGCGCTCCGTCTGTTCGGTGCCCAAGCCCATCTGCTCCCCGGCCGTCGCTCTCATTCGGAGGCCCCAACGTAGGTCCCCCCCGTTCTCCGCGACAACCCCGTCGCGCAGACATATGTCCAGCGTTCGTCAGCTTCGGCCCTCCGACGCGCTGGAGGGCCCAGCCTAGCCGATGAGCTCGACGGGTGCCGAGCGGGGCATGTGCCCTTCCAGCGGGGCCTCCAGCCGCAGCACCAGCGGCAGGTGGTCCGAGGCCACCTCGGAGAGCGGGGTGCGGTGGGCGTGGAGATCCAACGGCCTCACGCCCGCGTCCACGTAGATGCGGTCCAGCCGCAGCACCGGGAAGCGGGAGTGGTAGGTGCGCACCGGGCTGCCCAGCTCCAGCGCCGCGTCGTGGATGGCCTGGCGCACCAGGCCGGGCACCGCGCCGGGGCCCCAATAGTTGAAATCTCCACAGACGACCACGGGATCATTCCGCACGGCATCCCGGAGGATGTCGGAGGACAACAGCAGCGCCTCCTGGCGCCGGCGCTCGCGCATGCTCAGTCCCAGGTGCAGGCAGAAGACGTGGATCTGCCGGCCATTGCCCAGGTCCAGGTCGCAGCGCAGCGCGCCCCGGGGCTCACGGCGGCCCACGCTCAGGTCGTAGTTCTTCGACTTGAGGATGGGCAGCCGGGAGAGGATGGCGTTGCCGTAGCGTCGGCCGTTGCGCACCACGTTGGGGCCGAAGGCCATGTGCAGCCCGAGCAGATCCGCCAGGTGCTCGGGCTGGTCCTCGCGCGACGTCACCCCCCGGTAGTCCCCCACCTCCTGGAGGGCGATGATGTCCGCGTTGATCTCACGCAGCACCTGGCCCACGCGGTGGAGGTCGAAGCGACCATCCGTCCCGACGCCACTGTGGATGTTGTAGGAGACGAGCGTCAGCTCCACGGCCCTGGCTATCCCTGAACGAGACGGATGCGCTGCGCGGCCAGCCGGACCGCTTCCATGGGAAGGGACAGGAGCCGCCCCGTGGCCTTGGTGGCGTCCTGGATGCCCGACTGGAGGGCGCGGAACTGGCGCAGCGCCTCATCCAGCACGTCCCGGAGCGCATTGCGCGCGACCAGCGGCTCCGCGGCCGCCGGCAGCGCGCCGATGGGCTGGCCCCGGTTGGTCGCGGTGGGCACCACCGGCGCGTTGGGCGACAGCCCCGCCAGCGCCTCGAGCTGCGCGTTCATGGCCCGCACCTGGAACATCTCCTCCGTCTCCGCGTGGTTCCGGCCGTAGTGGATGCCCTCCTTGTCGAAGCGGCGATCCACGGCGCGCCGCTCGGAGAGCTGCTTGCCCCGGCGTCGCAGGCCTCGGCTCGAGGTCGTGGTCTTCGGTACGTTGAAGTGTTCGAAACGGAAGGAACGCGGCATCCGACTATCTCCCCCTCGGAAAACGGATGCGCGGAAGCTAAGAAGCCACGCGAGCACAGTGAACGCTGGGGCTCACGGGGGCCTGCCCGTCCGCCCGCCCCTCGACTGGCGAGGCATGCGCCCCTTCCCCCTCCGAGGGTCGGCGCTGACAGCCACGCGGCGGACACTCGGGGGGTTGTCGCTGTCGGCATTCGTTGACGCTCCCCCCGCCCGCACGCATATCTCGCCCCCGTGCATATCCCCACGCTCCGGAGGCTTCCCTTCCTCCTGCTGTTCCTCGGCCTGTCCGCCCTCGCGTCCGAGGGGCGGCCCCTCCTCTCCCTCCAGCCTGGAACGGCCCGGCCAGGAGACCCGGTGCTCGTCACCGTGCGCGGCCTGAACGAGGCCCCCACTGGCACGCTGGGAGAGCGCCCGCTGCGCTTCTACCCGGTGGGTGACGGTTTCCAGGCCGTCACGGGCCTCCCGGTGGAACAGACGCCGGGACAGGTGGCGGTGAAGGTGACGGTGCCGACCACCGGGAGCGCCGCCCCCGTGGAGCTCTCGGGCACGCTGAAGGTGGTGGCGCCGGGCTGGCCCGCGCGCACGCTGAAGGTGGCCAGCAAGTTCGTGAAGCCGCCGCCAGAGGTGCAGACGCGCATGGAGCAGGACAAGGCCGCCTTCGCCGCCGCCTTCGCCCAGGGCTTCGTCCCCCCCGCCTTCGGAGAGAACTTCGCCTGGCCGCGCCAGGGCCGCGTCACCGCGCCCTACGGCGACCTGCGCACCTTCAATGGCAAGAAGCAGAGCCAGCACTTCGGCACCGACGTGGACGGGGCCGTGGGCACACCCATCTACGCGGCCAACGCGGGCACGGTGGTGATGAAGCGGGACAACTACGCCTCGGGCAATACGGTGCTCGTGTACCACGGGGCCGGCCTCTACACGGCCTACTTCCACCTCTCCGCCTTCGAGGTGAAGGAGGGCCAGCGCGTGGAACGTGGCCAGCTCCTGGGCAAGGTGGGCAACACCGGCCGCGTCACCGGCCCCCACCTCCACTGGGGCGTGAAGGTGGATGACCTCTGGGTGGACGGCGAGACGCTGCTGAAGCTCGACTTCGGCACCGCCCCGGCCCCCGCCGTCACCCAGCGCGACAAGGAGTAGGCCTCACCACGCCTTGCCGATGCCGAGCGCGGCCCGGGCCTCGTCCGGGCTCATCGGCTCGCGGCCGATGTCTCGCGCCAGCCGCACCGCCTTCTCCACCAGCGGCCCGTTGCCCTTGGCCATCTCCTTGCCGGCCGGGTCCAGGTAGAAGTTGTCCTCCAGGCCCACGCGGATGTTGCCGCCGAGCACCAGCGCCGCGGCCACCAGCTTCCACTGCACCCGGGAGATGCCGATGACCTCCCAGGTGTCCTCGGGGCCCACCTGCCGCGCCATGGCCAGCAGGTTCTCCGCCGTGGGCGCCACGCCGCCCAGCACCCCGAGGATGAAGCTGTACTGCTGCGGGCCCTTCAGCGCCCCCATCTGCAAGAGCGGCTGCGCGTTGTGGACGTGGCCCAGGTCGAAGCACTCCAGCTCCGGCTTCACCCCACCCTCACGCATGGCCTCGGTGGCCAGCAGGATGTCCGAGAAGGGGTTGGGGAACACGAAGTCGAAGACGAAGCCCTTCCGCTTCTCCGAATACTTCGCGTAGTTCATCGACCCCATGTTGAGCGCGGCCATCTCCGGCTTCGTCTTCCACACGTAGGCCAGGCGCTCCTTCTTCTCCTCCTCGGACTCCACCCCCATGTTGAAGCCACCGGTGGAGAAGTTGACGATGATGGGCGAGCGCTTGCGCACCTCTTCCTTGATCTGCCCGTAGATGTCCGCGCTCCACGTCTGCTCGCCCGAGTCGGGCTCACGCCCGTGGATGTGCACCACCGCGGCGCCGGCCTCGTAGGCACGGCGGGCCTCCTCGGCGATCTCCACCGGGGAGTACGGCAGGTACGGGCATTGATCCCTCTTGGCCAGCACGCCCGTCAGCGCGCAGGTGACGACGACCTTGTCCTTCGACAGCGGCATGGGGCACCTCCTCGGGGACTTCGGGAACTCAGCGGTCGTTCCACTTCGGTGGACGCTTCTCGATGAACGCGGTGACACCCTCGGCGGCGTCCTCGGCCAGCACGTTGAGCGACAGCTGGGAGGCCAGGTACTCGATCGCGGCCGGCAGGGGCAGGTCCTCGGCGGTGAAGAAGGCCCGGCGTCCGAGGGCCAGTACCGCCTGGCTCTTGCCCGCGAGCTTCCCCGCCAGCCCGCCCACCGTCGCGTCCAGCTCCGCCGCGGGCACCACGCGGTTGAGCAGCCCCAGCGCGAGCGCCTCACGGGCCGGCATGCGCTCGCCCGTCAGCACCATCTCCAGCGCCCGCTTGCGGCCCACGTGCCGCTGCAGCAGCGCCATCATCATCATGGGGAAGAGCCCCACGTCGATCTCCGGCGTGCCCAGCTCGGCGTGCTCGGCGGCCACGGCCAGGTCACACGCGAGCACCAGTCCCAGCCCACCCGCGAGCGCGTGCCCGTTGACGCGCGCCACGGTGGGCTTGCGGATGTCCTGGAGCCGCAGGAGCAGCTGGCCATAGACGCGGCGCCCCTCGTGCGTGGAGAGGAAACCGCCCTCCCCGCCCATCTGCCCGAGGTCTCCCCCGGCGCAGAACACCTTCTCCCCCGCGCCAGTGAGCACCACCACGCGCGCCGCGGGGTCCGCCTCGGCGCGTTCCAATCCGGCCAGCAGCCCTCGCAACACCTCCGGCGAGAGCGCGTTGCGCGCCTTCGGCCGGTCGATGGTCAGGAGCGCTTGCCCGCCTTCGGCCTGGTACCGGACGACGACCTCTCCTGCTTCCATGACACCTCCGCGGAAGTGGCGGCGCCGGGAAGCACGCCGTGAAGGAAGGATTCGGCGATCTGCACCTTGGCGCGCTCCAACGCCTCGGGACTGCGGTCCTCCATCAGCCCCGACACGAAGGCGGTGAGGCCCAGCTCGATGGAGCCCACGAGGAGGGAGGCGCAGAGCATCGGGTCGAGATCCGCGCGCAGCTCGCCAGTGGCCTGGGCGCTGCGGAACATGTCCGCGGCCATGCGGATGGTGTCGAGGAAGGCCTGCTGCCTGCTGACGATCTGCGTCCCCGCGGGGCTGCGGGCGACCTCCAGGATGAGCACCTTCACCGCGCGGGGATCCACCCGGTAGGCCTCGAAGGCCACGTCCGCGATGCCGCGCACCTTCTGCTCGAGCGAGGAACCCTCGCCCTCGACCACCGTGCGCAGGCGCGAGATGAAACCGCTCCACCCCGTCTCGACGACGGTCTCGAGCAGCTCGTCCTTGTTCTTGAAGTAGTGGTAGACGAGCCCGTAGGCCACGCCCGCCTCGCGCGCCACGTCCGCGATGCGGCACCCGTGGTACCCCTTGCGCGCGAACACGTCGATCGCCGCTCGCAGGATGGTGCGGCGGCGCTCGCCCTCCCGGCTCCCTGCCTCCTCCGTCTTACTCTGCCGCTGACTCACGCGGTGTCTCTCCCCGGCCGGTTGATTCGCCAATCAGCCGGGGAGGACGCTACGGATGGAGGGAGCCGGGGTCAATGCCCTTGAACGCTACTTCTCACTCCTTGAAGACACCTTCCACCGTGGGCGCCTGGACGACGGCCTTGTAGCCCTCCACCGGCGAGGCGGTGAAGACGCAGGGCGCGGACACCGAGTAGCGGACCTGGTCCGCCGGGTAGGTGGGCGTGCTGGTGCTGGTGGGGTCGCGCGCGTCGGAGATGGCGTACTGCATGAGCGTGTAGGCCGGGTAGGTGAAGGCCATGCCACCGGTCAGCTTGGTGACGGTCACGGGCCCGACGGCGCCCGCCTCGCACCCGTCACCGTCCTCGTTCCGGGCCAGGCTGTTGAACCAGGGGTCCGCCAGCAGGAACGAGGCGGTGAACGAGTAGAACTTCACGGGCATGTTCTGGATATACCGGACCGGGGTGCCAGTGGCGGGCGGGAAGAGCTGGCGGACCACGCCCCTGGGGTTGCGGGCCGAGACGTCGCGGTCCAGCTCGTGCGGCCAGCCCGTCCAGAGGATGCGCTCCTGGACCCAGATGAGGGTGATCGGATCGTACCTGCCGTTCTTGCCGTCCCAGACGCCGTTGCCGTTGGCGTCGACGAAGCGCTCCTTGGCGTCCCACGTGCCGTTGTCGTTGTTGTCGACGAAGGGCTCGGTGAGGTCGACGAAGGGCTCGACCTCGTCACGCACGCCGTTGTTGTTGAGGTCGTCGAAGGCCTCCTCACCCGTGGTGACGGCGATCATGCTGACCAGGTTGTCGCGGGGGTTGTTCTCCTTGCCCGGACGGATGGGATCCGGCCGGCGCGGCTCCTGGAGGGAGGGCTCCAGGTTGTAGTTGGCGATGGGATTCTCCGTCCACGCGAACGGGTGCATCCACAGCGGCGCGAGGTACTCGCCGGTATGGGTGAGGTCGTTGAGCGGAGTCCAGGTGAAGGTACCCGGGGGCACGTCGTCGGGCAGCGGCAGCGAGGTCTTGTAGAGGACCTTGGCGTTGCCCACCACGTCCGTCACGCTGCTGGCGCTGGGGCCGATGGTGCCGGCCTCGGTGAGGAAGGACACCTGCGCCCCGGCGATGCCGTCGCCGTTGCGATCCGCCACGTGGGCGATGCAGTCCACCTTCACGCCAGCGATGAGATGACGCGTCTCGTCGTAGGCGCCGATCGCATGGACACCACCCGAGCCGGCGCCCGAGACGGAGCCGCACTGGAAGGTGAACTGGCGGGAGGTGGAGGTGGAGCCCGCGAAGGTGACCGCGGGGCTGAGCGCCGTCTTGTCATCCACCCGGGCGACGACGACCACGGAGGACACACGGCCGCCCTTGGCCACCACCTGGGTGGAGGCGATGCCGTTGTCCACGTCGGTCGTGGCCTCGGGAGGATTGAGCTCGACACCCGAGACGGGTGCCTGCACCTCGAAGGCGATCCGAACGCCGGCCTGCGGCTGACCGCGCGTGTCGATCGCCCGGAAGCGCAGCGTGGTGATTTCCCCGAGCCGCGGCTGGAGTGGAGACTGGTCCACGAACTCCAGCGTGGCGGGGGTCGGGGCTTGGCACGCCGCGAGCAACCCGCTCGCGATCGCCACATACACGGCGAGACCCAGACGCATCTGAGATGACTCCTTGAAGAGGAAGAGCGCCGCGCGCCTTTGACGCACAGCCAACACTTCCCATCTTCCCGGTCTCAGATGCGTCCCGTCAAGGACGGCAGCCGATCAGCAGGCTGGGGTCAGGCCTGATTTCAGGCCGCGGAACCGCTGAACATGGCACGAGCCACGCCCAGCAGGCGCTCCACGTCCCGGGCCGTCAGGCCCCTCGCCCGAGCGAAGTCCGACAACGGCCGCAGCAAGTCCTCCGTCTGCGCCGGTGTCTCCTCCGTTCCAGCGAAGAGCTCGCCCAGGCTCACGCCCAGGGCGTTGGCCAGGGCGGCAAGGGTTTCCACATGTGCAACACGCTCGCCCCGCTCGATCATCGACAGGAAGGAGACGCTGATCTGCGCACGCTCCGCGAGCTCCTCCTGTGTCCAACGCTCAGGGCGTTGGGTGCGAAGTTCACGGATGCGCTGTCCAATACGTTTGCCGAGTTCCGACACGAAAGACCTCGTCCTCCTCAGGGGGGGATACAGTCAGGGAGTGAAAGAACCACGCACACGCGCCCGGGATTCCTAACCCCCGGTTCCAAACGTCCCGACTCCGGTGATGGTGAGGTTGGCACCAAAGTCGGGAAACGTTTGCCCCCTTGCGAGCCTGGCTACCCCCTCGATTCGCCAACAGTTGCACGCGGGGCCATACGACACCGCGAACCACTGCTGGCTGAGGGGAGACTCGTTGCGTGCTTGTGGTTGCACGATGGCCTCGTATCTTATCCCAAGACCAAAGCCGAGCGACACTTGTGTCCCCGCTGTGAGGAACTGTGCCCGCTGGGCGCTCGAGAGAGCGGGCCCTACCAGGGCATCCAGGCTCCGGCGCAGGCGATCCGAGCCCACGCCCATCAGGTCGTCGTAGCGGGCGAAGATGGACCCCTGGGGAACGGAGACCTGGAAGTCGGCGCTGAGCTGGGCGATCTCCCGAGTATTGGGGTCGTACCGGATGACCCCGCCGCCGCTGAAGGCGCCCAGGCTGGCCGTCAGCCGGCCGAAGGTGTCGCGGACCGTCTTGTCGTCATCCAGCGCGACGCCCTGACCCAGGGTGGGCATATGACGCGACAGGTCAAACCCCTGCCCCAGGGTCAGGCGGAGGAGCTCGCTCCGGGCGCCGCTCGCCTGGCGTGCGCCGAGCGTCTGGTGCAGCTCCACCACCGCATGGAGGAAGCGGCGCGCCACGCCGGGCGGGGTGACGGGCAGGGCCGCGTCGACCTCGTCGTAGACCTGACCCGGACGTTCCGGCGAAGCACCGGGCGGGGGAAGACCGCCCCAGACGAGGGGCACGTAACGGAGCCGCACCGAGGGCACCAGGGAGTGCCGCAGGGTGCTGCCGCGGAACTGGAAGGTGCGCGCCAGCTCGGAGTCCACCACCAGGTCCAGCATGGGGTAGCCCCGCTGCGCCGCCCGTCCGGAGACCTCGCCCAGATAGAAGTCCTGGCGCAACGAGAGCGCGGGAGACAGCCGCGCATAGGGGCCCAGCGCGAAGGAGGAGGACAGGCGGGGAAGCAGGTCCACCCGGTCCCTGGCCTCGCGATCCGAGGCGTCGAAGAGGCCGTTGCCCTGGGCCGGGTCGGGATCCCTCTGGGTGCCGCTGGGGTTGGTGACGACCAGGAGCCGATCCGGGTCATGGCGTCCGTCCTCTCCCTCGTCGCCGAAGCGGGACAGCAGCGGGGACAGGCGGGTGAACTCCATCTTCATGCCGCCCACGAGCCGGCCGAACAGGGGCCGCTCGGGCAGGGCCCAGGTGAGGTTGGGGAGGCGCTGGAAGGTGCGGGGCGCGGGGGTGAGCTCCTTGTCGAGCACCGCCCCGGCGGGAGCCGTGTTGCTCCCCAGCAGGCCGTAGCCCCAGCGGATGTCCTGGCGGAGGCCCACCTCCAGACCGGCCCAGTGGTCCTCGCCCCGGTGGTAGAGGACACCCGTGCTGCGCAGGTACTGGTTCTCACGGGCGATGATGTCGGCGGTGATGTCGCGCGTGTAGAAGCCGTCGGAGACCACGAAGGCGTCGATGCGGTCGTGGAATCCACCGCCCAGGTCCTGCCGGTGCTGCAGGGAGGCCTCGCCTCGCAGCCCGCGACGCTCGCGGATGAGGCTGCGATCCTCGCCCAGGAAGAAGTCGCCCGTGACCGGGTTGCGCACGGGGTGGAAGTCGTAGAGCAGGCCCAGGGTGGCGCGCCCCTCGGTGCCCGCGGACGGCATGTAGCGGAACTCCGTGAGCAGGCGAGGCCCGCGGATGCCATTCCTGCCCGGCTCGGGTCGGGTGAAGGACTCCCCGTCGAGGGTCCGGGTGACGTCCTTCTCCGCCCTCCCCAGGTAGTAGGCCGGCGTGAGGGTGAGGTCGTAGCTGCGCCCGAGCGTGATGAACACCGGCTGCTCGAAGGAGACACCATTGAGGCCGGAGAACGAGGGCCGGGGGATGAGCAGACCGGAGCGGCGCTCGGCCAGGGGCAGGTACAGCCAGGGCAGCGCGAACACCGGCACCGAGTGCACATACACCACCGGCCATGTGAGCGTGGCGTGCTCGCCCAGCGCCACCTCGGCGCTGCTGGCCTCGAGGCGCCAGGAGGGCGTGCCCGCCTCGCACAGGCACGGAGCGAAGGCGAGCCCGTCCACCTCGAAGGAGTTCTGCCCGGTGCGCTTGATGCGCGTGCCGCTCATCAGCACGGGTGTCTCTCCCAGGTTGCGCAGCTCCTGGGGCGTCCGTGCCTGGAACAGGGCCTCCGGGGAGACGCCCCGCTTCTGCATGAAGAGGCCGCCCTTCACGTTGGCCTCCTGCGACTCCACGTCCACCGTCACCTCGTCGGCCACCGCGGCCATCAGGCCGTTGACGAGCATGACGCTGCCCCTGGCGACGGCGACCTGATTGACCTGGTCGTAGGAGAGCTCGTCCGCGCGCAGGAGCAGCTCACCGGAGCGCAGCACGGTGTGGCCACGCGCGGTGAGGACCTGGCGCTCCGGCTCGTACAGGACGTAGTCGGCGGCCAGCTCCGCGGTCTCCCCCGTGGGGAGTTGGAGTTGGGTGGACAGGGGTAGCTGTGCCGACACCAGCAGCACGGCCACCGGCAACAGGAAGCTCATGACCCTCTCGACGCGGGTGGGGCGTCGCGCTCCCTATATCAGCTCAGCGGCGGGCCGGGCGCTGGAACTCGATGGAGACCTCGTTGCCGTCCTGGCGCGTCTGGTACGACACCTGCTCCTTGAGCTTGATGGCCACGCGCACCGTGCGCGAGGGCCCCGCGTCCGCGTCCACCGAGGCCACCGCCGTGTCGAAGAAGGAGGTATCCAGCGACCGGGTGTTGTTGGACTCGGAGATGCCGGTGTTCTCCAGCTCCAGCACCACCTGCTTGTTGCCCTCGGTGACGGTGTAGCGGACGGGCTCGTTGGTGCGCACGAAGACGCGCGAGGCCGTGGGCTCCTGCTTGAAGCCCACCAGCATCATCGTCTTGCGGCGCGAGGACACACCGGCCCCATCCCCCTGCTCCGGAGCCCGGCGCGGCGTCTCGGCCTGGGCGAGGCGGGACTGGCGGGCCTCCTCCTGCTGACGCTTGCGCTCCTCGGAGGCGGCGCGGGCCTCGTCCTGCTGGCGTGCACGCGACTCGGCGGCGAGGCGCTTCTTCTCCTCGGCCGCGGCCTGGGCGGCCGCCTCCCGGCGGGCCTTCTCCTCGGCGGCGAGGCGCTTCTTCTCCTCGGCCGACGCGGCGGCGGCGACCTGGGCCTCGGCCTGCTGGCGCTTCTTCTCCTCGGCGGCGGCACGGGCCTCGTCCTCGCGGCGCTGCTTCTCGGCGGCGGCGGCGGCCTCCTTCGCCGCGCGATCCTGCTGGAGGCGCTGCTGCTCGGCCTGCTGGGCGGCGAGCCGCGCGGACTCCTCCTGAGCCTTGCGGTCGGCCTCCGCGCGAGCCTGGGCCTGACGCTGGGCCTCGGCGGCGGCCTGAGCTTCGGCCGCGGCCTGGGCCGCCGCGCGCTCCTGCTGCTTCTGGTCCGCCTGGGCTGCCGCCGTGGCCTCCGCCGCCGCGCGCTCCTGCTGCTTCTGGTCCGCCTGCGCCGCCACGGCCGCCTGCTCCGCGGTGCCGCCGGGCGTCGTCGCCGTTCCCGTGCCCGTCCCCGCCGGAGCGGCGGGCCTGGCGGCCACGGCCGCCCCACCACCGCCCACCACGTTCACCACCAGCGAGTTGCCGGTGGCCTGGATGTCCGTCTCCACCTCCCGCTCGTAGCCGATGAGCACGCGGGCGATGGCCGATTCATCCGAGCCGTAGCTGGCCGTGCGAACGCCGGTGATGGTGCCATTGCCAACGGGGAGGTCCTCCTTGACGCCGGAGAAGACGGCCTCGGAGATGTCGATGACGAGGCGCGGCGGGTCCGTCATGGTGAAGGTGGTGAAGTTGGGTTTCTTCGTCCCAACGATCTCCACCGTCCCGCCCCTCACGCTCACGCTCGTGATGGTGTTGAGATTGCCCTGGGCCTGGGCCTGCCCCTCTTGCGCCAGCACCAGGACCGGAACCAGCACGCAGGCAAGCAACGCAAACACACTGGCCTTCATCGGCGACTTCCCTCTGGACGGACGCATTGCGTCTCGAAGCTAGCACGGTGTGCTCGGGCTCCAACTTTCCAGCGTTTCCGCTGCGCACGGCTGTTGAGGCGCTGAAATGGCCTCCCCCCGCCACCGCTCAGCACGCGACATATGACCCGGCGCACACCACCCCTGGATGAACACGAAGCAGGTCACTTGTAGTCATCTACAAGTGAAGACATTGAAATCTTACATATTAGATATGCTAAACTTGTAGATGACTACAAGTGAGGGGTCAGGCAGCCTCATTTCGACTCGAGAGGAATCCTCATGAGGCTGAGCTGGACGGCCGTGCTGCTGCTTCTTCTCCTCACCGGCTGCTCAACCCGCCGTGCCGTGCGCCTGGACACGGGACAGGACCCGCCCCTCCTCCACATCCCCCACGGCGGCGGGATGTTCGTGAGGCTGCGCGAGGACGAGTTCAAGGAGGCACTGGCCAAGGTGGCCCGGGACGTGAGGCCTTCGCCTCGACCCCTGCGGCACGCGCGGGAGTTGATGTTCGAGTCCTGGCAACAGGTGGTGTACCTGGAGTGGACGGGACGGCGGCTGGTGCCCGATTCCCCGGAAGAGCCAAGGCTTCGGCTGACGCGGGAGCAGGACGAACTGACGCGCGGCTATGGACGCTGGTGCGAACACAGGCATCCGCGGCGAGACTGCCTCTCGCTGCTGAAGGACACTGCCACGCTCGACGCGGATGGGCGGTACACGCTGGCGATGGCCATCGCCACGGACGCGGTGTGGAGCGAGGCGAAGCAGTCCTTCGCGGACATGGCGGACCCGGAATCGGTGCGAGCGGCGATCACTTCCGCGCTCGCCATGTACATGATGCTCTGGATTCTACCGGAGCCCGCGTCGAAGAGCGTGGCCGCGCTCCTGACAGCGGGGCTCATCGCGTACCTCGGCCTCGACACGGTGTGGGGTCTCATTGGTGGCTGGATGAGGCTGGTGGAGGAGGTGGACCGGGCCACGACCTTCGAGGAGTTGCGGGAGGCGGGCGAGCGGTACGGGAAGGTGATGGGAAGGCACGCGGCACGGGCCTTCGTACTGCTGGCGACAGCGGCCATTGGCAACACGGCGGGACTGGCGACGAAGGGGCCGGGGCTACCTGGCTACTCGCGAGCGGCGGTGCTGGCGGAGACGCAAGGCGGCTTCCGGCTGGCGGCGCTGGAAGAGGTGCGGTCCGTGGCCATATCCGCCGAGGGTGTCTTCACCATCACCCTGGCACCGAACGCGGTCGCCATGGCGGCCCGGGGCGGCAACTCGCCCCAAGGGATGCTTCCCATCGAGGAGAACCGAGCCAGGCACATCTTCAGAAACGAACCTGGGCATCTCCCCGACACTCCCGAGAATCGTAAATTGCTTCAAGACCTGGCTGCCGACAAGTCAGCGCGGCTAGGTACCGACAGGTTTGGCAACGTATGGTCGGCGCGAATCAACCCCGATGGAACGCAGACCTGGGTACAGGTACGCCATGGCGAAATCATCAACGGCGGACTGAATCAGAGTCCACGAAACTTCGACCCCAACACAGGACTCTCCTCCCCAACGAAACCTGGAGGTTGACATGGAAGACACGCTCACGCTCAGGGAGGCCTACGCAGCCATGTACGCCTACCTCGAGAGGCTCTATGAGGTGACCGGCTCCGACGAATTGGGCGGGCTGCTGGGTGGCATGTCTCTGTTGGGTGATGGGACGACCGCGGATCCAGCCGCATGGGATGACTGGATGAAGGCTGTCCGAAAAGCCCGAACGGGAGCAGTGGACATGGACCTTCATTTGAAGAAGGACTGAACGGGCCTGAAGCAGCCCCTCCCCACTCCGCGGTCACTCACCTCAACCGGGGCAACGCGGGCACGCGATTGCGGTGGGTGCGCGCGTATTCGATGAGGTTCTTGATGTCGTAGCAGATCTGCCGGATGTCGTGCCCCATCGTCAGCTCGATGTGGCTGTTGCCCTTCACCGGCCGCCACAGCAGGTACTCGCTCTGGGCCGAGTGGTACACGCTCCGGGTGGACTCCACGGACGCCAGCGGATCCATGTCCCCGAAGATGATGGCCATGGGGATGTGAATCTTCGAGAAGCCCCGCTTGAAGTCGAACCCGGTGCGGTAGCAGACCATCTCCCCGCGGCGGATCCACCGGGCGAACTGCTCCACCACCTTGCGCGGCTCGCGCTCCCCTCCCTCGCGCAGCAGCCAGCGCACGTCCTGGGCACTGACGCGGGCGGGGTTGCTCAGCCGGTTGATGCGGGTGGCGAGCCGGTTGAAGAGCGGGTGGTCCTCGGCGCGGGCGAGCTGCTTCTCGGCGAACTTCAGCCAGTCATCCACCGGGATGTAGTGGAACTGCCGTTGCCGAGGCCCTTCCTTGGGCTCCAACCACCGGGCCAGTCCCTCGTTGAGAACGGCGGCGCCCTTGGCGAGCAGCATCCGCCCCGTGTGCCCCACCTTCTCCTCCAGGTTGAGGCCCGCGATCGCCAGGTCGATGGCCGACCCCAGCGCCGGAGTCCACAGCGCCAGCATCCGCAGCAGCATGATGCCCCGGCCCAGATCCGCCGGAGAGCCGATGGTGATGAGGCCCTCGAAGTCGTCGTGGATGCCGGCGTAGCCGTAGCCGAGCATCCCGCCCATGGAGTGGCCACAGTAGAAGATGCGCTCGCGCCGGGTGATGCGCTTCACCCCCGACACCGCGGCCGGCAGGTCGTAGAGGAAGTAGCTGTCGATGTCCCAGCCGTAGTCCAGGTCCGGCGGCAGGGGTCGGCGGAAGCGCGCGCAGCGCTCCTTCTGGAACTCGATGGAGCTCTTGCCGTGTCCGCGCAGCTCCAGGATGTGGATGTCCACCCCGAAGAAGAGCAGGTTCTTGACGAACTGGCCGCTGGTCCAGGCATGCCGGTTCTGGGAGAAGCCATGCACCAGCAGCAGGGGCTCGCCGAACAGGGGCTGCGCGAAGGGCTGCTTCACCGGCCTATAACGCGTGATGACCAGCGACCAACCATCGGCCGTCTCCACCACGTACTTCGTCTTCTGGTAGAGCGAGCGGAAGTCGAGCTCATCGACCGTCGGTGTATGAGGACCCGTCGGGGTCGCCGCTCTCCAGTCCGGCAAACGCATGCCTTGAATCTACGGACTGTGATGCAATGCGCCAAGGTTTCCACCGAGCCTGGCACGTACGGAACCCACCAGGAACAGTGAACCGGTGCACAGGATGACGTCACCCGGAGCCGCTCGCCCGCGAGCTCCAGCCATTGCACCGTCTAATGACGGATACGCGTACACATCCGCACAGAAGGCCCGCGCCTCGTCGAGGTAGCGCTCCGGAGGCAGCGAGCGAGGGGTGTCGAGCGGTGTGAGGTGTACCGAGGTACAGCTTGGCAGGAGCGCGCGCAGCATCGGTCCGCGGTCCTTGTCGGCCACCACGCCGAAAACGCAGTGGACGCGACGCCCGGCGTAGAGCGAGCGCAGGCCAGCGAGCAGCACCTCGACGCCAGCGGGGTTGTGAGCGCCATCCAGCAGGACGGGGGGTTGGCCGCCGATCTCTTCCAGGCGCCCGGGCCAGCGAGCCCCGGCGAGCCCCATCCGCAGGGCCTCCGGAGAGACGGGCACTCCCCGCGTGGAGAGCAACCCCAGGGCGGCGAGCGCCACCGCCGCGTTCTGTCGCTGGTGCTCCCCGCGAAGCCCCAACGTGAGACCCTCCAGTGAGAGGCCCGGCCCCTCGTAGGCCAGGGCGCCGTCCGGACGGGCGACCAGGGAGAAGTCGCGGCCCTCGAGGAGCAACGCGGCCCCCACCTCCCCTGCCCTGCGCTCGATGGCGGCGAGGGCCTCGGGCTCCTGGCGGCTCACCACCACGGGCACGCCCGGCTTGAGGATGCCGGCCTTCTCCCCGGCGATGGCTCCCAGCGTGTTGCCCAGGTACTCCATGTGGTCGAACGACACCGGGGTGATGGCGGTGACGAGCGGCTGGCACGCGCTGGTGGCATCCAATCGCCCGCCCAGGCCCACCTCCACCACGGCCACGTCCACGGCCTCCTGGGCGAAGTGCCAGAAGGCCACCACGGTGCCGAACTCGAAGTACGTGAGCGAGGTGGCCGCGGCCGGGTGCCGCTCGAGCACCTCCAGGACGCGGCGGCCGAACACCTCGTCCGAGATCTCCACCCCGTCCACGCGGATGCGCTCGTTGACGCGCACCAGGTGGGGCGAGGTGTAGAGCCCCACCCGGTGGCCCGCGGCGTGGAGGGCCGCGGACGAGAAGGCGCAGGTGCTGCCCTTGCCGTTGGTGCCCGCCACGTGGAGCGCGGGATAGCGGCGCTCGGGACAGCCAAGCGCCTCCAGCGTCTCCTGGACGCGCTCGAGGCCGAGCTTGATGCTGGAGGGGCTCAGCCGGGAGAAGAACTCCAGGGCCTCCGCCGGCGTCCGGGGCAGCGTCATGGAGCGAGGCTACCCGAGCAGGCCGAGCACCTGTCCCAGCGCCGCGCGCAGCTCCTTGCGCGGCACGATGGCGTCGATCATCCCGTGCTCGACGAGGAACTCCGAGCGCTGGAAGCCCTCGGGGAGCTTCTGGCGGATGGTCTGCTCGATGACGCGCGGGCCGGCGAAGCCAATGAGGGCCTTGGGCTCGGCGAGGATGAAGTCCCCCAGCCAAGCGAACGAGGCCGCCACGCCGCCGGTGGTCGGGTGCAGCAGCACCGAGACGTACGGCTTGCCCACGTTGCGGAAGCGGGCGATGGCCGCGCTCGTCTTGGCCATCTGCATGAGGGAGAAGATGCCCTCCTGCATGCGCGCGCCGCCCGAGGCCGAGAAGACGATGGCCGGGCACTTGAGCTCGTAGGCGCGCTCGAACACGCGGGTGACCTTCTCACCCACCACCGAGCCCATGGAGCCGCCCATGAACTCGAAGACGAAGCAGCCGATGGACACCGGCTTGCCCTCGATGCGGCCCACGCCGGAGATGAAGGCGTCGTTCTCGCCGAGCGACTTGCGCGTGGAACGGAGCCGGTCCTTGTACTTCTTCGTGTCCGTGAAGGTGAGCGGGTCCTGCGGCTCCAGCTCCTTGTCGAACTCCTCGAAGCTGTCCGGATCCAACAGGGACGTCAGGCGGGCTCGCGCCGGCCAGGGCAGGTGGTGATCGCAGTGCGGGCAGACGTTGAGGTTCTTCTCCAACTCCTGCCGGTAGATGATCTCGTCGCAGTTCTCGCACTTGGCCCAGAGTCCCTGCATGCGGCTGGGGGCTTCGATGGGCTCGGGGGCGGTGGCGATACGGGGCTTCTTGGAGAACCAGGCCATGGAGCGGCCGGGTTAATCCCACTTGCCGGGGGCCGTCAACTCCCATCCGAGTCCCCGCCCCCGGGCACGACCGTCCAGGTCGTCCGTCCGGGCAACGGCCGGGCTAGAACTCGAAGGTGTCGCCCAGCTCCAGCACCTCCACCGGCATCTCCGCCAGCTCCTTCTTCAGGGGCTGAATGAAGGCCGGCTTGAGGTGGTAGATGAGCACGGCGCAGCCGTTGCGGTTGAACTTGGTCAGCTCGCTCCCCAGCGTGCGCGGGGTGAGGTGGCCGGACACGTCGGCCAGATGCTGCAGCGCGTTGGGGAAGCTCGTCTCCACCAGGAACGCCTTGAGGGTGGGCGTCTGGTTGAGCACCTTCCACAGCTTGTCGGTGGGGCCGGTGTCACCACTCATGCCCAGCGAGGTGCGGCCGCGCGTGATGATGAAGCCGCAGGACTCCACCGGGTGGTGCACGGGGATGGACTGCACCGTGTAGGGCCCCACCTGGAAGGTGCTGCCGGCCCGGAAGGGCTTGATGCGCAGCACCGGCTCCTTGCGCGTGGGGATGCGGGTGAAGTCCGGCCAGAGCGCGTTGTTGAACATGTTCTCGCGCAGGGCCCGGGCGCACTCGCGCGAGGCGTGGATGGTGAGCGGCTTGTCGCGCCGGCCGATGATCAGATCCGCCATCAGCGGCAGATCCTTCACATGGTCGAAGTGGCTGTGCCCGACGAGGATGTCGTCCACCTTGCACAGCTGCTCGAGCGTGAGGGAGCTCGTGAGCGCGCCCGCGTCGAGCGCGAGCACGTCGTCCACGAGGAAGCACGTGGTACGACACGAGGGCAACTCACCGCCATGGCAGCCGAGGACCTGGAGCTTCACGCTAGAGATCTCCGAACTTCCACTTCATCTCCAGGTATTGGAGGAAGTCATGGAGGCGGGCCGTATCATGGACGGTGAGTCTGTCACCGGCGCGCGCCACCAGACCGGCCCGCTCCAGCCGGTCCAGGATGTTGCGGATGGCCGGCTCGCCCACGCCGCTCTGCCGGGGAAGATCGCGCACGGGCAGCTCGATCTCCACCCCTCCCTCCGTGGTCCGGCCGCGCGTCTGACACGCCTGGAGGACGAGGTGCACCACCCGGCCCGCGGGATCCGAGTGCAGCAGGTTCTCGATCTGCGCGTCCGCCTCGGACAGGCGCTCGGCCAGCTTCTTGATCATCCGCACGGCGATCTCCGCGTTGCCGCGGATCATCCCCTCGAACGTCTTGGGGTCGATGACCAGGAGCTTGGCGTCCTCGCTGACGGAGGCCGTGGCGTTGCGCGGCCTGTTGGAGATGATGGACATCTCCCCGAAGAACTCCCCGGGTCCGAGCACCGCCAGCACCTTCTCCACGTCTCGCACGCGCTTGGAGATGGCGATCCGCCCCGATTGTATGACGAACATCTCCTTGCCCGGCTCCCCCTCGCGGAAGAGGACCGTGCCCTTCGAGAACTCCTTGCCGAAACGTTGAAAGAGGGTTTCCTCGGCGCCCATCGTAGGGCGAGTTAAGCCGCCCCCATCGACAGGGTCAAATTCCGACCGCGCTCCGGCGTCTTCCGCACCCCGAGTGTCGTCCACGTGCCTACCCGCGAGGCGGGAGACGTCCAGGGCGACGCGAATGTGACACCCGGGGTGCTTGCGACCGAGACAAGCAGCGGGAGAAGCCGCTAGAAGGCGCGGCCGTGGGAACGACCTACAAGCAGTCGGGAGTGGACATCGAGGCGGGCGATGCGTTCGTGGAGCGCATCAAGCCCTATGCGGCGCGGACGGTGAGGCCAGAGGTGGTGGCCGGGGTGGGAGGATTCGGAGGGCTGTTCGCCCTGCCGCCGGGCAAGTACCGGGAGCCGGTGCTGGTGGCGGGCACGGACGGGGTGGGCACCAAGCTGAAGGTGGCCTTCCAGGCGGGCCGGCACGGGACGGTGGGCATCGACCTGGTGGCCATGTCGGTGAACGACATCCTCACGTGCGGGGCGGAGCCGCTCTTCTTCCTGGACTACTTCGCCACGGGGCGGCTGGAGGTGGACGCCGCGGCCGAGGTGGTGAAGGGCATCGCCCAGGGCTGTGAGCAGGCGGGGTGCACGCTGCTGGGCGGGGAGACGGCGGAGATGCCGGGCTTCTACGCGCGGGGCGAGTACGATCTGGCCGGCTTCTGCGTGGGGGTGGTGGAGCGCTCGGAGATCATCGACGGCAAGAGCGTGGCTCCCGGGGACGCGCTCATCGGACTGAGCTCGTCCGGCCTGCACTCCAACGGCTACTCGCTGGCGCGCAAGGTGCTGCTGGAGGACGCGAAGCTGAAGCTGGACGCGGTGCCCGAGGGGTGGGACCGCCCGCTGGCCGACGCGCTGCTGGAGCCCACGCGCATCTACGTGAAGGACGCGCTGGCGCTGATGAAGGCGGTGAAGGTGAAGGGTTTCGCGCACATCACCGGCAGCGGGATTCCGGGCAACCTGCCGCGGTGCCTGCCGGACGGGACGCGGGCGGTGCTGGACGAGAAGACGTGGAAGCGTCCGGCCATCTTCGAGCTCATCCAGAAGCTGGGGAACGTCGAGCGCAAGGAGATGTACGACACCTTCAACATGGGCCTGGGGCTCATCGCGGTGGTGGCGAAGGCGGACGTGCCGGCGGCGCTGGCGACGTTGAAGGCGCGCGGGGTGGAGGCGGCGGAGGTGGGCCGGGTGGAAGCGGGCCAGGGAGAGGCGACGGCGGTCATCGAGCCATGAGCGGCCGGACGAAGCTGGGCGTGCTGGTGTCGGGCAGTGGCAGCAACCTGCAGGCCCTGTTGGACGCGTGCGCCCGGCCGGACTTCCCGGCCGAGGTGGCGGTGGTGGTGTCCAACGTGCCCACGGCCTTCGCGCTGGAGCGGGCGCGCAAGGCGGGGGTGCCGACGGTGGTGGTGGACCACAAGGCCTTCGGCTCGCGGCCGGACTTCGAGAAGGCGCTGGTGGAGACGCTGGTCTCGGCGGGCGTGGAGTGGGTGTGCCTGGCGGGCTTCATGCGGCTGTTGGGAGTGGACTTCCTGGGGCACTTCCCAGGGCGGGTGCTAAACATCCACCCGTCGCTGCTGCCGGCGTTCCCGGGGTTGCATGCGCAGCGGCAGGCGCTGGAGCGCGGGGTGAAGGTGGCCGGGTGCACGGTGCACTTCGTGGATCCGGGCATGGACACGGGCCCCATCATCGCGCAGGCGGCGGTGCCGGTGATGCCGGGGGATGACGAGGCGGCGCTGACGGCGCGCATCCTGAAGGAGGAGCACCGGCTGTTCGCGCTGGTGGTGAAGCTGGTGGCCACGGGGGCGGTGCGGCTGGAGGGAGGGCGCGTGGTGACGACGGCGGGGCCGGCGGTGGGCGAGCAGAGCCTGCGCAACCCGGGGGAGCCGGGATGAAGGAGCTGTCGCGGGAGGAGCGCGTGGCGGCACTGCGCGAGGCCCGGGTGGTGCTGGTGAGCGCGTGCCTGCTGGGCGAGGCGTGCCGGTACGACGGGAAGTCGAAGGGCTCGGACAAGGTGATGCGGGCGCTGGAGGGCAAGGAGGTGGTGCCCGTGTGCCCGGAGACTGGAGCAGGACTGGGCATTCCGCGGCCCGCGGTGGAGCTGAAGGGCGGAGCGGGCGCCGAGGTGCTGGAGGGACGGGCGCGGGCGGCGGAGGTGGAATCGGGCAGGGACCGGACGGAGGCCTTCCGCCGGGGCGCGGAGCTGGCGCTGGCGGCGGCACGGCGCTTCGGGGCGGAGGTGGCGCTGCTGAAGGAGCGCAGCCCCTCGTGTGGCACCCAGGGCACACACGTGGACGGGGTGGTGGTGCGAGGCCAGGGAGTCACGGCCGCCCTGCTCGCCCGGTCCGGGCTCACCGTGGTGAGTGACGAGGATCTGTGAAAATCCCCTCTCCCAGGGGAGAGGGTCCAACCTGGTTCCTCACCGTGTATGCCCCCTCTCCCCCTGGGAGAGGGCTGGGGTGAGGGTCTTCCCCCCCGTGCCTGCCCGCCCCCTCCCCAACCACTGAACCCACCTGTCACAGCCGCTTGACGGCGGGCCTGGCATCGCCCAGGAACGAAGCGACGCCATGGCCATCATCCTGGGACACAACATTGAGCCCCCCGGCCCGTGCAGCTACCTGCCAGACGAGCTCTCGTCGCTGGAGCAGCTGGTGATGCAGGACGTGAGCGCCGAGGAGTACGAGCGGATGCTCGTGCGCGGGTGGCGCCGGTTCGGACCGATGTACTTCCGGCCGGCGTGCCAGACCTGCAACCAGTGCGTCTCGCTGCGCGTGCCGACGGACACCTTCAAACCCAACCGCAGCCAGCGCCGGGCGCGAGCCGCGTGCGCCCACTTCCGGGTGGAGGTGGGCCCGCCGCGGGTGAACGAGGAGCGGCTGGCGCTCTACCGCGCCTGGCACGCCGAGCGCGAGCAGACGCGCGAGTGGGATGCCTCGCCGCTGGGCCCGCGCGACTACTTCCTCCAGTTCGCCTTCCCCCACCCGGCCGCGCGCGAGGTGGCCTACTACGACGACACCGCCGAGGGCGGGCCGCGGCTGGTGGGCCTGGGCATCTGCGACGAGATGCCCCACGCCTGGAGCGCGGTGTACTTCTTCTACGATCCCGCCTATGCGAGGTACTCGCCGGGCTCGGCCAACGTGGTGTTCCAGGTGGAGCTCGCGCGGGCGCGGGGCATCCCGCACGTGTACCTGGGCTATCGCGTCCAGGAGTGCACGTCCCTGCGCTACAAGGGGACGTTCCGCCCCCACGAGCTGCTCCAGGGCCGGCCCGGACCGGAGGAACCCCCGGACTGGCGCCCGGAGGACGCCTCCGAGGACTCCCCACCGTAGAGCGCGCTACTGGCCAGCCTCCAGCCGCCAGCCCCAGAGCTGCTCGTACTGCTTCATCATGACGCGCATCGGAGTCAGCCGGATGGACTGCTCGCGCAGCCAGACCGCGAGCGGGTTCTTCCACTGCCCGACGACACCGAACATCCACGAGCCCCGCTGCAACCAGGAGGTCCGCGACTGGCGCCGGGCCTCGTAGCGCCGCAGCCCGCCCGCGATGTCCTCCGTCTCCTCCAGGACGGCGGCGAGTACGGCGGCGTCCTCGATGGCCGAGCACGCCCCCTGACCCAGGTTGGGCATCATCGGATGGGCGGCATCCCCCAACAATGTCACCCTCCCCTCCCCCCACCGCTCGAGCGAGCGCCGGTCATGGAGGTCATTGCGGAGCACATCCGCCTCGTTCGTGGCCGCGATGAGCTCGGGGATGGGCGCATGCGCCGTCCGGAAGGTCTCCAGCAGGAAGGCCTTGTCGCCCCTGGGAACGGGCTGCTCCCGGGGCCAGTTGGCCGTGGCCCACCAGTAGACGAGATCCTCTCGAACGTAGCCCGCGGCGAAGCGAACCCCCGCCCCCTGGGTCTCGCGAAGGATGCCCCGAGGGAGTGCCGGGTGCGAGAAGGCGCGCACCAGGCCGCGCCAGCACGGATAGCCGGCGTAGCGCAGGGGCTCGCCCGGGTGGAGCCGCGCACGCACCACCGAGCGCAGGCCGTCCGCCCCCACCAGCACCTCCCCGCGCGCCTCGCGTCCATCCTCGAACCAGGCCCTCACGGTGCGCCCATCGTCCTCGAAGCGCGCCAGCCGTGCCCCCAGGTGCACCCCTTCGCTTCCAAGTGCCTCGTGCAGCGCCCCGTGCAGGGCCGCGCGGTGGAACAACGTGGGCGGAGCATCCGCGCAGAACCCAAGCTCCTCCGAGCGGCCCCGCACGAGCGGAGTCCCTCGCCACGAGCACATCTCGAAGTGCGTCATCTCCGCCCCCCGCTCCACCACGTGCCGCAGCCCCAGCCCGAACAGCACGCGCATGGCGTTGGGGGAAACCATCAACCCCGAGCCCACCTCGCGCAGTCGCGGCGCCTGCTCGAACACCTCCACCTCCCAACCGCTCCGCCGCAAGGCGAGCGCCGCCGTCAACCCACCAATGCCACCGCCAATGACCAAGGCCTTCCGCTTCGCTCCGCGCATGTGACGACCCCCGGCATTTCCGAACATGTTCTAACTCGAACGCGTTCGGAAATCCAAAGTCCCCCTGGAGCGGGGCTGATGGCGGCCTCAAGTCCGGCTTTTGCGTCCGAGGGAAGGGGCGGGCCGGAGACCGCGCAGCTGCAGCTCCAGGCTGGTGCGCAGGGCGGCCCGGGTGTCCTCCTGCCCTCGAAGGCCGCTCAGCCAGGCGGAGAGGTGGACGAGGTACAGCCCGAACAGGTTGGTGGCGGCGGAGAGAGGCTCGATCCGCAGGTCCACCTCGCCCCGTTGCTGAGCGCGCTCGACGAGCCCGCCCACCCGCTGGAGGACGCGCACACCCCGCTCCAACCGGGGCCCCATGTCCCCCGCGCCGGGGAAGAGGGTCTCGCGGACATAGAGGCGGGACATCTCCGGGTCGCGCGCGTAGTGGTCCATCATCCTGCCGAAGACGTGCAGGAGCGCCTCCACCAGCTCCGCGTCCTCCGGGAGGGAGGCATAGGACTCGTCCTCCACGCGCCCCCAGTCGTCGAGGAAGACGAGGTCCAACAACTCATGCTTCGTCTGGACGTAGGAGTAGAGCGTGCCCAGGCCGATGCCCGCGTGCTCGGCGATCTGCCGGATGGTGGTGGCCTCGAAGCCGTGGCGGGCGAACAACTCCCGTGCCGCCTTCTTGGCCCGCTCCAGCTTCTCGCGCTTGTTGCGCTCCCGAAGTCCCTCGGCCATCGGTTCCCTCTCCCGGCCCTTTTTGGACTCCTTTAGCGGGAAAGCGCTGCCGGGCCCACGGCAACGTGTGTAGTGTGCGCGGCGCAATGGCCACTCCCGTCGTCAGGTCCAAGCCGCTCCCCTCCGCCACGGCCCCCTCCCGGCACGTCTATGACGTGATCGTGCTGGGCAGCCAGCTCGGTGGGGCGCTCGCCGCGGGGCTGCTCGCCAAGAGGGGCTACAGCGTGCTCCTGGTGGAGCATGACGGCACCGGTCCGGGCTACGAGCACGACGGCTACGTGCTGCCCTACGCCCCCTTCATCGCCCCGGCCCTCAAGGCGATGCCCGCGGTGGAGGAGTCCTTCACCGAGCTGGGCATCACCACCCAGCTCCAGCGTCACCAGCAGCCCCATGTGCCCGAGCTGCAACTGGTGATGCCGCGCCACCGGGTGGATCTGCACGCCGACGCGGCCCGCCGGCGCGCCGAGCTCGTCCGCGAGTTCGACGCCCAGGGCGAGCGCATCCTCGCGGACATCGCCGCCACGACGACGCAGCACGAGTCCTCGGACGCCTTCCTGAAGGAAGCCCCGCCGCTGCCCCCGGACGGCTTCATGGAGTCCTGGAACCTCAACAAGCGCGTGCGGCAGCACCCGGGGCTGGAGACGGAGCCGCGGCTGGCCGGAGAGGACGACCCCTCGAAGCTGCTGCGCGGCCTGCTGCCCTTCGTCACCCACCTGGATCAGCCCTCCTCGCCCCTGGCGCGCACGCGGCCCCTGTCGCAGGCGCTGCAGACGCCCTGGCGCTACCCGGGCGGGCGCGATGGCCTGCGCAAGATGCTCTTCGAGCGCTTCTCCGAGCTCGGGGGAGATCTGCTCAGCCCCGAGAACACGGACACCTACGTGGTGGAGGAGCTGCACTTCGACGGAGGCCGCTTCTCCGGGGTGAAGCTGCTGCGCTCGGACACGCTCTACCGGGCCTCGTGCCTGGTGTCCGCCACGGACGCGGGGGCGCTGCGGCGGCTCATCACCGACCGCAAGAAGCACCGCAACCTGAGCGAGCACCTGGACCTGTCCACCACGAAGTCCTTCCTCTTCGCGGTGAACTGGGTGCTGCCCGAGGCGGCGCTCCCGCGCGGCATGGGGGAGCTGGTGCTGGTGGACACCCAGGACACGGAGCTGGGCCCGCTGCTCGTCCAGCTGCACCCCGCCCGAACGGCCGACGGCAAGGAGGACCCGTCCCTGCGCGTGGTGTGCGCCGGGGTCTTCGTCCCCACGAGCGTGCGAGACCTGGGCGAGGGCTACCTCCAGTCCCTGGCCATGCGCATCGACGCCCACCTGGACGGACTGATGCCCTTCTCCAAGGACAAGCGGGTGGTGCGCTCGGCCCCCTACCTGGACGCGGGCGCGGTGCGCGGCAGCAGGCTCATGCCCCACCCCCACTACACCTTCGACACGGAAGCGAAGCTGGGGGTCACGGGGTTGAAGCAGCACACGCCCACGAAGAACCTGCTGCTGGCCGGGCGAGAGGTGCTCCCGGGGCTGGGGCTCGAGGGAGAGTTCCTGGCTGGTGCGCGGGCAACCCGCCTGGTCCAGGAGATGCTGAAGAAGAAGGACGTCCTCAAGCGCTGAGGCTGGATCAGACTGGATTTTCAGGTGGTTTGTGGGTAGGTTCCGCCGCTCTCATTAGGGCGGGCCGTCAATTCGCCCCTGATTTCAAGGAGTTGTAGTCATGGCTTGGAAATGTGACATCTGCGGGAAGCGGCCGCTGGTGGGCAACAACGTCAGCCACGCGAACAACAAGACCAAGAAGCGGACCCTCCCGAATCTGCAGAAGATCCGGGCGTCCGTCGAGGGTCGGACGGAGCGCGTGTTGGCCTGCACCCGCTGCATCAAAGCGGGCAAGGTGACGAAGGCGGCCTGAGGAAGTCCGTGAGGTCGAGGGTGGGAAGATCGCGCTCGAAACGAACCGCGCTTCCTCCCACCGAGCGACTGCATCCTCGGGCGGACGATCTGGACCTTGTCTCAACGGACGAGGTCGTCCGCCGTCTGCATCAAGAAGACGAAGCCGCCGTCCGTGCGGTCCGCCCCGCGTTGCGTGAAGTGGCGCGAGTGGCGCGGGCCGTCGCGGAGGCACTGCGGGCGGGTGGCCGCCTGCTGTACGTGGGAGCTGGCACCAGCGGGCGCCTCGGGGTGCTCGACGCGAGTGAGTGCCCACCCACCTTCGGCGCATCTCCCCAACAGGTCCAAGCGGTGCTGGCCGGCGGACGCCGGGCGATGACGCACGCGGTGGAAGGCGCCGAGGACGACGCCGAGACCGGAGCCGCGTCGGTGATCCGGCTGAAGGTGGAGCCTCGGGACGTGGTGTGCGGCATCTCGGCGAGTGCCCGGACGCCCTTCGTGCTGGGCGCCTTGGAAGAGGCGCGGCGGAGGGGAGCGCGCACGGTGCTGGTGTGCTGCAACCGGCCGGGCCCGCGGGTGCGAGTGGACCACGTGCTGCTGGCCGAGACGGGGCCGGAGCTGGTGGCGGGCAGCACGCGGCTGAAGGCGGGCACGGCGACGAAGCTGATCCTGAACGCCCTCACCACGGCGGCCTTCGTGAAGCTGGGGAAGGTGTACCGGGGGCGGATGGTGGACGTGAGGCCCACGAACGAGAAGCTGCGGGCGCGGGCGACACGAATGGTGGCGGAGCTGACGGACCTGACCCCCGCCGCGGCGGCACGATTGCTGGAGCAAGCCAGGGGCGAGGTGAAGGTCGCATTGGCGATGCACTTCACGGGACTGTCCGAGAAGGAAGCGAAGCGCCGCCTGAAGCAAGCGACCCTGAGAGACCTGGTCAACACCACCACCACCAACAACAACCCCTCTTCCTAACAACCCCTCTCCCTCCGGGAGAGGGACGGGGTGAGGGTATCGGGAGCACTCGACTTCAACGAGAGGCTCACCCGTCCAACCACTCCACGGCGCGCCCGAACACGGAAGAGAAAGCGCGCTCGACCTCCACCTCGGAGACACCGTTCACGGGGAACGGGTTGGCGTGCTCATAGGAGTACGGCGGATCGAGGATGTCCACCCGAGCCCCGGAGCCGGAGAGGGTCTCCGCCACGGCCGCGGCGGGCATGACCCGATCGCCCTGCAAGGAGATGGCGACCATGCGGGCACCCAGCCGCTGGAGGGCGGTCTCGCGCTCGGAGCGGTAGCGGTCGGGATGAACCATGGATTGGAAGGCGCGGCCCACGGCGTCCTCCGAGAGCAACCTGCCCAGCGCGGGCCGGAGCTGCTTCTGCGACTCGAGCTCATCGAGGAACTGGTGCAACGAGCGGGCGGCGGCGCTGTCGAGGATCTCCCGGGACAGCGGCGCGGTGTGGGCGAGCAGACAACCACCGCAGAACGTCACCAACCGGGACCTGGCGAAGCGCCCCTCGGAGTCACCCATGAGGAGGATCTCCGCCAGGAAGGCGCCGATGGAGTAGGCGAAGAGATCGAGCCGGGCCTCGGGTGCGAGCAGCGGCTCCTCGCCCTGGCGGACGTTGTCCGAGAAGCGGGCGAGATCCCTCAAGGTCCGCAGACCGGACAAAACGAAGCGCTCCGGCCGGGCATGGAGGCGGGTGCTCAGGGCGGCGTTGGCGAAGCTGGAGGCCTCGAGCTCCGGCATGCGGCGCAGACGCTCCCGGCTCAACTGGCGCATGGGCCTGGGCTCGGACCAGAGCGCGGGGGAGCGGTCCATGTGGAAGGCCACGGGGAAGAGGATGATGGGAGCGCCGAGGCCCTCGGCGAGGGACTTCGCCCAGGGCAGGTACTTCTCCCAGCGGCGCTCGTTGAGCCCGTGGAGGAGGAGCACACCGCGGGAGCTCCGCGCGCATCCGGCCGGCGCGACGATGCGGTACGGGAACTCGAGGTTCTCCTCGACGCCGTCATCCCGGTGGAGCAGCCCGCGCAGGAAGTCCGGCTCGAGAGCCGCCTCGGACACGGGGAGCGTCCCAGGGTGCCCCTCGTCGACGGCCTCGCGCGCTTCCGCGGAGCGGAACCGGCGCTGATGCAGGACGAGGCCATCCTCCAGAGTGCCGTTCCCCCTGCCCTCCTGAAACGCCTCGGCGAGGCTGCGAAAGGTATCGACGTAGCCCATGAGACCCCTCTCCCGGTGGAACGCCAGCATGCCACCATCGGGCCTGACACAGCGTGTCACAACGCGGTCATGGATCGGGAGGGAGGCCAGGAGAGGGCGATCTCCGCCCTCCCCTGCTCTCGTCTCAGGCCGTGGGTCTCACGGCGCGGCGCAGAAGGGAGCCTGCACCTCGCCCAGGGCGAAGGTGATGGCGTCCTTCAGGCTCGCCGGCTGGTTGGCCCGGTAGAACCGGCCCTGGCCCGCCAGGGCGATGCTCTGGAGCATGGGGCTGCTGTCGCCATAACCCACGATGAACGTGCGCACCGTCTGGCTTCCGGGCATGTCGCCTCGCAGGTCAGCGTGCGACAGGAAGAACGCCACATCATCCATGAAGTTCTTGTTCGTCTTCGCCAGACCGGTGGGCCAGTTGTACTCCGTGTAGTCGCAGTCCTCCTGGGTAGCGCCGAACAGGTGGCAATAATTGACGCCGCCCGGGTTGGGATTGTGCTCGGGGTCGACCGGATCGAACGTGAGCAACGTTCCATCCGGGTGCCGGGCGCCATTGGCCTTGAGGATGCCCATCATCTTCGTGATGGGCACCGAGTTGTCATAGGTGGGAGTGCCTCCCGTCACCACGATGACGGCGCTTCGCTGGGAGTCACCGCAGATGGACTTGTCGAAACCGGTGCCCTCCCAGGGCTGGGCCGTCTTGAGCCACTCGTCGGACTGAACGCCCCAGTACCGCCCATCCCCGCCCGTGTTGGGGTTGTCATACGTGCCGCCATTGCAGCAGCCCGGCCAACCCCAGCCCGGATTGAGGGGCTGCTGGAACCAGCTCGTCCACCGGTTGTCCACCTTCTGCGAGGAGAAGTAGGCACCGAGACCGAAGAGGGCCTCGCCAATGGAGCGCTCGTTGTTGCGGAACACGGTCTTGTTGACGGCCTTCATCAGAAGGGGCCGGTTGAGCGACGCCTCATCGATGACGGGCGAGGACTTGTCGCAGGTTGGCCGCGGCTTCTCGAACAGCTGGGGCGGGTCGTACCAGCCGACGTCCGGACCGAAGGTGGCCACGCCCATGCGCACGTTGCTCGCGGTGGCGATGACATCCTTGAGCATCTTGCGAGCCACCACGAACTTGGGCGGACGCACGTTGAGCACGCGGCCACTGACGACCCACTTGCGGAACGCCTCGCGAGGAAGCGGCGGCTCATCGAGCGCACGCTGGGGGCCATTCATGCCGTAGGTCGAGGAATCCGCGGGGTGCGTGACGAGCGGGCCACGCCACCAGCCCTTCGTCGTCAGGCAGGAGACGCACTCGTTGAAGATGGCTGGCTTGTAATAATAGACGTCCTTCCAATTCAGGGCGCTCCAACAGGCGGACATCGCGTCCGAGATGCCGCCCGTCGCACGGAAGTCGAAGGAGATGGAGTACGGCGTCTCCCTCACCACCCATGAGACGCGACGGCCACGGGACTGGTAGAACTGGTTCGGATCGAAGAACTGGGGCGTGGTGCCGAAGTCGGCGTCGCTGTCGTAGGGAATGGAGCCGTTGAGCTTCGGATCCAAGCTGTTCTTGTCGAACCAGCTCATCGCCGAGACCAGCGCCGGGTCCGAGCAGCCCAGGCCGACGTTGAGACCCGCGTAACCATCCGCGCCGATCTCATCCGACCTGTCCACACCGGGCGGATTCGGCACGGCACCGACGTCTCCGTTGACCTCGGGCAGGTACTGCGGGAAGTCCTGCATGGACTCATGGTTGTCCAACAGGAAGATGACGCTGGGAGGCGTCTCCGCGTGGCTCGAGAGGGGTAGCAGCCCCGAACCCCCGGCCGCCACCAGTCCCAGGGTCAATCCCAATCGCTGGCTGAGCGATCGTCTCTTCAAATCCTTCCACGTGCCGAAGTCACTTCGCATGTCGCGGGCTCCAGTCTGACCAAACCGTGACCTCCACCGGCCTCGAGGTCATTTCCTTGATACCGCAATGAGCACGCGGACATGTGTGAATTCAATCCACTCCTGACTGTGAATGGCTCCGTCATCCACCCCCAAGCCAAAGATTCCGTGTCACGATACGGTCCGGCGCGAACAACCCTGGCGAGGGCCCCCGGAAAGGTGCAAAGTGCGCGGCCGCCTGGGTGTGCCAAACAGGCGTACACACGACACGGAGTCCCGACACATGAAGCTCTACTACTCCCCCGGTGCCTGCTCGCTGTCGCCGCACATCGTCCTGCGCGAGGCGGGCGCGTCCTTCGACATCGAGAAGGTCGACCTGCGCACCAAGAAGACCGAGTCCGGCAAGGACTTCAACACCATCAACCCCAAGGGCTACGTCCCGACCCTCCAGCTGGATGACGGCAGCATCCTGACCGAGGGCCCCGCCATCGTTCAGTACGTCGCCGACAAGGCGCCCCAGGCGAAGCTCGTGCCGGCCCACGGCACCCTGGAGCGCTACCGCCTCCAGGAGTGGCTCAACTTCATCAGCACCGAGCTGCACAAGGGCTTCAGCCCCCTCTTCAACCCCGCCTACCCCGAGGACGCGAAGAAGATCGTCCGCGAGAACCTCGGCAAGCGCTTCGACTTCCTGCGCGCCACCCTCGAGAAGGGCCCCTTCCTCATGGGCGAGCAGTTCACCGTCGCCGACGCCTACCTCTTCACCGTCACGAACTGGCCCGCCTTCGTCAAGCTGGACATGACCCCGTACCCGTGGGTGCAGGCCTACGCCGCGCGCGTGGGGGCTCGTCCCAACGTGCAGGCGGCCCTCAAGGCCGAAGGTCTCCTGAAGTAATCCACCCGTAGGCAGCCCAGGTGGCACCGTGCTGTATTCGGCTCCCTTCTTCCGGACCGGAGACAGCACGGTGAAACCCTTCCCCCTCCTCGCCCTCCTCCTCGCCGCGACCGCCTGGCCCCCGGCCGATGCGCGGGCCGCCGAGGCCCCCTCCCCCGTCCTCAAGCCCCTCGACGGGCTCTACCCCGAGCTGGACGCCCTCTACAGGGATCTGCACCAGAACCCGGAGCTGTCCACGCGCGAGGAGAAGACCTCGGCGAAGCTGGCCGAGCGCCTGCGCAAGCTCGGCTACGAGGTGACCCAGAACGTCGGTGGCCACGGCGTGGTGGCCGTCCTCCGCAACGGCAAGGGCCCCACGGTGCTGCTGCGCACCGACATGGATGGCCTCCCGGTGGAGGAGAAGACCGGACTCCCGTACGCCAGCAAGGCGACGATGAAGGACGACTCCGGCCAGGGCGTGCCGGTGATGCACGCCTGCGGGCACGACGTCCATATGACGGCCTGGGTGGGCACCGCGACCCTGCTCGCGAAGTCGAAGGACCGGTGGCGCGGCACCGTCGTGCTGATCGGCCAGCCCGCCGAGGAGACGGGCAGCGGAGCGCGGAAGATGCTCTCGGATGGCCTCTACACGCGCTTTCCCAAGCCGGACTTCGCCATCGCCATCCACAACAGCGCCGGCGCGGCGGCGGGCACCATCGAATACGTGCCCGGCTACGCCCTGGCGAGCGTGGACTCCGTCGACCTCACCCTCTACGGCAAGGGCGGACACGGCGCCTACCCGCACACCACGGTGGACCCCATCGTCCTCGCGGCGCGCACCATCCTCTCGCTGCAGACGCTCGTGAGCCGCGAGAAGTCGCCGCTGGAGCCCGCGGTGGTGACGGTGGGCTCCATCCACGGAGGCACCAAGCACAACATCATCCCGGACGAGGTGAAGCTCCAGCTCACCGTGCGCTCCTACAAGCCCGAGGTCCGCAAGCAGCTGCTCGCCGGCATCGAGCGCATCGCCCAGGCCGAGGCCCTGGCGGCCGGCGCGCCCCGGAAGCCGGAGATGTCCGTCTCCGAGGGCACGCCCGCCACCTACAATGATCCGGCGCTGACCAAGCGGCTCGTCGGCGCCGTCTCGCGGGTGCTCGGCGCGGAGAACGTCCGCGAGGGCCAGCCCGTCATGGGCGGCGAGGACTTCTCCGAGTACGGCCTCGCCGGAGTCCCCGCGGTGATGCTCTGGGTGGGCACGGTCGACCCCAAGCGCCACGCGGAGGCCCGCGCGTCCGGCGAGACGCTCCCCTCCCTCC
The DNA here is from genome assembly GCF_016887565.1 of Archangium violaceum. NCBI lineage: Bacteria > Pseudomonadati > Myxococcota > Myxococcia > Myxococcales > Archangiaceae > Archangium > Archangium violaceum. The sequence continues at coordinate 8,582,137 of NZ_CP069396.1, forward strand.
ACTCCGCCCTCTTCGCCCCGGACCGGGAGCGGACGCTCCGCACCGCCGTCACCACGCTGACCACCTCGGCCCTCGAGGTGCTCGGCAAGCCGTAGCTCCCCGGGCTCAGCGCTGGATCCTCCCCATCCTCCCGTTCTGGAAGTCCTCGAAGGCCTGGAGGATCTCCGCCTGGGTGTTCATCACGAACGGCCCGTAGCGGACCATCGGCTCGCGCAGGGGGACGCCCGAGAGCAGCAACAGCTGGAGGGGCTCGCTCCCCGTGTTCGTCATCACCACCGAGTCCGCGTCATTGGCGAACAGCACCGCCTGCCCATCCGCCGCGCGCGTCCCCTCGGGGCCGAACGAGCCCTCGCCCCCGAACACGTAGGCGAACGCGTTGTGCGCCCGGGGCACCGGCTGCTCGAAGCGGGCCCCCGGCTCCAGCGTGAAGTGCAGGTACTGGATGGGCGTGCGCGTGTCGATGACCGCGCGCGCGCCGAGCGACTCGCCCGCGATGACCTTCACCCGCACCTTCCCGTCCGGCGTCGAGGCCACCGGGATGCCCGCCGAGGGGATCTCCTGGTAGCGCGGCGGCATCATCTTGTCGCGCCGGGGCAGGTTCACCCAGATCTGGAAGCCGTGCATGCGCCCACCCCCGCGGGAGAGCTCACGTGACGGCATCTCCGAGTGCACCACCCCCGCGCCCGCCGTCATCCACTGCACGTCCCCAGGCCCCAGCTTGCCCGCGTGGCCCGCCGAGTCCTCGTGCTCCGCCTGCCCCTCCAGCATGTAGGTGACCGTCTCGAACCCCCGGTGCGGATGGTCCGGCGCCCCCGCCGCGTCTCCGCCGGGCGGGATGTCCACCGGCCCCATCTCGTCCACCAGGAGGAACGGGTCGAACTGCATGAACCCCGGGATGGGGAAGGGCCGGCGCACCAGGAACCCCGCGCCCTCGAGCGTCGTGACCGAGTCCACCACCCTCTGAACCGAACGCGTGCTCACCGACCTGGACATGACATCTCCTCCTTCTATTCCTTCGAGCACGAATCATTCGTGCTGGAACTAAGTGCACGAGGGAAATCCTTCGTACTGGAAGTTAAATGCGCGAGAACGAAATCAGTTGCGGGACAGCGACAGCCCCAGCTTCTTGCAGAGGGCGCCGAGCTGCTCCTGCTCCTCGGCGGTCAGGGCCCCCAGGAGCGCCGCGACGTGGGCGGCATGGGCGGGAAAGACCTTCTCGATGATGCGCCGCCCCTCCGGGGTGAGGCTCACCACCATCACCCGGCGGTCCTCCGGGCTGCGGGCCCGTTGGATCCACCCGTTGCGCTCCAGGGTGTCCAGCAGCGCGGTCATGTTGGGGTTGCTGCGCAGCAGCTTGCGGCCGAGCTCCCCCTGGCTCATGGGCCCCAGGTGCAGCAGGGCCTCCAGCACCGCGAACTGGGGCGGGGTGAGCTCATGGCTGGCCAGGTGCCGGTGCAGCTCGCCCCCCAGCGTCTCCGTGGCCCGGGTCAGCTTGATGAACGTGTCGAGCGCCCGGGTCTCCCGCGCACTGCCTTTGTAGTGGGTCGGCATTCGTTCGGGCCCTGAAGGTTCGACCTTGAACTAATCCCGGGCCCGGACTTTTGCAAGGGCGAAGCATCTCGGGCTCAAACCAAACACAGACACGAATTGGACCATACGCGCCCGCAGGCCCTCCCAGCGGGCGGGGCACGTCCGCTCGGCTCCCTGGCCTCTACTACGCCTTGTCCGGTGAAGACCCTCACCCCGAGAGGTGGTCTCGGGAAACGCCGGGGGGTAGCCTACATGCGATCATGCGGTCCGTACTCCTCTCACTGCTCCTGCTTCTGCCGGCCATGGCGTCCGCGACGGACGTGAA